>CAZDFV010000341.1:0-3551 GCA_964504495.1 uncultured Rhodothermales bacterium
CGCCCGTCCCGCTGGCGGAGGTGCGCCGCCCGTCGGGCGGGCACGGCGCGCGGCCAGGACCGAGACGGCCCCTCGGCAGGCCCTGAGCCGGCCGCCGACGTCGTCGCGCCCCGAACCGTCCGAGCGTTTTTCTGCCGGGGGATGATCTGTCCTTCGGCGGAACGCGGCGTGAGGAGGCAGAGACCCACCCTCCCCTCCGACGATGACTCACGCCACCCGCACGCTCGCCCTCGCGTTAGCGGCCGCCGCCAGCGCCCCGCTCGCCGCGCAGACCGCCCCGCCCCCGGCCGCCGAACCGGCCTTCGGCGCCCTCAACGCTGCGGCCGAGTGCCCGACCGGCGTCGACCCGACCGAGGACCTCGACGGCGACTGCCTCGACGACGACCTCGAGCGGTCCGGCTTCGACAAGGACCTCGAGGCCTGCACGCCCGGCGCCGACGGGTGCTTCGTGACCGACCCGACGGCGTGGTCGACCGACGGCGACCCGTACAGCGACTTCCAGGAGGCCACGGGGGTCAACATGGAGGCGACGGTCGAGAGCCCGTACCGGCACCCGCTCGTGGCGGCGGCCCCCCAGATCGAGGTGCGCCTCGACAGCTACCAGTACGCCCCCCGGTCGACCATCACGGACTCCCAGGGCCAGAGCGTCGAGACGGGGTTCGAGACCACGTTCAGCGTGGAGTCCACGACGGCGGTGACGACGACGGTCGGCGCCGAGGCGAGCCTCTTCGAGGGGCCGAAGGTGTCGACCGAGACCGAGGTCTCCCAGTCGCTCACGGTCGGGTTCTCGGCGACGGCGTCCTACAACCAGGAGTTGAACTGGGAGACGGCCACGACGACGACGGCCAACGAGGCCGCCGAGCTCACGCTGTTCCTGCGCGCCCGCAACACCGGCGGCGGCACGGCCAAAAACGTCCGGCCGGTCCTCAACGTAACCGTCGGCGGCGAACTCATCGGGACCGTCCGCCCGGCCGACCCCTTCCCGTCGAACCTCACGCCGGGCGACGCGCTCTCCGACCCCGTCGTGGTCGACCGCCGGGTCGTCGGGACGGAGACCGAGCCGATCACGGTGACCCTCGAGCAGCTCCGGCGGCTCCGGCGCGGCGCCCCCATCGGCGTCCGCGTGGTCGGGCTCGAGGCCGAGGTCGAGCGGTGGAACTCGGCCGACAGCAACTGGTCGTGCGGGACGGCCTCGGAGCCGTGCCTCTGGGAGTCGTTCCAGGACCAGATCGACGCCCGCACGCTCCGGCTCGGCCTCGACTACGGGTACTCCGGCGACCCCGCCGCCGACGTCCCCGCCCGCTACTTCGGCAACCCGTTCGACTACCGGGTCTACACCGGGTCGCCGGCCGGGAGCGCGGGCTACACGCTCCGCGACGTGCTCGGCTTCCTCGGGGTGGCGGAGGGGTCCGGCGCCGCGTTCCAGATCAACGGCCGGCCGTTCCCGAGCGCGTGGCTCGCCGTGAGCGGCCCGCAGCGCGACCGCCAGGGCCGCCGGTTCCTCGACCACTGGGAGGCGTGGGCCGACGCGGACGACGAGTGGCCGCGCGACCTCCTCGACATGGCGATGCCGCGGAACGCCCACCTCGCCCTCGTCAGCCCCGACCCCGTCGACCCGTTCCCGCTCGCGGGCGAGAACCTCGTCACGGGCACCATGCGCCGCGTGCTCGTGGCCGTCGGGACGAAGGGGTCGATCCCCGTCGTCGAGGCGGAGGCCCACCTGTTCCAGCACGGCGTCGAGACGGTCGTCCCGATGGAGAGGCTGCCGGGCTCGGCCGTGTGGGCGACCCCGGACTCGCTCGTCGTCCCGATCTCGGTGGGGAGCTCCTACGTCGTGCTCCGTGACTACCTGGGGGAGGAGTCGGTCGTCGGGCCGGGCCTGACGCCGGCGTTCCCCGTCGAGGCGGGAACGAGCGGATCGCCGTGCGGCGAGATCGATCCGGTCGCGTACCGCGCGCCCGACTTCGGCTCAGACCGGCGGGGCTTCGTGACCGTCTTCATCGACGGCGACCCCGACCAGCCCGCGACCGCCTTCTGCGACTCCGTGGAGGACCCGGTCACGTACTACTGGTACCCGCAGACAAAGCCCGCCTCGGGGGGGTCGGGCCTGACGGGCGTCGCCGTGCTCGACGCGGCCCACCGCGTCGTCGTCGGCGACGACGTGATCTTGCGGACGGAGAACGGCGGCCAGACGTGGATCGACGTCGACCCGCCCGCCGACGCGCCGTTCCCGGTCCTCGAGGCCGTCGCCTTCCGGCCCGGCGCGCTGGGCGCCGAGGTGGGCCTCGCCGTCGGCCAGGTCAACGTGGTCCTGCGAACGACGGACGGCGGCCGGTCGTGGGCCCGAGTCACCATGCCATCGCCGTCGTCGCAGTCGTTCCGCGCCGTCGCGCACGCCGGCGGGACGACTTGGTTCGTGGTCGGCGACGGGAGGGGGTACCGCTCAACCGACGACGGGGAGACGTGGGAGGAGGCCCTCCTCGACTTCGTCGACGCCGACGGCAACGCAGTCCCGCGCCCCGGCCTACAGGCCCTCCGCGCCGTCGCGTTCGCCTCGGAGACGGAGGGCGTCGTCGGCGACGCCCGGACGAGCAGCGGGACCGGCTACGTCTACGCCACCCGCGACGGCGGCGCCACGTGGCAACAGGTCGTCGCCGTGGACGGCATCCGCGACATCGCGTACAACGGCCGAGACGGCTGGGTCGTCGTCCAGACGAACAGCTCCGGCGGCCGGGTCTTCTTCGAGGAGGACCTGCTCGAACCGCTGGCGTCCGAGATCACGCGAGTGATCGGGACGTCGGTGGACGTGGAGGCCGTCGACTTCGGGACGCCGGAGGTCGGGTTCGTCATCGACGAGGCCGGTGCGGTCTGGCGGACCGAGGACGGCGGCCGGACGTGGGCGGTGTCGACCGGCTACCAGAGGCCCGACGGTGGGGGGTTCTGGCTCGTGCGCGACATCGACATGCTCGACGCCAACATCGGAGCGCTCGTCGGGACCGGGAACGCCCTCGGCGCGACCGACTCGGGCGGCGGCTTTCCTACGTACGAGACGACGGGCGGCGTGACGGCCGAGGGCGGGCCCGACGAGCCGCTCGCACCCGGCGTGTCGCTGGCGGCCCCGGCGCCCAACCCGTTCCGCCAGTCGACGCGCGTCCGGTACGCGCTCGACGCCCCAGGCCGGGCCCGGCTGGCGGTCTACGACGCGCTCGGCCGCGAGGTCGCCGTCCTCGTCGACGGAGAGCGGCCGGCCGGTGAGCACGAGACCCAGCTCGAGGCCCGGGGGCTCGCGGCCGGCGTCTACGTCGTCCGGCTCACGGGCGAGGGTGCGGCAGCCACGCGGACCGTGACGGTCGTTCGGTAGCCTCGGCCCCGCGGGCGGCGGCCTCCGACGTCAGGCCGCCCGCTCGTGGGCCGACCCGTCGCCGCCGGCCGGGTGGGGAAGATAGTCGGTCGTCCTCGCCGCCGGACTGTTCGCGTCACGCTCGAAGTACGGCACGAGCAGCGTGTAGCCATAGGCCATCGGCACCTTGCCCTGCGCATAGGGCCGGACG
>CAZDFV010000342.1:0-3500 GCA_964504495.1 uncultured Rhodothermales bacterium
CGGCTGGCGGTCGCGCTCGACGGCGTCGTCGCAGGCCGGACGGCCGTGGCGCTCCCGTCCGGGCTGGCCCCTGGCGTCTACGTCGTCCGCGTGCGGACGGCCGCCGGCGCCGCCTCGGCCCGGCTGACCGTCACCCGCTGAGCGGCTCCGCTGGCGACGGCCGCCAGCGAGGCGCACTTAGGCCGTCCCACCGACCCAGTCCGTCTCGCGGCGGGCCTCGTCGGGGTCGAGCCGACCTTCGAGGAGGGCCACGACCGTCCGGTGCCGCTCGCGGACGAGGTCGACGTCGGCCTCGAGCGTGAGGGCCTCGCAGGCCCCCTCGGCGAGGGCGTCGGCCTGGGCCCGGAGCGCGTCGCGGTGGCCGCCGTCGTGGGCCCGGGCGCCGACCTCGGCCAGCACGAGGAGCGCGTGGAGCGCGGCGTTCCGGTCGGTGGCGAGGTACGGACGGAGCTGGCCGACGGCGGCCTCGACGAACTCCTCGAACGTCGTCGGTTGGGCGACGACCCGGAGGGCCCCGTCGGCGTCGTAGCGGACGGGGTCGGGGAAGTCGCGCGTGGCGAGCGCCTTGAGCATGGCCCCGAGCCAGTCGAGGCACGACGTGGCCGTGAACGGGTCGTTCACGCCGGGCGAGAGCGCCCGCGCGGCGATCTCGACGAGCTCGTTGACGAGGAAGTGGACGTCCTGGCGGTCCGACCGCTGGTCGCCGCACGAGAACGCCCCGGCCACGCGGCCGCAGACGTCGCCGTCGGCCCGGCCCGGCGGCCCGACCAGCGCGAGAACGTCGCCGGCGCTGACGAAGTCGCCCGGCCGCCGGGCGATCCGGAGGACCACGTCGTGCTCGCACGCGACGTGCATGAGCTCCCGGGCGTCGATGCTCTGGACGTAGCCGGGCCCGGGGGCCCGGACGCGGGCGGCCCGCCCGGCGAACCCGTCCGGGAGCGCCGCCCCGTCGCCCCCGGCCGCCCGGCCCGGCCCGTCGCGCCGGTCGAGCGCGGGCGTCCCGAGCCGCTCGGGGAACAGCGTGTCCACCTTCCGTTGGAGCTCGCGGCCGACCCCGGCGATCACGTTCGAGACGTGGATCGACTCGGGGACGTGGTGGATGAAGTAGATGAACACGCCGATCGAGGCCACGCCCAGCCCGAGCCCGACGAGGACCGTGATGTCGGGGACGAACGCCTCGGCCACGGCCGGGTCGTCGCCCTCGGCCCGGATCGACCGGAGCACGAGGAGGCAGTAGAGCGAGGTCGCGATGAGGGTCCCGAGCGTGACCTGGTTGCCCCGGTCGCGCATGAAGTTGGCTAAGAGCCGCGGGCCGTACTGCCCGCTCGCGTAGACCACGCTGGCGATCGTGATCGAGAACGTGACGCCGGCCACGCCGAGCATGGACCCGGCGATCGTCGAGAGCACGGCCCGGGCCCCGGCCGGGCGGTTCCCGTAGAGCCACCCGACGTCTTCGATCCACCCGGACCCGACGGCCGCGTCGACGCGGATGAGGACGACCGAGAGCACGGCCGCGGCCAGGCTCATGAGCGACGGGATGAACCAGTAGCTCGACTGGACGCGGTCCCAGAGGTCGAGGGCGCGGGCGCTGAGGTGGGGCACGGGGGGGCGGCGGGGCCGTCGGCGGGGGGGCTGGCGAGGCCCGCCAGCGGGGGCGCGAACGCCGACGCGGGCGGTCAGGGCCCGTCCCGGCGCGTTTTCCGGGCGACCCTGAGGTCGCTGGGCTCGCCCGGCGAGACGGACGGGTGGCCCGCGACGAAGAACCGGTACGGGAGGTCGACGCCCCGGCTCAGCCCGATCCGGCTCGACCGCGCGACGACGGCGTCCGGGACCGGCTCGCCCTCGGCGAAGTAGAGGGGGGGCGCGGTGAGGTCGGCGCCGTGGAACCGGCTGCGCGCGGCGTCCGGGGCCTCGGCGATGGCGAGCGCCTGCGTCAGCTTGCCCGGGCCGTTCGTGAGGTCGCGGGCCCGCTTGACCGACGGCGGCCGGTTCTGGGCCATCCGGTCCTCTCCCTCGACCGGCTCGACGGCCCGGACGAGGACGGCCCCGGCCTCGCCCTCCGGCTCGGTCACGACGTTGAGGAGCCAGTGCGTGTAGTACACCTTGTAGACGTAGGCCGTCCCCGGCGCGGCGAACAGACCGCGGGCCCGGCCGCGCGGGAGGACGCGGCCGTCGTCGCCGAACGTGGCCCTCCACCCGTGCATCGCCGGGTCGTCGGAGAGGTAGCCCTCGGTCTCGACGATCCGGCCCGCCAGCCGGCCGCCGTCCGTCTCGTGGACGAGGAGCGCGCCGAGGAGGTCGCGGGCGACCGCGAGCGTGGGCCGGGCGAAGAACGGGCGGGGGAGCGGTCGGGGCACGGGCTGTAACCTCAGGGGCGGCGGCGGCGTAGCGGAAAGGTGGCCCGCGTCCTACGCGCCCGCCCCGCCCCCGTCTCCCCCGCCGCCATGTCCGCCCGCACCCGCCGCCGCGTCCAGCGCCTCGCCCTCCTCGCCCTCGGCGCCCTCCTCGTCGTGCTCGGCCTCTCGCGGTTGGCGGGCGCCTCGATGTTCGGGGAGCGCCACGCCCACCCCCACCCCGAGCGGCACGTCGAGCGGACCGTCGAGCGGACCGTCGAGCTCGTAGACGTCCGGCAAGGCCGGGCCGAGGGCGTCTTCCTCGACGAGACGTTTCGGGTGCGGCCGGGCGGGACGCTCGACCTCGACCTGGGCTCGGCGAGCGTGACCGTTCGGACGGGCGGGGGCGACCGCGCGCGCGTTGTCGTGGAGGGCCGGGGCCGCGACGCCGAGCGCGAGTTCGAGCGCCGCCGCTTCTCCGCCCGCACCGACGGCGACCGGCTCGTCGTCCAGACCGACCCCGAGCGCCGCAACTGGCGGACGGGCCGGACGGACGCCCGGTTCGACGTGACCGTCGAGGTCCCGCGCCGGTTCGACGCCGCGATCGACGTGGGCTCGGGGAGCGTGGACGTCGGCCCGCTCACCGGCGACCTCCGCGTGGACACCGGGAGCGGGAGCGTCCGCGTGGCCGACGTGGACGGCGAGCGCGTCGTCCTCGACACGGGCTCGGGGAGCGTGCACGCCCACGCGCTCCGGGGCGACGTCGAGATCGACACCGGAAGTGGGAGCGTCCGCGTCGAGAGCGTGGACGGCGAGCTGGCGGTCGACACCGGCTCGGGGAGCGTGGACGTCGGGCTCGTGCGCGGGCCGGTCCTGGTCGACACCGGCTCCGGCGGCGTCGAGCTGGCCCTCGCCGGGGCCGCCCCGGTCGAGATCGACACGGGGAGCGGGTCGGTCTCGCTGGGGCTCCCGCGCGACGCCGGGTTCGACGTCGCGGTCGAGGCGTCGAGCGTCCGGATCGACGAGGCGCTCGGGTTCCGCGGCCGCAACGAGCGGGGCCGGGCCGAGGGCCAGATCGGGCGCGGCGGCCCCGACATCGACGTCGAGACCGGGAGCGGGACGGTCCGCCTCCGCACGCGCTAGCTCCGCCCCGCGCGCGGGGCCGTC
>CAZDFV010000343.1:0-3498 GCA_964504495.1 uncultured Rhodothermales bacterium
CTGGCGGGCCGCCTCGACGACGTCCAGGGCGGCGACGAGGTCTGCGGCCCCCGGCTCTTCGATCCCGGCCGCGTCCTCGGCCGAGAGGGCGGCGAGGTCGGCCACGCGCGCCCGCTCGGTCTCCGACGAGGCGGAGGCGACCCACGCCCCGAGGTAGGCGACTGCGACCGCCGCCAGCGCGCCCAGGACCCATCGGCGAGCGGACGCGGGCAGCGGCATGGGCGGCTGGCGGTCGAGGCGTGCGGCGGCGGACCGGCGAAGATACCCGACCGGACGGGGGAAGAATGGTTGAACCCGTGCCCCGGAGGCCGCCCGCCGCCCCTCATCCCCCTACCTTCCCCTGTCTAGACGCGCCCCACGGTGGGCGTATCCGGTCGCGGTGCGGTCGGGCTGGCCGGCGCCGACGCCGGTCGGTTCCGGAGCCGCCCGTTTTTTTGTCCGGCCGCCGCCCTCGGCCCCTCCCCCGCTATGAATACGACCTCGTTCAAGACGTACAGCGCCAAGCCCGGCGACGTCGAGGCCGCCTGGCACGTCGTCGACGCCGAGAACGCCGTCGTCGGCCGCCTCGCCGCGCGCGTCGCCACGGTCCTCCGCGGCAAGCACAAGCCCGAGTACACGCCCCACATGGACGTCGGCGACCACGTCGTCGTCGTCAACGCGGACAAGGTCCGGTTCACGGGGAAGAAGGAGACCGACAAGGAGTACTTCCGGCACTCCGGCTACCCCGGCGGCATCAAGCAGCGGACGCCGAAGGAGGTCCGCGAGCAGAAGCCCACGTTCATCGTCGAGAACGCCGTCAAGGGGATGATGCCGCGGAACAAGCTGGGCCGGGCCATGCTCGGCAAGCTCCACGTCTACGCCGGCCCCGACCACCCGCACGCGGCCCAGCAGCCGCAGCCGCTCTCCCTCGACTAGCCCGGCCCGCTGGCGGACGTGCTCCGCTGGCCTGCCGCCCCCACGCATGGCAACCACCCAGTACCAGGCCGTCGGCCGCCGCAAGACGTCGGTCGCCCGCGTCTACCTCCGCCCCGGCTCCGGCGACGTCGTCGTCAACAAGCGGCCGCTCGCCGAGTACCTCCCGACCGGCATCCGCCAGCGGGCGGCGACGGCCCCGCTCGACCTCACCGAGCTCCGCGGCCAGTTCGACGTCCTCGTCAACGCCAAGGGCGGCGGGCTGACCGGCCAGGCCGAGGCCATCCAGCTCGGGATCGCCCGGGCCCTCGTCGAGTTCAACGCGGACCTCCGGAAGCCGCTCCGCGACGCCGGCTACCTCACGCGCGACCCCCGCGCCGTCGAGCGGAAGAAGCCGGGCCAGCCCAAGGCCCGCAAGAAGTTCCAGTTCTCGAAGCGCTAGCGCGCTTCTGGTACAGGGTACGAGGTACCCGGTACGGCCCTCCGTACCTCGTACCGAGTACCCCGTACCTCTATCCCACCCCCCGCCCGACGCGCTGGCGGGTGTCCCCGACGCGGGCCGCACCGACGGTCGCCGACCGGGATCGCCAGCGCGGCTGACGGCGGGGCCAGGTCCCAACCACACAACGAAACCATCATGGCACGCGTCGCGATCGAAGACCTTCTCCGTGCGGGCGCCCACTTCGGGCACCTCACGAGCCGCTGGAACCCGAAGATGGCCCCGTACATCTTCATGCAGCGGAACGGGATCCACATCCTCGACCTCAAGCAGACCCAGTCCCTCCTCGACGAGGCCGCCGAGGCCGCCGCCCGGTTCGCCGCGCGCGGCCGGAACGTCCTCTTTATCGGGACGAAGAAGCAGGCCCAGAACGTCGTCCGCGAGGAGGCCGAGCGCGCGGGGATGCCCTACGTCGTCGACCGCTGGCAGGGCGGGATGCTCACCAACTTCCAGACGATCCGCGGGTCGCTGAGGCGGATGGAGACGCTCCGCCGCGAGGAGACCGACGGGTCGCTCGACGGGCTCAAGAAGAAGGAGCGCTTGATGCGGAGCCGCGAGCTCGAGAAGCTCGAGCGCGTGCTCGGCGGGATCTCCGAGATGAACAAGGTGCCCGGCGCCGTGTTCGTCGTCGACGTCAAGCGCGAGCACATCGCGGTGGATGAGGCCCGGAAGCTGAACGTCCCCATCATCGCCCTCGTCGACTCCAACGTCGACCCCGACCTCGTCGACTTCCCGATCCCGGCCAACGACGACGCGATGAAGTCGGTGGCCCTCTTCACGCGCGTCATCGCCGACGCCATCGTCGAGGGCCGGCAGGCTGGGCTGGCGCAGCGCGAGGAGGCCGCCGCCGAGGCTGCCACGCGCGCCGCGGAGGCCGCCGCCGAGGCCGAGAAGGGCGAGGCCGAGCCCGAGGAGAAAAAGGAGGAGGTCACGACGCTGGCCGACGCCGAGAAGGAGGCCGCCAGCTAGGGCCGGCCTCGTAGGACGTGGGGCGTGGAGCGTGACCCGCTCCGCGCCCCGTCCGTTTCCCCCACGCACCACGACACAGACACACGACATGGCAATCACCGCACAGGACGTCAAGAAGCTCCGCGAGGCGACCGGCGTCGGTATGATGGACTGCAAGAAGGCGCTCGTCGAGGCCGACGGCGACTTCGACCAGGCCGTCGAGATCCTCCGCAAAAAGGGCCAGAAGGTGGCCGCCAAGCGGGCCGACCGCGAGGCGACGGAGGGCGCCATCGTCACGGCCACGACCGAGAGCGGCGACGCGGCCGTGATCGCCGAGGTCAACTCGGAGACCGACTTCGTGGCCCGGAACGACGAGTTCGTCGCCTTCGCCGAGACGATCGCCCGCGCCCTGCTGGCGGAGCGTCCGGCGAATGTCGAGGCCGCCCAGACAGGCGTCCAGGTCGACGGCCAGCCGCTCGGCGAGGCGCTCACGACCATGACCGGCAAGATCGGCGAGAAGATCGAGGTCCGCCGGTTCGAGATCCTGGAGGCGACCGCCGGCGGCACCGTGGTCGACTACGTCCACCCCGGCGCCAAGCTGGGCGTGCTCGTCGAGATGGCGGGCGACGGCGACCTGGAGGACGCCGGCCGCGACGTCGCGATGCAGGCCGCGGCCATGAACCCCGTCGCCGCCACGCGCGCCGACGTCCCGCAGGACGTCCAGGACAAGGAGCTCGAGATCGGCCGGGAGCAGGCCCGCGCCGAGGGCAAGCCCGAGCAGATCCTCGACAAGATCGCCCAGGGCAAGCTGACCCGCTTCTTTAAGGACAACGTGCTCGTCGAGCAGCCGTTCGTGAAGGACTCGTCGCAGACGGTCGAGCAGATGCTGACGGGCCGGGGCGCCGAGCTCCGCCGGTTCGTCCGGTTCGCGCTCGGCGGCTAGCCCGCCCCGCTGGCGGTGCCGCGCTGGCGACGCGCGTCGCCAGCCGCTCGAAACCTCCGAGGCCCGCCCGGCGCTGTGCCGGGCGGGCCTCGTACGTTCCGCCGCGACCTCGTCTGCGACCTCGTCTTCCGGCGGCGGCCGGTTCGGGAGCGCGCGCGGCGGCCCGCGCTACGAGCCGTCGATGAGCCGCTGGAGG
>CAZDFV010000344.1:0-3477 GCA_964504495.1 uncultured Rhodothermales bacterium
CGTTCGCCGCCGACACCACCGCCACGATCCCCGCTGGCGGCGCGCTCGCCGGCGTCAGGCCGGCTCGGCCTCGAACGGGGCCAGGGCCTCCTCGACCGGCCGGGCGCCGGGGACCCACGAGGCCAGCTTCCGGACGACGTCGTCGAGGAGGGCGTCCGGGCACGAGGCCCCGGCCGTGAGGATGACGTCGAGCGGGCGCCCCGGGGCCACGCGGTCGAGCGGGAGCCAGTCGTGCGTCTCGCGCTCGACCCCGGCCCGCCAGTCGAAGTGGCGGACGCGCCCGGGGCCGACCAGCTCGTCGGCGTCCTTGACGAAGTACGTCGGGAGCCCGGCCTCCTCGCACAGCTCGACGAGGTGGCTCGTGTTCGACGAGTTGTACCCCCCGACGACGATCGCGAGGTCGGCGCCGGAGGCGATGAGGGCCTCGGTCGCGTCCTGGTTCTCCTTCGTCGCGTAGCACAGCGTGTCGGAGGTGTCGGCCACGTTCCGGTCGTCGCCGTCGCGGGCGACGGCGGCCTGGCGGAGCCGCTCGGCGATCGCCGCCGTCTCCGTCGCCAGCATCGTCGTCTGGTTGACGACGCCGATCCGGGCGAGGTCGCGGTCCGGGGCGAACCCGTCCGACGTCATCCCCTCGAAGTGGCGCCAGAAGAAGGCGGCGCCCTCGCGCCCCTCGACCACGGCCGCCAGCCGCTCGGCCTCGGCGTGGTCGCGGACGACGACGACCGGGGCGCTCGCGGCCGCCCGGCTGACCGTCGCCCGGGTCTCCTCGTGCTCCCGCTTCCCGTGGACGACGACGGTGTACCCCTTCTGCCCGATCTGGGCCCCCTTCTTCCACACGCGCACGACGAACGGGCACGTCGTGTCGTACGTCCGCACGTCGGCGCCCTGGGCCTCGATCCGGTCGAGCACCTCGGTCGGCGCCCCGAACGCGGGGACGATCACGAGGTCGCCCGCGCGCAAGTCGTCGAGCGGGACGAGCGGCTCGCCCGCCGTCGTCCGCAGGAACCGGACGCCGCGCGCCTGGAGGTCCTCGTTGACGTGCGGGTTGTGGATCATCTCGGAGAGCAGGAAGAGCCGGCCGGCCGCGGCCGTCTCGGGGTGCTCGGCGAGCGCCGTGTACGCGATCTCGATGGCGTTCTCGACCCCGAAGCAGAACCCGAAGTGCCGGGCCAGCTTCACGCGGAGGGGCCCGAGGTCGAGCACGCTGGGCGAGAGGTCCTTTTTGCGCGGGTCGGCCGCCCGGCGGGCGGCCTTGACGCGGCTCACGACCGGGCTCCGGTAAAACTCGGGGACGTCGAACTGGCGGGCCATGCGGGCGGGGCGGGGCGCGGGAAGCTACAGGCGGGAACGGCCGGTCCGGCGCGGGGATGCCCCGCGACGCGGGCTCCGCAGAGAATTGGGCCGGGCCCGCGGCCGGTCGGGGCGCGGCGCCCTCGGGTCTCGCCGGAATCGGAGTCGAGGTCGCGTTTTCGCGGACCCGCGTCCGAGAGCGCGCCGTTGGGAGGGCCCGTCCCCCCTCCATCCCCCCCCTACCCATGCCCCTCCGCTACCCCCTCTGCGCGCTCGCCGCGCTCCTCGTCGGGCTCGCCCCGGTGGCCGGCCAGACCTACACCACCGAGCTCGCCAGCGAGAATCAGGTCCCGCCCCTCGACGTCTCCGGTGACGGGTCGGTCACGGCCGCCATCAACGGCACCGAGCTCGTCGTGTCCGGCTCGTTCGACAACCTCGCCAGCGACTTCAACGCCGAGATCGGCGCCCACATCCACCGCGGCGCGGCCGGTACCAACGGGCCCATCGAGGTCGCGCTCGACCCGGCGCTCGACGCCGACAACCGCGGCGGCTCGTTCGCGGCCGAGAGCAACACGTTCACGATCACCGAAGGCCTGGCCGACTCGATCCGGGCTGGGCTCGCCTACGTCAACATCCACACCGTCGACAACCCGGCGGGCGCCATCCGCGGGCAGCTCTTCCCGACCGTCCGCATCAACGAGGCCCGGATCGACCAGACGGGCAGCGACGTTGATGAGTACGTCGAGCTCCGCGGGCCGGCCGATCTCTCGCTTGAGGGCTACTCGTTCGTCGTCATTGGCGACGGTGATGACGGCCAGGGCGTGATCGAGAACGTCACGAGCCTCGACGGCCAGACGATCCCGGACGACGGGCTCTTCGTGTTCGGCCAGACCGAGAACGTCGGCGCGGTCGACTTCGAGACAAACATCGCCTTCGAGAACCAGCAGTCCTCGACGCTCCTCCTCGTCCAGGGCTTCTCCGGTGCTCTCAACGATGACCTCGACACGGACGACGACGGGACGCCGGAGACGGCCCCCTGGACCGGGATCGTCGACGCCGTCGGCATCGTGTCGGCTGACGACGACGACCTCGCCTACGGCGAGGCCCTCGGGTTCACCGACATCGGCCCGAACCGGACCTTCCCGCCGGGCCAGATCTTCCGCGACGGGGCCACGGGCCTGTTCCGGATCGGCCTGTTCGGAGGGCTCGTCTTCGACTCGCCGGGGGCCGCGAACCCCGACCCGGCCGACGTCCAGGTCATCCACAACGCGCCCGACACGGACGCCGACACGGTCGACGTGTACGTCAACGGCATCCAGGCCATCAACGACCTCGCCTTCCGGGAGGCGACCCCGTTCATCGCCCTCCCGGCCGGCGTGACCGCCACGATCGACGTCACGGCTGCCGACGCTGAGGACAACACGGACCCCGTGTTCTCGGTCACAGTCGACGGCGGGCTCGACGCGTCGCTGGCGTACCAGGTCATCGCCCTCGGCGTCCTCGACGACACGCCGGACGACGACTCGGACGACGACGCCGACGAGTTCACGCTCCTCCTCGACGACATGGCGATGACGTCGGCGATGGCGAGTGACATGGTGGCCGTCCGGGCCGTCCACGGCTCGCCGGACGCCCCGGCCGTCGACGTCCGCACGGGCGGGACGGTCCTGTTCGACAACATCGAGTACCCGGGCATCTCGGACTACATCGAGGTGGCCCCGGCCTCCTACGTCCTTGACGTGACGGCGGCCGACGCGGCGGTGGGCGCCGACCCGGTCGCCTCGTTCGAGGCCGACCTCTCGATGGCCGGCGGTGCGGCTGTGACGGTCCTGGCCTCCGGGTTCCTCACGCCCGACGATGAGGGCCAAGGCGACATGGCCCCGGGCTTCGGCCTCCTCGCCGTGTTCGCCGACGGGACCGCGGCGCTCCTCCCGGCGGCGACGTCGAACGAGGGCGACGCCGAGGCCGCCGGGCTGGCGATCAGCGTCGCCAACCCGATCCAGTCGGCCGCGACGGTCCGGTTCGAGACGGGCGCGGCCGGCCCGGCCCGCCTGGAGGCGTTCGACCTCCTCGGCCGGCGCGTGGCCGTGCTCGCCGACGGCGTCGTCTCGGGCGCGCCGCAGACGGCGACGCTCGACGCGGGCGCGTTCGCCCCGGGCGTCTACGTCCTCCGCCTGACGACGGAGG
>CAZDFV010000345.1:0-3477 GCA_964504495.1 uncultured Rhodothermales bacterium
CCGTGGCGGGCCCCCCACCGCGCCGCCGCGCCCGCCAGCCGGTCGGCGAGCGCGTCCGGCACGTCGACGCTGAGGTCGCGGCGGACGGCCTCAACGGCCTCGGCCTCGTCGGGCGAGAGCTCGCCGTCGCGGAGGGCGCGGGCGACCGTCTGGAGGAGGCGCTCGCGGGCGTAGACGTCGTACGCGCCGTCCGCGAGCCGGGGGTCGAGCCCGAGCGTGTGCTGGAGCCGGTAGAGCAAGAGCCGCTCCTCGACGTCGAGGCCGTCGTCGGCGATGGCCTCCTCGACGGCGGCCCCGAACGCGCGCCGGTGGGCCGGGCGGAGGCTCTCAGCCGAGAGCGCGAGCGTCCGGGCGAGGTGGGCGAGCGCGGCGCGGCCCTCGTCGTCGAACCGGCCGCGCGCGAGCTGGTCGGCGAGGACCTGCTCGTAGAGCGACACGCGCTCGTCGAGGAACCGTCGCCGGAGGTCCACGCCGTGGCGCTCCGCGATCCGCTCCCGGTCGGCCGGCCCGAACTCGGAGGTCGAGGCGGCGGCGGCGATGAGGTTGTGGAGCTCGACGTACGCGTTCCGCTCCGGCGGGCGGCCCCAGCGCGGGGCGGGCTCCGGGGCGAGCAGGTCGAGCGGTCCCATGTGCCGAAGCTAACGCGGCCCGAGGCCGTTCCCGTCCGAGTCCCCCGCCCCGCTGGCGGCCGTCACCAGCCGGGCGGCGGCGGCGGGGGTGGCGCGGGCGGCGGAGGGGGCGGCGGGATGGGCGCGGGGTCCTCCCACACCAGTTCACCCTGGATGGCGTCGTCCCAGACGACGGGGGCGTCGCCGGAGCCTCTGAGGTCGGCCGCGGCGGTGCGGACGGCGTCGACGGCCGCCGTCGACGCGGCGAGGGCGCCCGCGAGGGCCGCCGCCATCAGCGCCCTCTGGGTCCGCGTCGGCGGGGCCGGGCGGAGGGCGGAGCAGTCGCGCGTGAGGACGGTCCCGTCGGCGCGCCGGTAGAACCGGACGCACGTCCGCCCCTCGGCGTCGCGGACGAAGGCGAGCGCCTCGTTGGCCGTCATCTCGGACAAGTTGTAGACCGTGAGCCGGCAGCGCGCGCAGTGGCGGGCCCGGTCGCCGCCGGTCATGGCGTCCCAATCGGCCGGGCACGGGCGGGCGACGCGGACGGCGCCGAGCGGTGAAGCGGACATGAAGGCGAGCGCGGGTGCAGCGTCTGAACGAGAGACACACTCGGTTCGCACCCGTTGCCCCACGGCCGCCGGTTCTGTCCCGCTGCCTGCCCCCGCGCAGGCGGGGGGCGACGCGCGCCGCCAGCCCGGCTACCCTGCCTGGGCTTCCTGCTTGCGGGCCTGGGCCGCCCGCTTCCGCTCGTGCGGGTCGAGGTGCCGCTTCCGCAGCCGCATGTGGTTCGGCGTGACCTCGATGAGCTCGTCCTCGCGGATAAACTCGATGGCCTCCTCCAGCGACATCCGCTTGGGCGGGTTCAGCTTTTCGAAGTTGTCCGAGCCCGCCGCGCGCATGTTCGTCAGCTTCTTCTCCTTGGTCGGGTTGACCTCCATGTCCTCGTCGCGGGCGTTCTCGCCGACCACCATCCCGCCGTACACGGCGTCCTGCGGGCCGACGAAGAGCTGGCCCCGCTCCTGGAGGTTGACGACGGTGTAGCCCGTGACCGAGCCCGTCCGGTCGGAGACGATGGCGCCCGTCGCGCGGTGCGTGATGGGCCCGGCCCACGGGCGGTAGCCGTCGAAGATGTGCGTGAGGAGGCCGGTCCCCTTCGTGTCCGTCAGGAACTCGGTCCGGTAGCCGATGAGCCCGCGCGCCGGGATCTCGAACGTGAGGCGGACGCGCCCGCCGCCGTTGTTCTTCATCTCGACCATCTGGCCGCGCCGCGTCCCCAGCGTCTCGATCACGACGCCCATGAACTCCTCGGCCACGTCGATCGTCGCGCGCTCGTAGGGCTCGTGGAGCTTCCCGTTCACCTCCTTCGTGATCACCTGCGGCATCCCGACGGCGAACTCGTAGCCCTCGCGCCGCATCTGCTCGATGAGGATCGCCATTTGGAGCTCGCCCCGCCCGAACACGATGAACGTGTCGGCCGAGTCGGTCTCCTCGATCCGGAGCGAGAGGTTCGACTCGCCCTCCTTGAGGAGCCGGTCGCGGAGGTTGCGGGACGTCACGTACTTCCCGTCGCGGCCGACGAACGGGCTGTCGTTGATCCGGAACTCCATCGACAGCGTCGGCTCGTCGACCGAGAGGGCCGCCAGCGGCTTCGGGTCCTCGGCGTCGGCGACCGACTCGCCCAGGCCGACGCCCGAGAGCCCGGCGGCCAGGATGATCTCGCCGGCCGGGGCGGCGTCCGTCTCGACGCGCGCGAGCCCCTCGCTCACGAACAGCTGCGTGAGCTGGGCCGGCTGGCGCTTCCCCTCGCGGCCGCAGATCAGGACGCGCTGCTTCTGGCGGAGCGTCCCGTTGACGACGCGGCCAATCGCGATCGGCCCGAGGAAGTTGTCCGGCTTGACGTCGGTGACGAGCACCTGAAGCGAGGCGTCCGGGTCGCCCTGGGGCGCCGGGACGGTGTCGACGATGGCGTCGAAGACCGGCCGGAGGTCGGTGAGCTCGCTCCCCAGCTCCGTCGTGCACTGGCCGTCGCGGGCGACGGCGTAGACGACCGGGAACTCGATCTGGTGCTCGTCGGCGTCGAGGTCGATGAAGAGGTCGTACACCTCGTTCAGGACCTCCTCGGGGCGGGCGTCGCCGCGGTCGATCTTGTTGATGACGACGATGGGCTCGAGCCCGAGGGCGAGCGCCTTGCTCAGGACGAACCGGGTCTGGGGGAGCGGCCCCTCGGCGGCGTCGACGAGGAGCATGATCCCGTCGACCATGCGGAGCGTCCGCTCGACCTCGCCGCCGAAGTCGGCGTGGCCCGGCGTGTCGACGATGTTGATCTTGACCTCCTCGCCGGCCAGGTCCCCGCTCGACGGCGTGTAGCGGACGGCCGTGTTCTTCGCCATGATCGTGATCCCCTTTTCGCGCTCGAGGTCCATCGAGTCCATGACCCGCTCAGCCACGTCCTCGTTGTCGCGGAACGTCCCGGACTGCCACAGGAGCGAGTCGACGAGGGTGGTCTTGCCGTGGTCGACGTGGGCGACGATGGCGACGTTGCGGAGGTGGGGCATCGGTCCGGGAGGCGAAACCCACAAGCTCCCGCGCGCCGCCGGCGGCTGGCGGTGCGTTCGGAGCGAAAACGGCCGGCCGCCCGCGACCGCCGCCAGCGGGACTTACCGGACGACGACGAACGTCCGCGAGAGCGATCCGACGGACCCGCCCCGGCGGACGGCGAGGCGGCAGACGTAGACGCCGGGGGCGAGGGCACCCGCGTCGAGCACGGCCTCGACGGACCCGGCAGCCTCGGCCCACGGCCGCGACCACACCGCTCGCCCGAGCGCGTCGACGACGTCGAGGCGGGCCTCCGCCGGGGCCGCCAGCCGGG
>CAZDFV010000346.1:0-3463 GCA_964504495.1 uncultured Rhodothermales bacterium
CGACGCCGAGGGCGTCGTCCGGCACGCCCCGTGCCCGGTCCTCACGCTCCGGATCGGCGCCCGCCCGCTCCTCCGGCCGCCCGACGCGCCGGCGCTCGCCGTCCCCCGCGGCGACTGGGGCGACCTGTTCGGCGCCCTTTCGCGTCGGGCGTCGGAGGCGCCGCACGGGGTCTCGGTCGAGGTCGTCTCGCCCGAGGCCGAGGGCGCCGTCTTCCGCGCGGCCCCGCTCGTCGGCCTCACGTACGACCCGCGGACCGACGAGCTCGACGTGATCGTCGAGGGCGGGGAGCACCACGTCGTCCGGCCGTTCGCCGTCCGGTCCGAGGCCGGGGCGTGGGCGCTCGAGGGCGCCCGAGACCCCGCGGCCCCCGGCCCATGGACGCTCGACGTGGTCCGGGCTGACGGGGCGCGCGTGCGGGTCACGGTCCGCCCGGTCTCCGGGTCCGCCGCTACGTGAGGCGGGGCGGCCGAGCGCCGTCCGGCCTACCAACGAAAACGCCCCGGCCGCCTGGGCAGCCGGGGCGCGGGCTGGCAGGCGCCGCCAGCGGGGGAGGAGCGGGGGCTAGCTCTTCGAGCCGCCCTCGTCGACGACCTCGAAGTCGGCGTCCTCGGCCCCGCCGGTCGGGGCGCCGTCGCCGGCGGCCTGGGCGTCGGCCGCGGCCTGGGCGCCGCCGGCCTCGGCCTCCGCCTGCTGCGCCTTGTAGAGGTCCTCCGACGCGGCGGCCCAGGCGGCGTTGAGCTGCTCGATGGCCGACTCGACCTCGCCGAGGTCCTGGTTTTTGTGGACCTCCTTGAGCCGCTCGAGCGCGCCCTCGATCTGGGCCCGCTTCTCGGCCGGGAGCTTGTCGCCGTACTCGGCCAGGTTCTTCTCGGTCGAGAAGACGAGGCTGTCGGCCTGGTTCAGCTTGTCGACCGAGTCCTTCCGCTTAGCGTCCTCGGCGGCGTGCTCGCGGGCGGCCTTCCGCATGGCCTCGATCTCCTGGTCGCTCAGGCCCGACGAGGCCTCGATCCGGATCGACTGCTCCTTGCCCGTCGCCTTGTCCTTGGCCGAGACCGAGAGGATGCCGTCGGCGTCGATGTCGAACGTGACCTCGACCTGGGGCATCCCGCGCGGGGCCGGCGGGATCCCGTCGAGGTGGAACCGCCCGATCGTCCGGTTGTCGACGGCCATCGAGCGGTCGCCCTGGAGGACGTGGACCTCGACGGACGGCTGGTTGTCCGACGCCGTCGAGAACGTCTCCGACTTCCGGGTCGGGATCGTCGTGTTGGCCGGGATGAGCGTGGTCATGACGCCGCCGAGCGTCTCGATCCCGAGGTTCAGGGGCGTGACGTCGAGGAGGAGGACGTCCGAGACGTCGCCCGAGAGGACGCCGCCCTGGATGGCCGCGCCGACGGCGACGACCTCGTCCGGGTTGACCGACTTGTTCGGGGCCTTCCCGAAAAAGTTCTTGACGACGTCCTGGACGCGCGGGATCCGCGTCGAGCCGCCGACGAGGATGACCTCGTCCACGTCCTCCTTTTTGATCCCGGCGTCGTCGAGCGCCTTCCGCATCGGCGGGATCGTCCGCTCGACGAGGTCGTCGACGAGCTGCTCGAACTTGGCCCGCGTGACGTCGAGCGTGAGGTGCTTCGGGCCCTCCTGGCTGGCCGTGATAAACGGGAGGTTGACCGTCGTCTGGGTCGCGGCCGAGAGCTCGATCTTGGCCTTCTCGGCGGCCTCCTTGAGCCGCTGGAGCGCCATCGGGTCGTCGCGGAGGTCGATCCCCTCCTCGCGCTGGAACTCGTCGGCGATGAAGTCGATGAGCCGCTGGTCGAAGTCGTCGCCGCCGAGGTGGGTGTCCCCGTTCGTCGACTTCACCTCGAACACGCCGTCGCCGAGCTCGAGGATCGAGATGTCGTAGGTCCCGCCGCCGAGGTCGTAGACGGCGACGACCTCGTCGTCCTTGTCCTTGTCGAGCCCGTACGCCAGCGCGGCGGCGGTCGGCTCGTTGAGGATCCGCTTGACCTCGAGGCCCGCGATCTGGCCGGCCTCCTTCGTCGCCTTCCGCTGCGCGTCGTTGAAGTAGGCCGGGACCGTGATGACGGCCTCGGTCACGCGCTCGCCGAGGTAGTCCTCGGCCGTCTGCTTGAGCTTGCCGAGGATCATCGCCGAGATCTCCTGCGGCGTGTACAGCTTGGTGTCGCCGCCGGCCTCGACCTCGATCCGGGCGACGCCGCCGTCGCCGCGCGTGACGGTGTAGGGGACCGTCTTCATCTCCTCGCCGACCTCGTCGTGCTTGCGGCCCATGAACCGCTTGGCCGAGAAGATCGTGTTCTGCGGGTTCGTGATGGCCTGGCGCTTGGCCGGCGCGCCGACGAGCCGCTCGCCGTCCTTCTTGAAGGCGACGACGGACGGGGTCGTCCGCCCGCCCTCGGCGTTGGGGACGACGACGGGCTCGTTGCCCTCCATGACGGCGACGACGGAGTTCGTCGTGCCGAGGTCGATGCCGATGATCTTGCCCATGGGGAGTGCTGGAAGGGGTCTGTCGAAAAGGAGAGGAGGCGACGCTCGGGGCGGCGTGGGGCTACGCCCTGTGGGGGGGGAGGATCCGGGCCGGCTGCCGGAGCGTCAGCCTCGGCGGGGGTCTTAGGAGTGTGACCGGGGAGGACAACGGGCGTGCCAGCCGGGCGCGATTGCCGTTATGGCAGGCGGCCGCGCGGTCTCTTCACAGACGGCCCACTCGGCGCAGCGGCCCGGGGCGGCGGGCTATCTTCGCGGAGCCCGGACGGCGCCGCTCGCCGCCCGCGCCGCCCGCGATGCAGCACGTCCCGAACGCCCTCACCGTCGGCCGGATCGCCGCGGCCCCGGCGTGCCTCTACCTCCTGTGGACGGGGACGTTCTGGGGGCAGCTCGGGGGGGCCGCCCTGTTCATCCTGGCCGCCATCACCGACTGGCTCGACGGGAGGCTCGCGCGGGAGTACGGCGTGTCGTCCCGGCTCGGTCAGTTCCTCGACCCGCTCGCCGACAAGGTCCTCGTCCTCGGCGCCTTCTGCCTCGTCCCGTTCCTGACGCCGATCGGGGAGGGGCTCGCGCGGCCGGCCGGGGCGTGGCTCCCGTGGGCGGCCGTCGGGGCCATCGCCCTCCGCGACCTCGCGGTCACCGTCCTCCGCGTGGTCTACGAGCGCCGCGGCCGCCCGCTCCGGACGTCGTCGGCGGCCAAGTGGAAGACGGCGTGGCAGCTCACGTTCCTCATCACGGCGTTCGTGTTCCTCGCCGGCTCGCACGCCCACCGGCTCGACGGCGCGCTCGGCGCGCTGGGCCGGTTCCTGTACGCCGCGCTCGCCGGCCCGGCGCCGCTCCTGTTCCTCCTCGCCACGGCCGCCGTGACGGTCTACACGGGCGTCCTCTACTTCCGGTCGTCGCCCGCCACGCCGGCCTGACCCGCTGGCGGGGCGCGTCCGCCCGCGCGGGCCGCCCGCGCGG
>CAZDFV010000347.1:0-3436 GCA_964504495.1 uncultured Rhodothermales bacterium
GGTCCCCGCCGACGTCTCCGAGCGCGCGGCCCGGGCTCTGGGGACGGCGGAGGCCCTCGTCCTGCCCGTGGCCGCGTCGGTCCCGGGCGCGTTCGCGTTGGGCCGGGCGGCCCCCTGGTCCGAGGCCGAGCGCGAGGGCGGCGCCCGGCTGGCGGCCCTGTTCAGCACGCTCTGGGCGTGGTCCGAGGCCGAGGCCCGGTTCGAGCGGGCCGTGGCCGACCTCGACGACGCGCTCTTTACCGCGACCTACGGACCGGACGGGCGGCGCTCGTACGCCTCCGTGACGGCCCAGGCCGAGGCGCTCACCGGGCTCGACCCCGACGCCGTCCTCGCCGGCGACGCCGACTGGGCCCGCCTCGTCGTCGGCGAGGACCGCGAGGCGTTCCGGGCCCACGACGCCCGGCTCCGGGCCGGCGAGCCGTCGCGCGTCGACGTCCGCCTCCGGCTCGACGGCGGCGAGGTCGTGTGGGTCTGCGAGCGGGCCACCCCGGGCGTCGACGCGGCCGGCCGGCCGGGCGCGAGCGGGCTCCTCGCCGACGTCACGGCCCAGAAGGAGGCCGAGGCCCACCTCGACCGCGCCCGCCGCGTGGCCGAGCGGGCGGCCGGGGCCCGAATGGCCTTCCTCCGCACGATGAGCCACGAGCTCCGCACGCCGCTCGGCGCCATCCGCGGGTTCGCCAGCCTGCTCGCCGAGGAGGTCGAGGCCCTCGAGGCCGCCCCGCCCGAGATCCCTGAGTTCGCCGGGGCCATCCGGGACGCGGCCGGCAAGGCGCTCCGGCTCGTCGACGACCTCCTCGACCTCTCGCGCCTGGAGACCGACGCCCTCGACCTCCAGAGCGTCCCGCTCGAGCTCGGCGCCGTCGTCCGGTCCGTCGTCGCCCGCTACGCGCCGGACCTGGAGGGCAGGGGCGTGGCCGTCCGCGTCGACGCCCCGGTCAGCCCGGCCCTCGTCGTCGGGGACCCGGCCCGCGTCGAGCAGGTCGTGGACCAGGTGGTCTCGAACGCCGCCCGGTTCACAAGCGAGGGGGCCGTGACCGTCCGGCTCGCTGAGGACGGCGGGGCCGTCCGGCTCGACGTGGAGGACACCGGCGTCGGGATCGCGGCCGACGTGCTCGACGCCGTGTTCGAGCCGTTCGTCCAGGAGGACGACCGCGTCAACCGCGCGTTCGGGGGGACCGGCCTGGGCCTGGCGATCGCCAGCCGGCTGGCGGCCCAGATGGGCGGGCGGCTCGACGCCCAGAGCGCGAAGGGCGTCGGCTCGACGTTCACTCTCTCGCTCCCCCGCGCCTGAGCCGCGTGGGGGCCGCGCCTGAGCCGCGCGGCGGCTACTCCGGCCCGCCGTTGAGCGTGGCCTCGAGCCGGGCCTCGAGGGCGGCCTGGGCCTGCTCGATCCCCAGCGAGTCGCGGGCGGCCGCCTCGAGGATGGCCTGCTCCGGGTCCGGCCGGGCGAGGAGGACGTAGACGAACCCGACCTCCGAGATCGGCGCGGCCGGGTCGACGTGGATGAGGTAGTCGTTCCGCCCGGCCGCCGCGTACGCCGTGTCGACGCGGCCGATCGGGATCCCGGCGGGGAAGACGCCCGAGAACGGGCTCGTCGTGATGAGCATCCCCGGCTCGACCGGCTCCGTCTTCACCACGTACTCCATCGTCAGCCGGTCGAACGCCGTCCCCTCCCACCGGACGATCCCCTCGCGCCCGAGGGCCTCGACGACGGCCGGCACCCGGAACTGCGTGTTCTGGTGCGGCATGACGACCGCGTAGCGGTCGCTCGTGAGGACCACCTTCCCCACCACGCCGCGCTCGTTGATGACCGGCATCCCGACCGCGACCGAGTCCCGCTCCCCGACGTCGATCGTGAGCAGGTTCGTCTGCTCCGTGATGTCCTTGGCCACGACGCGCCCGACCACGCGCCGGACGTCGGTCGTGTCCTCGAAGCCGAGGAGCGACCGGAGCTGGGCGTTCTCGGCGCTCGCCTCGCGGAGCCGGGCGACCTCGGCCGAGAGCTCGGCGGTCTCCTCGCGGAGCCGCTCGTTCTCCTCGAGCGACCGGCGGAACTGGGCCGACCGCTCGAACAGGCCCTCGGCCGGGGCCGTCACCGCCAGGCTGGCGGCCCGGGCGGCGCGGAGGGCCGGCCCGTTCCGGCTCACGAAGATGGCGAGGGCGGTGAGGAGGAGCGCGCCGAACACGACGTAGTCGCGCGAGCGCGCCCAGACCTGCTGGGCAAGGGCCATGCGGGGGGCTGGGGGTGGGGCCGGCCGGCCTACTCCGACCGCGCCCCGGAGGTTCGCGCCCCGGAGGCCCGCCCGGCGCGGCCGCCAGCCGCCGCGCGCTAGTTCGGCGAGAGCACCGGCATGTGGGCGTCGATGTCCTCCAGGACCTGGCCCGTCCCGCGGACGACGGCCGTGAGCGGGTCGTCGGCCGTGAAGACGGGGAGCTCGGTCCGCTCGCGGAGGTACTCGTCGAGCCCGTGGAGGAGCGCGCCCCCGCCCGTGAGCATGATCCCGCGCTCGAGGACGTCGCCGCCGAGCTCCGGCGGGGTCCGCTCGAGCGCTCGGACGACGGCGCTCGCGATCTGGTTGACCGACGGCCGGAGCGCCTCGCGGACGTCCTCCGACGACACGACGCGGACCTTGGGCACGCCCGTCACGAGGTCCCGGCCCTTGACCGAGAGCTCGAGCTCGGGGTCGAGCTTCTGCGCGCTCCCGATCTCGCACTTGATCCGCTCGCCGGTCCGGCTCCCGATGAGGAGGTTGTGGTGCTTCTTGAAGTACTGCATCACCGCCTGGTCGAGCTCGTTCCCCCCGATCCGGATCGACTCGTCGACGACGATCCCGTTCAGGGCGATGACCGCGATCTCGGTCGTCCCGCCGCCGATGTCGACGATCATGTTCCCGACCGGCTCCTGGACGTGGAGGCCGATCCCGATCGCCGCCGCCATCGGCTCGTCGATGAGCATGACCTGGCGGGCCCCGGCGTTCTGGGCCGCGTCGCGGACGGCCCGGCGCTCGACCTCGGTGATCCCGGACGGGACGCAGATGACCATCCGCCCGATCGAGGTCAGCCACCCGGGCTTGACCCGCTTGATGAACCCCCGGATGAGCGCGTCGGCGACGGAGAAGTCGGCGATGACGCCGTCGTTGAGCGGGCGGATCGTCTCGATGTCCTTGTGCGTCCGCTCGTGCATCAGGAGCGCCTCCTGGCCGATGGCGACGGGCTTGCCGGCCCGCCGGTCCATCGCCACGATCGAGGGCTCGTTGAGGACGATCCCCTTGTCGCGGACGTGGATGAGGGTGTTGGCAGTGCCGAGGTCGATCGCGACGTCTACCGAGAACGGGTTGAGCACGGGGTCGGGTCGGGCGGCGCGGGCACGCCGGTCGAGGCAGGGAGGGGGGACGGGCGGCTGCGGGCGCCGGCCGCGCCGGCGCGGCCCGGCGGG
>CAZDFV010000348.1:0-3416 GCA_964504495.1 uncultured Rhodothermales bacterium
CCCCCGCCGCCACCGACCCGGTCGTCTGGCCCGACCCCCGCCTGGCGGCCGACCCTCGGGCGGGGGCAGGTCCACGCGAGGGCGCCCGGGACCGGAGGCGGGCGGGCCTCGTCCCGCTGGCGGAGGCGGACCGCCAGCCGGGGGGACACACCCGAGGGACCGGCGCGGCCGGGCGCGGTCGTTACCTTCCGGGCCGCCCGCCCCGCCCATGCCGAACACGCTCGAAGGCGCCCTCGTCTCCCCCCCCGAGACCCGGTACGCCGTCGTCGCCAGCCGCTTCAACGAGGCCATCACGCGGCGCCTCCTCGACGGCGCGCTCGACGCCCTCGCCCGCCACGGGGCCGACCCCGACGCCGTCGACGTGGCGTGGTGCCCGGGCGCGTTCGAGGTCCCGCTCGTGGCCCAGACGCTCGCGGGCTCGGGCCGCTACGGGGCCGTGGTCTGCCTCGGCGCCGTGATCCGCGGGGCCACGGCCCACTTCGACTACGTGGCGTCGGGCGTGGCGAGCGGGTGCGCGCGCGCGGCCCAGGACACCGGCGTGCCGGTCCTGTTCGGCGTCCTCACGGTCGACACGTTGGAGCAGGCGTGGGAGCGGGCCGGGACGAAGGCCGGCAACAAGGGGGCCGAGGCCGCCGCCGCCGCCGTCGAGATGGTGAACCTCCAGGCCCGCCTCGCTGCCCTCTCCTGACGACCGCCGCCGCGCACGCGCCCCGCCGCCGGTCCGTTCTCCCCGACCGCCAGCCCCCCGAGACGCTCGCCGACCGATACGCCGCACCCTCCCGCTCCGCCATGCGGCTCCCCGCCCTCGCGCGTCTCGTCGGCGCCGTCCTCCTCGCGGCCCCGGCCGCCCTCGCCCAGTCGGCCGACTGGCGTGCGTTCCCGGCCTTCAACGAGGTCGTCGCCGTCGCGGCCGCCCCCGACGGGCTGTGGGCGGGGACCGACGCCGGCGTCTTCTTCTACGGCGTCCCCGACGGCGAGCTCGTCACGGTCACGCCGGTCGACGGGCTCCGCGGCGGCCGGCTCGGGGCGCTGGCCTACGACGCGGCGCGCGGGGCGCTCTGGCTCGGCTACGGGGACGGCCTCGTCGAGCGGCTCGACCCCGAGGCCCAGACGGTCACGCCGTTCTACGGCCTCGTCCGGGCCGACCAGTACCCGTCGCGCGGGGTCCGGCGGATCCGGGTGAGCGGCGACAGCCTCTACCTCTCGACCGACTTCGGCGTCGTCGTGTTCGACGCGGCGCGCGGCGAGGTCCGCGACGCGTACGCCCGGATCGGGGACCTCGCCCCGGGGACGGCCGTCAACGACGTGCTGGCGGCCCCGCTCCCCGACGGCCGGCCGGGGCTGTGGGTGGCGACGGCGCAGGGCGTCTACGCCGCTGCGCGGGCCGGGGGCGGACTCCAGACGCCGTCGGCCTGGGCGCGAGCGGACGGGGTCGACGGCGAGGCTCTGAGCCTCGCCCGCTTTGACGGGGACGTCTTCGCCGGGACCGACAGCGAGATCCGCCGCCGGAGCGGCGACGGGGTGTGGACTCGCGTCCAGGGCACGGGCCGGCCGGTCACGACGCTCGTCGCCGACGGCGGCCGGCTCCTCGGGCTCCCCCGCCGGTCCGTCTACCGGGTCGGTCGGGACGGGGCCGTCGCGTTCTACACGTCCGAGACGCCGCTGGCCCTCCGCGACCTGGCCGTCGGGCCGGGCGGGGCGCTCTGGGCCGGCGACGGCGCGCTCGGGCTCATTCCGCTCCCGCCGCCCGCCGCCGCCAGCGGCCCGGACCCGTTCACCCCCGACCCCATCGCCCCGCCGGGCCCGTCCACGAACGCCATCGCCCGCGTCGACGTCGGGCCGGGCGGCGTGCTCTGGCTGGCGACGCGGCCGATCGAGGCGAGCGGGGCCTCGGCCATCAACCGGTTCGAGGACGGGGCGTGGACGGCGTGGCTCACGTCGGACCCGACGATCGACATCGCCCGGGCCTCGTTCCGCAGCGGCGTCGTCGGGCCGGACGGGGCGTTCTACGCCGGCTCCGAGGGCGACGGCCTCACCGTCGTCTCGCCTGATGGGACACTGACGACCTACGACGAGGAGGACTCGTCGCTGGGCGGGGCCGGCGGGGACGACCGGTTCGTCCGCGTCGACGACGTGGCCTTCGAGGGCGACCGCCGGTGGGTCGGGAACCTCTCGGACCGGCTGCTCCACCTGTTCGCCGCCGACGGCGCCTGGGCCGGGCTCCCGTTCCCCCGCGGCTCGACGCCGCCGAACATCGGGGACCTCCGGCTCGCCGTGGACCCGTTCGGGCAGAAGTGGCTGGCCCTCCGCGGGGCCGGGCTCGTCGCCTGGGACACGGGCGACGACCCCGCCAGCCCGGCCGACGACGCCGCCGTCCGGTTCGTCGGGGCCGGGTCGGGGGGCCGCGGGCTCCCCGACGGGGACGTCCGCGACGTCGTCGTCGACGGCGAGGGCCGGGTCTGGGTCGGGACGGCCCGGGGCATCGCCTACGTGTTCTCGCCGGGCTCGGCGTTCGGGGGGAGCGCCGACCTCGCCGAGCCGCAGTGGGCCCGGACCGAGGACGGCACGGACTTCCTCCTCCGCGACGTCGAGGTCAACGACCTCGAGGCGGACCCGGCCGGCCAGGTCTGGGTGGCGACGACGACCGGGGCCTACCTCGTCAACGCGGCCGGGAACGCCGTCGTCCGGCGCGTCGCGAGCGACACGAGCCCGCTCCCCTCCGACGAGGTGTTCTCCGTCGCCGTCGACCCCCGCTCGGGCCGGGTCTACTTCGTGACCGAGGAGGGCCTGTTCTCGACGGCCGGCGACGCGACGCTCCCGACGCCGGGGTCCGAGGCCCTCGTCGTGGCGCCGAGCCCGTTCCGGCCGGCCGAGGCCCCCGGCGTCGTCGTCTCCGGGCTCTCGGCGGGCCAGTCGGACGTCCGCGTGACGACGGTCGCGGGCGACGTGGTGTGGGCGGGGAGCGTGGCCGGCGGCTCGTTCCAGTGGGACGGCCGCGACCGGGCCGGCCGGCCGGCCCCGTCGGGCGTCTACCTCGTGGCCGTCTCCGGCGAGGACGGCCGGACGCTCGTGGGGAAGGTGGCCTTGATCCGGTAGCCCCGCCGCCGGCCCGCCCGCTGGCGGCGCCCGTCGCCAGCGGCGGGGCGGGGGGCTTTGCACATTCTCAACCGCCGGCCCTCGACGCCACAGGGGCCGCGGCGTAGTTTCTCCGTCCGTGCCCGCACGGTCCACGGAGGCTATAGCTCAGTTGGTTAGAGCGCCAGGTTGTGGCCCTGGAGGTCGTGGGTTCAACTCCCACTAGTCTCCCCGCGGCTCGCGAGCCGCCGCGCCGACGGCCCCGCCGTCCCGGCGCCCCCGCCCGGTTCGTCTAGGGGTTTAGGACGCCGCCCTTTCACGGCGGTAACACGGGTTCGAAT
>CAZDFV010000349.1:0-3408 GCA_964504495.1 uncultured Rhodothermales bacterium
GCCCTCGACGACCTGCCGGGCCCCGGCCCGGACGGCCCCGCCGAGCCCGGGCCCGCCGGCCGCCTCCGCCACGCGCGCCGGGACGCGGACGCGGGCGATGAAGACGGCGCTCACGAGGTACGTCCCGGCGTCGAGCCAGAACACCACGTCGGTCCCGAAGGCGTCCACGGCGGCCCCGCCGGCCGCGGCCCCGACGGCGAGCATGACCGACCACGTGGCCGAGAGGAGGGCGTTGGCCGTGAGCAGCTCGCCCTTCCGGGTGATGGCCGGGAGCACGGCGTTCTTGGCCGGCGTGAACGCCGCGCTCACGGCGATCTGGGCCGCGGCGAGCGTGTAGAGCAGCCACAGGTCGCCCGCGTCGCGGACGAACAGGAACCCGAGGACGATCCCGGCGCGCACGAGGTCGGCCCCGATCATGAGCCGCCGCCGGTCGAACCGGTCGGCCAGGACGCCGGCGACGGGCGAGGCGAGGGCGAGCGGGAGGAGCTTGGTCAGGAACACGCCGCCGAGCGCCGTCTCCGACCCCGTCAGGTCGAGGGCGAGCCGGTAGAGCGCGAGCGTGTTGAACCAGTCGCCAAAGAGCGAGACGACGGTCCCCGCCCACAGCCGGCGGACGTTGGCGTTCGTGCGGAGGAGGGCGCCGAACCCGACCGGACGCGGGGCCGCCTCAGCCACGGGCCGCTGGCGGTCGGTCCCGCCGGTCCATCGCTGTCGCCTGGGTCACGCGGTCTCTCGGGGTGGGCGCGCCTCACGCCGGCCGCACGGCCTGGGTTCGCCCGGCCGCTCCGCCAGCGGCGCCCTCCGTGTGTTCTTCTCCCGCCGCCCGCTGCCGGTTCGCCCTGCCAGCCTCCCGCCTACGCTCTCGCCTCCACTGCTGCGAGGTCCCGCCAGTCCGCGTTCTCCGCTTCAACGAGGGCCACCTTCCGCGCCCGCTTCCAGCCTTTGATCTGCTTCTCGCGGCGGATCGCGCCCCGCACGTCCGCGTGCTCCTCGGCGTAGACGAGCCGGTGGACGTTGTACCGCCGGGTGAACGCCCCGCCCTCCCCCGCCCGGTGCTCTGCCACCCGCCGCCCGAGGTCGTTCGTCACGCCGACGTACAGCGCCCGCGACCGGCTGGCGAGGACGTAGACCCAGTAGCTCTTTCTCATGACACCCACCACACTTGTCATCCTGAGCGCCAGCGAAGGATCTCGACGCCGGACTCCCAGAATGTAGGCACCGGCACCTACGACTGAACCACCGCGCTGAGATCCTTCGCTCCGCTCAGGATGACAGCGGTGGAACTGTATGCACAGATCCCTTTGCTTCCATAAGGCGATTCAACTGGCGAAGCCCGCTGTACTGGACCATTTTCACCCGACCTAACTCTAGTCCTAGCTCTTCGGCGATCTCTGTTGAATCCTTACCAGCGTCGTAGCGGAGGAGGATCACCTGTCGCGTGAGGGGAGAAAGTTGGTCTAGCGCCTCCCGGATGAAATGCGTTTCACCGGATGGGCGCCCTAGCACCGCGATCAGCTCTCCCTCCGGATCGATCTCGTACTTGTCGCTCACCTGCTCCTCGGGAGAAGCCGTCTCTCCGACAGTGGTCTCTGGGCGCAGCAACGGGAACAGAAGAACGTCGCGGATCGAGGGCTGGTCGGTCATCACCATCGCTAGCCGGTCGATGCCGACGCCGAGCCCGGCCGCCGGCGGCATCCCGTACTCGAGCGCCCGGAGAAAGTCCTCGTCGACCTCGCGCGTGGCCTCCTCGTCGCCCGCGACGGCGAGCCGGGCCTGGGCCTCGAACCGGGCCCGCTGCTCGGCCGGGTCGTTCAGCTCGCTGAAGGCGTTGCACAGCTCCTTCCCGCCCGCGATCAGCTCGAACCGCTCGACGAGCCCGGAGTGCTGGCGGTGCCGCTTGGCGAGCGGCGAGAGCTCGACGGGGTAGTCCGTCACGAACGTCGGCTGGACGAGGTCGGGCTCGACGGCCTCGCCAAAGATCTCGTCGATCAGCTTGCCCACGCCCATCGCGTCGTCCACGTCGATCCCGAGGTCGCGGGCGGCGGCGGCGATCTCGTCGCGCGGCGCCACGGCCCCGTCGCGGTAGAGCCGGTGCCCGGTCGCCTCGGCAATCGCGTCGAAGATGGGGACGCGCCGGAAGGGGGCCGCGAAGCTCAGCGTCTGCCCGTTCCAGGGCACCTCCGCCGTGCCGTGGACCTCCCGGGCGACGGCCTCGAGCATCTCCTCCACGAGCCGCATCATCCAGTCGTAGTCCCGGAAGGCGACGTAGAGCTCGAGCATCGTGAACTCCGGGTTGTGGAACCGCGAGAGCCCCTCGTTCCGGAAGTCCTTGGCAATCTCGTAGACGCCCTCGAACCCGCCCACGAGCAGGCGCTTGAGGTAGAGCTCGTCCGCGATCCGCAGGAAGAGCGGCATGTCGAGCGCGTTGTGGTGCGTCGTGAACGGCCGGGCCGCGGCGCCGCCGTAGAGCGGCTGGAGCGCCGGCGTCTCGACCTCGACGTAGCCGCGGTCGTCGAGGAACCGCTGGAGCACGCGGACGATCCGGTGCCGCGTCTTGAACACGTCGCGGACCTCCGGGTGGAGGGCGAGGTCGGCGTAGCGCTGGCGGTACCTGAACTCGGGGTCGGAGACCTCGTTGAACCGGCGCGTCTCGCCCGTCTCCTCGTCGGTCACCTCCTTTTCGACGGGGAGCGGGCGGAGCGACTTCGACAGGAGCACGAGCCGCTCGGCCTCGACCGAGACCTCGCCCATCCGCGTCCGGAAGACGGTGCCCTCGACGCCCAGCCAGTCGCCCGGGTCGAGCAGCTTCTTGAAGACCGTGTTGTAGAACCCCTCCGGCAGATTGTCGCGCCGGAGGTAGATCTGGACCGGGCCCGACTCGTCGGCGAGGTGGAAAAAGGCGGCCTTGCCCATGACCCGCTTGGTCATCATCCGCCCGGCGACGGTCACGCGGAACGGCTCGGGCGCGGGCGCGCCGTCGTCGCCCGGCTGATGGCGCGCGTCGTCGAAGGCCGCCAGCACGCCGGCCGCCCGGTGCGTGACGGGCCACTCGGCCGCCGGGTACGGCTCGACGCCGGCCTCGCGGAGGGCGTCGCGGTGGGCGCGGCGGATCTGCTCTTGTTCGGAGAGGGGCATGGGGTTCGGATGCGTGATACGTGGTGCGTGAGGGCCCCTACGGAGGGTCACGGATCACGCATCCCCCCCTGCTCTCGCGGCTCGGCCTTAGTCCACAAGCCGGACGACGTCGGCGAGGACGGCGTCGCGGTGGGCCTGAAGCCGGGCGCCGACGAGCCCGCCGAGGTCGCGGGCCGCCGACGGGCCCGGCTGGGCGGCGGCGAGCGTGACGACGTGCTCGGCCGACTGGCCGAGGACCTCGACGGCTGTGGCGGCGGCCGAGACCCACGTCCG
>CAZDFV010000350.1:0-3405 GCA_964504495.1 uncultured Rhodothermales bacterium
CGGCCGCCTCGTCCGGGGCGTCCCAGGCGGGGTCTACGCGAGCGAGGGCCGCGTCCGGGCCGTCGCCGGCAGCCAGGCGGAGGCCCAGGTACGCCGCCGCCCCGCCCCACGCCGGGAGCGCGCCGAGCCACCGCCGCCCGAGGTCGCCGGCAACGAGGAGCCCGTCGAGGTGGGCGTCGAGCCGGTCCTCGATGGCCTCCAGCCGCGCCCACGTCGCCTGGCCGGTCCGGTCGAGGTGCTGTCGCTGGAGCACGAGGAACGCGGCCTCCTCGGCGTGCTCCTCGACCACGTCGGGCCGAGACCCGGACGGCGGCGAGCCGGGCTCAGTCACCGCCCGTCTCCCGGCGGATCACGCCGAGGCACAGGTTCTCGATCGCCATGGCCGTCACGTGCTGGGCCGTGCTGTCCTTGTAGGCGGGCTCGTGACCCGGCCCGGCGTCCCCCTCCGACCCGATCCGCACCGTCCGGCCGTCGCCGAGCTCGAGCGCCCGGCCCGACGTCTGGGGGACCGTCCCGTCGCCGAGCCCGTCGTCGGGGGGTTGGAGCGTCATCACGTAGACGGCCTCGTGGTAGGTGCCCGGGGCCACGTCGAGCCAGCTCTCGTCCGGCTGCCAAGCCATCGCGTCGTCGACGGGCAGGCCGTTCCAGGTCACTCGGACCTGGAATCCGCGCGTGTTCGCAGCGTCCTCATAGGTCCCCGCGATCGGGTGCCGTACGCGCTCGACCACGCGCTCGCCGACCCTACGGAGCCCCGTCGACGGCTCGGCCCAGTCCTCGTCCTGCTCGCGCTCGAACTCGATGGTGGCCTGCGTCTCGATCCCGTCGGAGTAGAACTGGACGGTGTCGGGGTGGGCGTAGTCCTGGAGGAGGTCGTGGTAGGTCTCGGCCTCGTCGATGTAGCTGACGTAGAGCGACCACGGGTCGCCGGCCTGGGTCGGGTCGAGCGAGAGGAACCCGCCGGGGTCGAGGAGCCGGTCGTCGCAGAGCCGGTAGAACTTGTCCCGCTCACGGTAGATCTCCTGGTAGGGGTCGCCGGTCTCGGGGCGGAGGACCTCGCGCGTCTGGTCGGGGTCGAGGGTGGGCTCGGGGTAGCGGAACCAGAACGGGCTCTCCTGGCCGCCGTAGAGCGCGCGGTACCGCTTGTTCGGGAGGAGCTGGAGCCCGCCGGGCATGTTGCCGAGCAGGGGCGTCACCTCGGCGGCGTTCTTGCCGAGCGCCTGCGAGATCACGTACTCGGCGAAGCCCCCCTTCATCCGCCAGTAGGCGTTGGGCGCGCCCGAGGCCGGCTGGACGCCGTGGACCACGCCGAGCACGAGGTCGGGCCGGTCCCGCTCGAGCTGCTGGCAGGCCGCCCGCGCCACGAGACCGCCCATCGAGTGGGTCACCAGGATCACGTGCTCGCACTCGCGCCCGGCCTCGGCGTAGAGGCGGACCACGCGGTCGGCGTAGTCGACGAGCTGCTCGCCCGAGGTGATGTTCGACTGCGACCAGTTGTAGCCGAACGCGTGGACGGGCAGGTCGAAGCAGTGACGGACGGGCTCCGACCACTCGAGCGTGCTCAAGTGCCGCAGAATCGGCCCGTAGGACTCCATCGACACGCCCACCCAGCCGCGCTCGTAGGCGCCGGGGACGTCCGCGGTCTCGCCCGCGTGCTCGCGGTCGCCCTCGTCGACCGTTCCCTCGGGCGTCCGGCCGACGACCTCCAGGTAGCCCTCGTCGAACCGGGTCCCGATCAGCTGGGCCTTGCGCGACTCGGCGTCGGCCAGCACGAAGTTGCGCACGAGCCAGCCGAGCCGCCGCGCCGTCCGCAGCTTGAACCCGAGGAGCAATTCGGGCTCCCAGGCGATCGTGAGCGCCTGCGACGACGGCGTCGGGCCAGGCCGCATCCGCTTGAGGCGGCTGCCCATGATGCCGGGGACGAAGATGATCGGGATCACCGCGCGCTCGACGCGGACCGTGACGGCGGCGTCGGTGGGGACCGGGCGGATCTCCGCGAAGAGGTCCCGCCAGCCCAGGTCGATGGTGCGGTCCGGCGCGCTCATGTCACGGGGCGGGGGGGAGCAGGCGGAGCGAGGACAGGATGGCGTCCCAGGCGGCGAGCACCCGGGCCTCGTCCTGAGGCGTGAGGGGCGGGCCGGGCGGGGTCGAGGCCTTGACCGTGACGTCCGGGTCGCGGCCGTCCTGGGGCGTCCCGAGGTGCTCCCACTCCAGCTCGACCACGCTCGTCGTGGACCGCCCCGCCCCCTCGCGCTGCGTGCTGCGGACCTCGACCACGACCTCCTCGCCGTCGAGGGCGCCGGCGGGGCGGGGCCCGGCGCGGACCTCGCGGAGGTCGGCGTCGAGCCCCCGGGGGAGGACCGGCCCGAGGAGCCGCCCGAGCCCGGCCCGCTCCGCCTGGCGGAACCGCTCGACGAGGGCCGGGCCCCGGTGCGGCACGAGCCGCGTCTGCATCCCCACGAGCAGGTCCTCGAACGGCGCCGGCCCGTCGAACGTCGCCGCGGCGACCTCGAGCCCGGACGGGCCGCGCGCGATCGCGCCGTGCCGGAAAAAGAGCCACCCGTCGGTGGGGTACCCCGGCGCCCCGGCCGGGACGTAGGCCCCGAGCGCGGTCGCGAACAGGTCGAGCGACTCGGGGAGCTTCGGCGCGCTCACGGTCTTCTCGACGACGAGCCACACTGGCCCGGCGTCGGCGGCGACGACGACGGACACGTCGGTCCCGTTGTGGCTGGGCCACGTCAGGGCCCGGGCCCACTCGGCCCCGTCGACCGAGACCGGGCGGTCGTCGAGCTGGAGGGCGTCGGGGTCGCGGCCCCGGTTCCGGGCGCCGCGGCGCTCGCGCTCGAGCCCGGCGCGCGCCGCCTCCGCCAGCCGGCCCCAGGCGCCGGCGCGCGCCTCGTCCCGCGCGTCGCCGGAGCGGGCGAGATCGGCAGGCCAGGGCTCCTCCCGGATCGGCGTCCAGTCGTGCGTGCCGCCGGTGATGGCCGGGTCGAGCACGGCCGACTCCGGGAGCTCGACGGTGAGCCGCCCGACGCGGACCGTGTGGGTGGGGGCGGCGTTGGAGGGGGAGTCGGCCACGTGAACGGGGGGTGGGGTCTCGCCGCAGGCGGCGAGGAGGAGCGCCAGGAGGAGCGGGGGCACCGAGCCGGTCACGTCCCGCCCTCGACGAGCGCGTTCTGCACGTCCCGGCCCGCGTTCGTGAGCCCGAGCGCGGCGTCGTCGACGGCGCGGCGGAGGCTGTCGCGGAGGGCCCCGGTGGCGGAGCTGGCATCCTCGGCCACCCCCCGAAGGGCCTCCGAGGCCTCCCCAACCGCGTCGCGGCCCGTCTGGGCGGCCTCCAGGCCGGACCGGGCCGCGCCCTGCCAGCCCCCGCCCTCGGCCTGCTCGACGGCCCGGCCGATCTGGTCG
>CAZDFV010000351.1:0-3404 GCA_964504495.1 uncultured Rhodothermales bacterium
GCCAGCACGCGGCCGTGCCGGAGGGCGGGCGGCGCGTCCCGACGGCGGAGGCGCCGGACGAGCGCCGCGAGGACCGTCGCGACGAGCACGAGGGCGCCCGCCCCCAGCGCCCCGAACGCCGACCGCTGTGTGGCCCACCACGGTACCCGCTCCAGCGAGGCGTAGTCGCCGTGGAGCACGAGGCGGCCGTCGGCGTCGCGGACGAACGCGTAGCGCCGGGGGTCGAGGCCCGGCACCACGAAGGCGCCGTCCCCCACCGGGATCGCGCGCCGCACCGACGGCCCCGCCCAGAGCGCGAGCGCGGTGTCGCCCTCGGCCACGACGCGGAGGTCGGGCATCGGGAAGCCGGCGAGGATCGCCACCCGGTCGGCACCGTGGTGGACGTGGCGGGCGATGCGGTACGTCCCCTCGTAGCGGGCGAGGTCGCCGTCGGGCACGGGCGCGGGGGCGTACGGCCCGCCGAGGACGTCGGCGGCGAACCGCTCCGCCAGCGCCTCGAGGAGCCCCCGGTCGTCGGCGTTGACAGCGACGGCGTAGCCGACGTTCGCACCCGGCACCACGACCGCTTGGGCCGACCAGCCCGCCCACCCGCCGGCGTGGCGGAGCACGTCGTAGCGCCCGAGGAGCCCCCGGTGCCATCCGTACGCCATCCCGCCGAGGGCCGGGTGCGGCCGCCACTGCGCCCGCTGCATCCGCCGCCGCGCCGAGTCGGCGAGCGGTCCGTCGCCCCCCGCGAGGTGGAATGCCACGAACCGGCCGAGGTCGGCGGCCGTCGTCTGGAGCGCCCCGGCCGGCCCGAAGGCGACGTAGTCGTACGGGAGCGGCCGGCACGACGCACGGCCGTCCGGGCAGGCGTGGCCCGCCGCCAGCCGCTGGCGGAGCCCGTCGGGCGGCGGCTGCGCGAACGTCGACGACGCCATCCCCAGCGGGCCGAGGACGAGCGCGTCCATGGCCTCGGGGAAGGGCCGGCTGGTCGCGTCCTCGACGAGCGCGCCGAGCAGGCCGTACCCGTGGTTCGAATAAGCGTGGAGCCGGCCCGGCGGGTCCACCCGGTCGGGGAGCGTGGCCGCGAGGTAGCCCTGGAGGTCCGGGGCCGCGGTCGGCGAGCCGCCGCCGAAGATCCGCTCGTCGAGCCCGGCCGTGTGCGTGAGGAGGTCGTGCGGCGTGACCGGCGCGCCGAAGGCGTCGGGCACGCGGAGGCCGCGGAGCGGGCCGTTCACGTCGGCGCCCAGGTCGAGCGCGCCCCGCTCGGCGAGCGCGAGGACGGCCGTGGCCGTGACCGGCTTCGAGACCGAGGCGACCCGGAACAGCGTCCGCTCCGGGTCGGCCGGCGCGCCCGTCCGCACGTCGGCGACGCCGTAGCCCGCCAGCGCGACCGGGCCCTCCGGCCCGACGACGGCGAGGACGGCGCCGGGGACGCCGAACGAGTCGGCGAGGGCAGGGAGCGTCTCGCGCGCAAACCGGGCGGCCTCTGCGGACGGCGGGGGCTGCGCGCTCGCGACGCCGGCGAGGAGCGACGCCAGCACGCCCAGGACGAGGACGGGGTCGCGCCAGCAGAAGACCGGGGTAGACATGACGGCACGTCGGGCTAGGCCCGGCCCGCCTGAGCCGCGCGCGGCCCCGGGGCGGACGAGGAGTGCCCCTCGGCGCGGGCGGGCGGGGCGGCCCTCAAGACAGGACCCCCTGCCGCTCCGTCGCCGCCGGGCGGCGGGGCCGCGTCGTAGCCCAGCCGGCCCCGCGTCGCCACGAGGACGGCGCCGACGGCGACCGCCAGCACGGCGAGCACCGCCACCGAGAGCGCGGCGTAGGCGTCGCCCTCGACGGCCGCCTCGGGGAGCGGCACCAGCGCCCCGTTGGCCGTGTTGAACCCGCCGTGGAGGAGGACGGCCACGAGCACGCTGCCCGTCCGGTTCATCACCCACGTCAGGAGGAACGCGTACCCGACCACGCTCAGGACCGTCAGCCCGAGGACGGGGAGGAACGCGGCCGCGTCGAGCCCGTGCCGGAGGTCGGCGGTCGCGGCGACCCCGGGGAGGTGCCAGAGCGCCCACGCCACGCCCAGGATCAGCGTCCCGCGGACGGGGCCCCATCGGCGTTCGAGGTGGCCCAGCGCGAACCCCCGCCACCCGAACTCCTCCTGCCCGCCCCCGAGCACGCACGCCGCAACGAGGGCCGGGACGTAGGCCGCGAGGCGGCCCGGCAGCAGCCCCCAGTCGACGCCCGGCCCGGCGAGCGCGTACGCCGCGCTGGCGGCGAGCGTGAGCGCGACCGGGAGGAGCAGCGCGGCGGCCCACCACCGCGCCGGCACCCGCCAGCGGACGACCTCACGGAGCCACGTTCGCACGCTCCGGCCCATCAGCCGCGTCGCCAGCGCCCCGGCGAGCGCGGGCCCGAACACGCCGGCCGTGAACAGGACGGGCCGGAGCGGGCCGCCGTACCCGAGCACGAGCGGGAGCCACAGGCCCCACGAGATGGCGTAGGTCAAGGCGAAGAACGCGGCGGCCGGGCGCCGCCGGACCCAGGCGGAAGCGGACGGGGCGGTCATCGGTCGGGGGCGGCGAGCGCCGCGCGGTGGACGGTGAAGGAGGCGGCGCGGGCGGGGTCGTAGCCGTCGGCCCCGTAGCCCCAGCCGCCCGTGATCCGGGTCGGGATCGTGACGCCGTCGAACGTGCCCTCGGCCTCCACGCGGAACCCGTAGGGGTGGAGGCGGGCGGCCCCGCCGTCCGGGTCGCCCCAGCGGTCGAGCGTGACCTCCCGGAGCGCCCCGCGCTCGTCGACGCGGAGCGTGACGGCGATGGGGTCCCCGTCGACGGCGACGGTGAACCGGGCCCGGTCGTCGCCCGCGGCCTCCCACGCCACGCCCGGGTGGACGAGCGCCGTCGGGCACCACACGGCCTCGCCGACGAGGCGGCCCCGCGACGACCGCGCCACGTCCTCGTCCTCCCCGCCGAGGGGGACCGGCACGACGCCGAGCGCGGTCACGCCGACGCCGCCCTCGCCCCGGTGGTAGTGGTCTCGGACGCGGACGGGGAGCCCGTTCATCCGGGCCCGCGCGGTCCAGACGAAGCCGGTCCGGGGCGCGAGCGTCTCGACGGCCGCGAGGTCGGTGGGCGGGGCGTCGGGGGCCGGGCGCATCGTGCCCGTCATCTCCAGCCGGCACGCGGGCGCGAGGGGCGTCCCGGGCGCGATGGCGTGGCGGAGGTAGCGCCGGGCGGGCTCCGGGAGCCCGTCGAGGTCCGCCTCGGAAAACGTCCGGGCGGGGCCGTCGGGCAGGAGGAGGCGGATTTCGAGGGCGCCGGCCGCGCGGTCGGCGGCGAGGCGGCGGGCCCCGAGCGCGGCGAGACCGAGGCCGGAGGCGACGGCGAGGCCGAGGAGGATGGGGTGGCGCATGATCAGGGGTGCGA
>CAZDFV010000352.1:0-3395 GCA_964504495.1 uncultured Rhodothermales bacterium
GGAGGCCGTGGCCGCGCTCGACCCGGCGGACCGGGCGCCGCACCGGCTCGCCGCCCGGCTCCTCGCGGAGGCGTAGGCCCCCCGGGCCCCGCCCGGCGCGACTGCCAGCCCTACGCCCCCGTGTCGAGCTCGCGCTCGATCTCGAGAGCTGCCGCGACGAGGTTGTCCTTGACCTTCGCCAGCGTCTCGTGCTGGTCCACGTACCGCTCGACGGCCTCCTTCAGCGACGTGTCCGTCCGCACGACCGTCCGCTGGCGGCGCTCGACGGGGTCGGCCTCGCGCTCGACGGCGGCGACGGCGTGGGCCCCCGCGAGCGCGGCGCGGACGGCGCCGACGTCCACGGCCGGCTGCTCCTCGCCCGTCCGGTAGCGGACGCGGACGACGGCGTCGGCCACGTCGTGCCGGGCGATCTCCGCGAGGACGGCCGCCGTCGGGTCCTCGGCCGCCGTCGCGTCGACCGAGACCGGGACGAACCGGCGCGCCGGCGTCGGGACGAACTCGTACGTCGTCCGCCGGCCGGGCTCGCCCGCGGCGTCGATCTCCACCAGGACGAACCCCTTGTCGGCGTCGTGCTCCTTGAACGAGATCCGCTCGATCGACGACGCGTAGACGACGGGCGGCCCCTCGCCTCGCTCGAACGCCTCGCGGTTCCGGTCCTGGAACCGGTGGATGTGCCCGAGCGCCACGTAGTCGACGCCGGGCGCCGCCAGCTGGCCGACGGTGAACGTCGGCTCGTGGGCGATGAGGCTGGCCCGCTCGCTCCCGCTCAGCTCCGCGCCCTGGACCGTGAGGTGGGCGCAGACGACGAGCGGCGTGCCCGGGTCGGCCTCGGCCGCGCATGTTTGCACGAACCCGGCGTAGTAGTCCTCGACGAACTGGCGGACCTCGTGGGGCGTCTTCCCCCGGTACTCGTCGCGCGCGAGGATCTTCGACCGGATGGGCCACGGGAGCGCCACGAGCTGGAGCGGTCCGCTCTTCGTCTGGATCGGCCCGCCCTCGTGCCCCTCGGCCCGGAACGTGGGGACGGAGAAGACCTCGACGTCCCCGCCCAGCACCTCGAAGATGTCGACCGACGACGCCTTCCCGAAGCTGACCGGGTGGTCGTGGTTGCCCACGATCATGGCGATCGGGATGCCGGCCTCGGCGACGGGCTGGAGCGCCTCGGCAAACTGCTTCTGCTGCGTCGGCGTCGGGTCCGCGGTGCGGTAGGCGTCGCCGGCGAACAGGAACAGGTCCACGTCCTCGGCCACGGCCCGGGCGGCGACGGCGTCGAACGACCGGCGGAAGTCGAGGAGCCGGCTGTTCAGGCCCGTCGCCGGGTCCAGCCGCCCGTGCGTCTCGTACCCGAGGTGGACGTCGGCGCAGTGGAGGATGGTCAAGGGCAAGGGGGAAGGGGCAGGGGGCACGGGGCGGGGAGGGGCCTCGTGCCCCTTCCCTCGTGCCCCTTGCCCTCTCCTACCATCCGATCCGGCCGCCGGAGCCGCTCCGCTGGGCCTCGGGCTCGGCGGCGCCGTTCTGCTCGCGGATCCGGTCGAGGATCTCCCGCGCCGGGCGGTCGGCCTCCTGGTTCTGGCCGTTGCCGCCCGAGCGCGACCGCGCGCGGCGGCCGTCGGTGGGCCAGTAGTTGCCCGCGTCGCCGATCCGGCTGCGGCGCGTGGGCGGCTGGTAGTCCTCCGGCCGCTCGAACTCGACGTCCGTGTCGAGCCGGACGCTCTCGGGGCCCTCCTGGAGGCCGGCGAGGAACGCGCCCACGTTCATGAGCCCGGTCCGGCCGCCCTGGCCGATGGCCGTCGAGGGGTAGGTGATCCGGCGGTCGTCGAACCCGGTCCAGCTCCCGACGACGAGCTGGGGCGTGACGGCGATGAACCACCCGTCGGCGTTCTCCTGCGTCGTCCCCGTCTTGCCGGCGAGGTCGAGCCCGCGGACGGCGGGGAACCGGGCCGTCAGCCCGCGCGCGGTCCCGGCCCGGACCACCTGGCGGAGCGCGTCGTAGGTCGTGTACGCCGTCGACGGGTTGAGGACCTCGCGGGCGACCGGGGTGAAGTCCTGGATCACGTTCCCGTAGCGGTCCTCGACCCGGTCGACGGCGAGCGTGACGTGGGGGGGGACGGACGGGTCCGACGGCCGCTCGGCCTCGAGCGACGGCCCGTGGTAGACGCCGTAGTTGGCGACGGTCGCGTACGCCGCGGCCATCTCGAGCAGGCTGACGTCGGTCGTCCCCAGCGCGATCGACCGGGCGTAGCAGTCGTTGACCCGGCGGCCCGTCTCGCGGACGGCGGCGTAGGGCTCGCGGCAGACGGCGTCGAGGTTCTCGTCGGGGAGCTCGAGCGGCGTGCGGATCCCCATCTGGTAGGCCGTCCGCGCGACCTCGGCCTGGCCGAAGTGCTTCGTGATCCGGGCGGCCACGGTGTTGACCGAGTGCTGGAGCCCGGAGGTCAGCGTCATGTAGCCGGGGTAGCCCCCGCCCGAGTTCTTGGGCATCCAGTCGCCCCAGCGGAACCCGCCGCCCGAGACCCCCGACTGCGGGGCGTACCCGTTGTTGAAGGCGGCGGCGTAGGCGAACAGCTTGAACGTCGAGCCCGGCTGGCGGCGGGCCTGGCCGACGTGGTCGTACTTGTTGGCGACGAAGTCGCGGCCGCCGACCCACGCCTTGACCCGGCCGGACGCCGGCTCCACGGCGACGAGCCCGGCCTCGAGGAACGTCCGGGCCGTCTTGAGCGAGTCCATGAACGCCTCGTTCTGGCGGAGCCGGGCGACGGCCTCGGCGTCGGAGAGGTCCTCGGCCGCCTTGAGCTCGACGAACCGGCGCGTCCCGCGGACGTACTCGTCCACGACGGCCGTATTCCGGCGCCACCAGTACCCGAACGGGTTCGACGCCGAGCCCCAGCCCCGGCCGACGATGCCCTGGAGCCGGTCCATCTGCTCCGCGACGGCCGCCGCCGCGATCGCCTGCATCTCGCTGTCGATCGTCGTGTGGACGACGAGCCCGTCCCGGTACGGGTCGTACCCGTTCGCGACGGCCCAGTCGCGGAACCACAGGCGCAGGACCTCGGCGAAGTGCGGGGCCGGGTTGTCCTCGTGGCTGTAGGCGTCGAACGTGTCGCTCACGTCGACCGGCTCGGCCCGGGCCGTCTCGTACGCCTCGGGCTCGATGACGCCCTCGCGGAGCATGTTGGCGAGGACCACGTTCCGCCGCCGCGTGCTGTTCTCGGGGTTGCGGACGGGGTCGAAGTACGTGTTCGCCGCGAGCATCCCGACGAGCGTCGCGGCCTCGCCGGGCGCCAGCTCCGAGGCCGACGTCGAGTAGAACGTCTGCGACGCCGCCTCGATGCCGTGGGCGTTGTAGAGGAACGGGACCGTGTTGAGGTAGGCCTCCAGGATCTCGCGCTTGGTGT
>CAZDFV010000353.1:0-3394 GCA_964504495.1 uncultured Rhodothermales bacterium
CCCGTCGCGCTCGCGGCCGCCGCGCGGCCGGCGGGCGCCCGCACGGCGACCCGGACCGTGACCACGCGCGGGCGGGCGGCCACGTTCGCCGTCCAGTACGAGGGGTTCACGTCCCAGGCCGAGGCCGCCTTCCAGCGGGCCGTCGACATCTGGGCCGCGCACCTCGACTCCGACGCCCCGGTCCGGGTCCAGGCCACGTTCGGCGAGCTGGGCGAGAACGTCCTCGGCTCGGCCGGGCCGCGCCTCCTCGTGTTCAGCCCGACGGGGCTCCCGCCGGGGATCTTCGCCGAGACGTTCTACCCGTTCGCGCTCGCCGACGCGCTCGCCGGGTTCGACCTGTTCCCGCAGGGGGACGACCCGGACACGCCCGACGTCGACGAGTCGGAGGACGACCCGGACACCCCCTACGACGAGGCGTTCCAGGCCGACATCGTCGCCACGTTCAACAGCGCGTTCGACGACTGGTACTTCGGGCTCGACGGGGACCCGCCCGCCAACCAGATCGACTTCGTGACGGTCGTGCTCCACGAGCTCGGCCACGGCCTCGGGTTCGTCGGGTCCGGCGACGTCGACGACGGCGTCGAGGACGGGGGCGCCACGCCGCCCAACGGCGTCGAGTGCACGGGCGAGGACGGCGTGGGGTGCTACGGGGCCCTCGCCGACTTCGGGGGCGGCCGCGTGGAGCTCTACCCGTTCGTCTTCGACCGCTTTATCGAGGACGGGGCCGGCGTGGCCCTCCTCGACGAGGCGGCCTACCCGAACGACTCGGAGGCCCTCGGCGACCTCCTCCAGAGCGAGGACCTCTTCGTCGACGCCCCGACCGTCGTCCGCGTCAACGGCGGGGAGCGCCCGCCGATCTGGGCCCCGGCCCCCTTCGAGCTCGGGTCGTCGTTCTCGCACTGGGACGAGGTCATCTTCTCCGAGGGCACCCCGGCCGCGCTCATGACCCCGAGCCTCCGGCGCGGCGAGGCGTACCTCGACCCCGGCTCGGTCACGTGCGCGTTCTTCGCCGACATGGGCTGGCCGCTCGGGGAGGGGTGCGCCCTCCTCGTCGGCGGGGAGCCCCCGCCGCCGCCCGTCCCCGACGCCTTCGCCGTCGTCCGCACCGGCCGGAACCCGTTCACGTCCTCGACCTCGTTCCGCGTCGACCTCGAGCGCGACCAGCGGGTCGAGGCCGCCCTCTACGACGTCCTCGGCCGCCGCGTGCGGACCCTGTTCGCCGGCGAGGCCGACGCGGGCCAGGTCCGGCTCGAGGTCGACGGGGCCGCGCTGGCCCCGGCCGTCTACGTCCTCGTCGTCACGGCCGAGTCGGGGGAGCGGGTCCTGGCCGTCACCCGCGTGCGGTGAGGTTAGGGGAAAGACCTAGGCCGGGCTAAGCCGCCCCGCCCCGTTGGCACGGGCCCCGCCCGGCCGAACGCCCCGCCGCCGTGTCGGAAGGGAACGCCGGAGCGGTCGGTTCTACCCGGCGTTCCCCTCGCGGACGAGCCGGGGGGTCTTCGGGCCGCCGGGCGCGAGCTGGAGCGAGGCGAGCCGGTCGAACACGTCCTCCATGTCCGCGTGGTCGTCCAGGACGAAGTCGACCTCGTGCCGGAGCCGGACGACGACGCGCCCGTCCGCCTCGTCGAGCAGGACCGATGACCGCCGGGACGTGAGCGTCCCCGGGAGGTGCGGCGCGAGGTGCTGGCGGTCGTTTCGTTCCATGAGGGGCGGAAGATAGGTCCGGGCCGGATCGCGAGAACCGGGCCGGAAGCCCGCCGGAAGTGTCGCCCTAGCGAGACGCCTGCGCCGCGTATTCGGCGGCCGGACCGGCGCGCCGGTCGCGCCCGCGAGGGAGCGCGCTCCGAACCGCCGTGGCCCCCCGGGCGGGGTCATCCGATCGGCTCGGACCGGACGTCGGCCGGGCGGGCGGCGGTCCGGGCCGCGGCGTCGCCGCGCTGCCGGCGGAGGTGGCGCCCGAACCGGTGCATCACGAACAGGTGGGCGACGGCCTGCGTGAACCGGTAGAGCCCCCACGGCAGGCGCGGGGCGAAGTCGTGGATCGCCGCGAGGAGCGTCGTCCCGCCGAGGACGGACCGGAACTCGAGCCGGCCCCGCCGGGCCGCGTCGGGGTCGGCGAGGAGGCCGCCGGTGACGTAGAACAGGGCGCGGTCGGGCGTGCTCCGGTCGGGGGCGTGCGTGAGCTCGAGGACCGGGCGGGGGAGGGGGGCGACCGAGAACCGCGCGCGGTCGCCGTCGACCCGGGCGCGGAGGAACGGGCCGGCGAACCCGTCGAGCCACCGGAGGTACTCCCGCCCGGCCCACTCGGCCGTCCGCCCCGGCGGGAGCCGGAACCGCTGGACGGACCGGACGAGCCGGGCCTCGCGGATGGCCGAGTCGTCCTGGCGCCGGTGCGACTGCCTCGGGTCGGGGAGGAGCCGGCCGTCCTCGTCGAGCGCCTCCGCCAGCGCGGCCTCGAACCCGAGCGCGTCCGGCCCGACCGCCCGCTGGACCGGGTTGTCGCGGACGACCATGTCGTGCCGGAGGCTCGCCACGAGCGGCCCGACGAGGGCCCGCGGGCTCCGCGTCACCAGGCTGACCCAGAGCGTCGAGAGCCGCGGCGTGATGAGGGGGACGCCGAACATGGGCCGGTCGAGGTCCATGACCTCGGCCGTCCGCCCCATCATCTCGCGGTAGCTCATGACGTCGGGCCCGGCCACGTCGAAGACGCCCTCGTACGGCTCGGGCTGGCCGAGCACGAGCCGGACGGCCCGGACCACGTCGCGGAGCGCGACCGGCTGCGTGTCCGAGTCGGTCCACGCCGGGAGCACCATGGCCGGGAGCCGCCGGACGAGCCCGACGAGGATCCGGAGCGACGAGCCGCCCGGCCCGACGACGAGCCCCGTCCGCAGCGTGGTCACGGGCGTCGCCCGCGAGGCCAGCGTCTGCTCCACCTCGTAGCGGCTCCGGAGGTGCGGCGAGAGACCGTCCTTGTCGTCGGGGAGCAGGCCGCTGAGGTAGACGACCTGCCGGAGCCCGTTGTGCTCGGCCGCCCGCGCGAAGTTGTCGGCGAGGACGAGGTCGAGGTCGGCGAACGTCCCCTGTGTCAGCCGCGACGACGGGAGCATCGAGTGGACGAGGTAGACGGCGTAGTCGACGCCGTCGAGGGCCCGCTCGAGTTCGAGGAGCGAGAACAGGTCGCAGTGCCGCCACTCGACGGGGTCGCCGGGGTCGGACCGGGCCGCCCGGGCGCGCGACCGCGTGAGCCCGACGACGTGGTAGTCCTCGGCGAGCGCGGCGCGGAGCGCGGTCCCGACGAACCCGGAGGCCCCGGCGATCGCGACGGTCGGTTTGGCGTCGGGCACGGGGCGGGGCGGCCCCCGCGCGGGGGCCAGCAAAGTGGGGGCGGCCGCCAGCG
>CAZDFV010000354.1:0-3386 GCA_964504495.1 uncultured Rhodothermales bacterium
CGAGCCGCCCGCGCGCCGTCTCGGCGAGGTCGCGGAGCACGTCCATGTCGGCCCCGGGCACGCGGCCGGTCGCGACGCGGACGCCGTCGACGTCCTCGGCGTCGGCGAGGAGCGTGTCGAGGCCGGCGGCGGCCTGCTGGGCGCGGAGCGCGTCGAGCTCTTTCTGGAGCGCCTTCTGCTCGTCCTGGAGCGCGGCGACGGCCGCCGCCAGCCCGTCGGGGAGCTGCTTGAACTGGCGGCGCGCGGCGTCCAGCTCGCCGAGCTGGCGGTCGAGCCAGGCGAGCGCGGCCTCGCCGGCCACGGCCTCGACCCGGCGGACGCCCGACGCCACGCTCCCCTCGCTCACGATCCGAAACAGCCCGACCTCGCCGGTCGAGGCCGCGTGCGTGCCGCCGCACAGCTCGACCGAGACCTCCGGGTCGAACGTGATCACGCGGACGCGCTCGCCGTACGTCTCCCCGAACAGGGCCGTCGCGCCCCGCGCCTTCGCCTCGTCGAGCGGCACGTCGCGCTCCTCGCCCTTCGGGATGTTCTGGAGAACCAGGTCGTTCACGCGGGCCTCGACCGCCCGGCGCTCGTCGTCCGTCATGCGCTCGAAGTGCGAGAAGTCGAACCGGAGCCGATCCGGCGCCACGAGCGACCCCTTCTGCTGGACGTGGCCGCCCAGCGTCTCGCGGAGCGCGGCGTGCAGGAGGTGCGTGGCCGTGTGATGCCGCACGACCCGCTGGCGGCGCTCGGCGTCGACGCGGCCGGACACGTCGGCGTCCAGATCGTCGGGGAGCCGGTCGACGACGTGGATGATGGTGCCCTCGGCGTCCTTGACCGTGTCGAGCACGGCGATCTCCTCGCCGCCGACCGTCAGCGTCCCGGTGTCGCCCACCTGGCCGCCGGACTCGGCGTAGAACGGGGTCCGGTCGAGGACGAGCTCGAAGCGCTCGCCGGCCGCCCGGGTCTTGAGGACGCGCGCGCCCTCGACCGCCAACTGGTCGTAGCCGACGAACTCGATGGGCCGGCCCTCGTGCGTCTCGGCGTCGGCCGTGGCGTCCCAGAGGTCGACTTGCTCGCTGCTGGCGGCGAACCCGCCCGCGGCCCGGGCCCGGTCGCGCTGCTCGGCCATCAGCTCCTCGAAGCGGGCCTCGTCCACGTCGAGCCCGCGCTCGCGCGCCATGACGGCCGTGAGGTCGGAGGGGAAGCCGTAGGTGTCGTGGAGGAGGAAGATGATCTCTCCAGACAAGATGCTGTTCTTGGCGAGTGGTTCAAACCGAGAGATTGCGTCAGTCCAATGGCTAACTTGGTAGGCTCTCTCAATCAGGGAGGCGGCTCCGCTGTCTGCCCTCCATCCAGATTCACCTTCTGGTTTGATCTCCCCGCTATGTAGAGAGATGGCCCATTGAGCTGTTTCGAACATCTCGATGCCCGCCGCTAAGGTCCGCAGGAACGCCTCCTCCTCGGCCGTGACCACGCGGGCGATCTGGTCCTCCTGCTCGACGATCTCGGGGAACGCCTTGCCCATCGCCTCCGCCAGCGCGGGCAGGAGCGAGGCCAGAAACGGCTCCCGCAGCCCGAGCGCCTGGTACCCGTAGCGGACGGCCCGCCGCAGGATCCGCCGGAGGACGTACCCCCGGCCCGTGTTGCCCGGGAGCGCCCCGTCCGCGACCGCGAACGCGAGCGTGCGGACGTGGTCGACGATCACGCGCATTGCCACCCGTTGGCGCGTTCCCTCGTCGCTCGTCCGGTCGAGGGCGTCGTACGCGGGGAGCCCGGCGCGCTCGGCGAGGGCGGCCAGGAGCGGGGCGAACAGGTCGGTGTCGTAGTTCGAGGTCTTCCCCTGGAGCACGGCGCAGATCCGCTCGAACCCCATCCCGGTGTCCACGTGCTTCGCCGCCAGCGGCTCGAGCGTGATGGGGGAAGAGGCAAGGGGCAAGGGCGAAGGGGCGCCTTCCTCTTCCCCCTTGCCCCCTGCCCCCTGCCCCCTCACCGCGTTGTACTGGATGAACACGAGGTTCCAGATCTCCATCACGCGGGGGTCGTCGCCGTTGACGAGGGCCTGGCCGGGGACCGTCGCCCGGTCGCGGTCGTCGCGGAGGTCGACGTGGATCTCGGAGCACGGCCCGCACGGGCCGGTCTCGCCCATCATCCAGAAGTTGTCCTTCGACGGCGCGAACAGGATGTGGGCCGGGGGCACGGTCGTCTCGCTCGCCCAGAGGTCGGCGGCCTCCTGGTCGGGCGCCAGCCCGAGCGCCTCGTCGCCCTCGTGGACCGTCACGTAGAGCCGGTCCGGGTCGAGGCCCCAGCGGTCGGTCAGGAGCTCCCACGCCCACGCGATCGCCTCCTTCTTGAAGTAGTCCCCGAAGCTCCAGTTACCGAGCATCTCGAAGAACGTGTGGTGGTACGTGTCGAGGCCTACCTCGTCGAGGTCGTTGTGCTTGCCGCTCACGCGGAGGCACTTCTGCGTGTCGGCGGCGCGCGTGTAGGGGCGGCTGCCCGTGCCGAGGAACACGTCCTTGAACGGGTTCATCCCGGCGTTGATGAACAGGAGCGTCGGGTCGTCGTGCGGCACGAGCGGGGCGCTCGGGACGACCTCGTGGTCCTTCTCGCGGAAAAAGTCGAGGAACGAGGCGCGGACCTCGTTGGCGGTCTGGGGGCGGCGGGGCATGGCGGAGCCGGCGGTCGGACGGGCGAACCTAGCGCGCGCCGGGCCCGGCCGCCGGGGAGGGCGTGGGGATTCGCCGGCGCGGCGGTCCGCGACCGGCCGACCGTTACCGGCTGACGGAACAGGAGTTATCTCTTTTGGTGTTCATTCCCGTCACCCGACCGGGGCGCCCCCGGCTCTGGACCCCCCGCCCCCCCGCCCACCCCTCCTCATGGACGGCTTCTTTACCCAAATCGAGGCGACGCTCGGGCCGCTCTGGCCCCTCCTCGTCTTCGTCCTCATCCTCCTCGCGTTCTACGTCGTGGCGAAGATCGTCGAGAGGGCCGTCCGGGCCGCCCTCCGGCGGACGACGTTCGACGACAAGTTCCTGGCCTCGGTCACCGACGGGACCCCGACGATCTCGTCGGAGCGGCTCGGTGGGCAGATCGCGTTCTGGATCGTGATGGTCTTCGGGCTCATCACGGCCTTCAACGCCGTCGACCTCGGCGAGGTCGGCGGGCCGCTCGGCGAGTTCGTCGGGACGATCCTCGCGTTCATCCCGAACCTCATCGGCGCGCTGATCCTGGCGATCGTGGCCTACGCCGTGGCCCGGGTCCTCCAGATGATCACGACGCGGGCGCTCAAGGCGGCGAACGTGGACGAGCGGGTCGCGGCGGCCGACGCCGGCGACCACGACGCGGCCTTCCGGCGGACCGCGCCGCCGCCCGCGCCGGACCCCGTGCGCGGCGAGGGG
>CAZDFV010000355.1:0-3380 GCA_964504495.1 uncultured Rhodothermales bacterium
GTGACGGGTGGGGCGCTGGCGGTCCCGCCGAGCACGTCGTCGACGCGCGCGGCGCGGAGGCCGGCGAACGCGCTCCCCGTCGTCCGCGCGGCCCACCGCTCGCGGACGAGCCGGTACCCCTCGTCCGAGAGCGGCACGGCCCCGACCTCGCGGGCGAGCGGGCCGGCCACGCGGAACGTGAAGTCGACGAGCCGGTCGAGCGCCGGGTTCTCGCGCGCCCGGTCGGCGTTGACGTAGACGAACTCGACGCGCGCGAGCGGGGCGTAGGCGCCGCTCTGGACCGTCTCGGCCGAGGGCGCGACGCACCCGCTCCCGCTGTCGACGGCGAGCACCTTGAGGCGGTCGGCGTTCTCCTCGACGTAGGCGAGGCCGAAAAAGGCGAGGGCCCCTTCGTCGCCGGCGACGCCCTGGACGAGCACGTTGTCGTCCTCGGAGGCCGTGTAGTCGGTCCGGCTGGCGCCCTCCGCGCCGGTGATGGCGCCGGTGAAGTAGTCGTAGGTCCCGCTGCTCGTGCCCGGCCCGTAGAGCTCGAGGGGCGCGTCGGGGAAGCCGGCGCGGACGTCGGCCCAGGTCTCGACGGGGCTGTCGGGCTCCCAGATCCGCCGGAGCTCGTCGACGGTGAGGCAGTCGACCCAGTCGGTCTCGGGGTGCGTCACGATCGCGATCCCGTCGTAGGCCACGGGGAGCTCGACGAACGGGACGCCGGCGGCCTCCAGGCCCGCGATCTCGCCCTCGTCGATGGCCCGGCTCGCGTTCGAGACGTCGGTCTCGCCGCGCATGAACTTGGCGAACCCCCCGCCCGTCCCGCTCGCGCCGACCGTCACGCGGACGCCCGGGTGGTCGCGCATGAACTCCTCGGCGACGGCCTCCGCCAGCGGGAAGACCGTCGAGGACCCGTCCACACGGACCGCCCCCTCCAGGCCGTCGGGGTCGGTCTCCTCGCACCCGGCGCACCCGACGAGGGCGACGGCGCACAGGAGGGTGAGCAGGGGAGGGGGAGCGCGCACGGTCACTCACACCCCCCGAGCGACCGGCCGATCCTCCCCGGTGGTTACCCGTGAGTTAAACCGGCGCCCCCTCTGTCAGGTGCCGGCCGGCAGCCCCGACCCTGACGTCCCGAGCCGGAGCCAAGGCCGCCGGCGACACGGATCAGACGGGCGACCCGGCCGGCGGCGGGTCCGGGACGCGGATGTCGGCGCGCCCGAGGGCGAGGTCGCGGATCCGGCGTCGGAGGTGGGCGTCGAGCAGCTCCGGCAGGTCGAGGTCGGCGAGCTGCTCGTCGACGAACGCGTCGATGTCGGCGCGGCGCTCGGCGTGGGGAGGGTCTTCGGACACGGCCCTGCGATGGGAGGGCGCCCAACGTACGGGCCGGCGCCGGCCCGTGCGAGGGAGCCGGCTCGAATCTCAGAGGAAAGCCGCCGCGTCGGCCGGCCGAGCGGGACCTCCCGGGGCCCCCGCCGGTGCTCACGGCCGGCACTGGCGTCCCCTGCCGAGCCGTCCCCGACGCGCTCGACGGCTCGCGGGTGGTCTCCGTAGGCCGGGCGGACCGGCGGCGCCCCCCTCAGCCCCGCCGCCGGTCCGGGTCGACGGGCCGGACGAGCCCCTCCTGCGCCGTGCTCGCCACGAGCCGGCCGTCGGCGTCGTAGACGGACCCGCGCGTAAAGGCCCGGGCCCCGTAGGCGCTCGGGGCGTCCATCGCGTAGAGGAGCCAGTCGTCCGCCCGGAACGAACGGTGGAACCAGATGGCATGGTCGAGCGACGCCGCCTGGATCGTCCCGTCGAAGACGGACCGGCCGTGGGGGAGGAGCGCCGTCCCCAAGAGCCCCCAGTCGCTGGCGTAGGCGAGGACGGCCTGGTGGATTGCCGTGTCGTCCGGGAGGGGGCCCGTCGCCTTCAGCCAGGTCGCCGCCCGGGCCTCGCGGACCCGGGGCCGGAGCGGGTCGGCCGGGTCGACCGGGCGCGAGTCGATGGGCCGCTCGCGCGTCAGGACCGTCCGCAGCGGCTCGGGGATCCGCTCGCCCAGGCCGGCCGCCAGCTCGCGCTCGCTGGCGACGCCCTCGGGCCCGGGCACGTCCGGCCCGACCGCGTCCTCCAGCCGGTCCTGGTGGTCCAGCCCGTCTTCGACGCGGTGGAACGAGAGCGAGGCGTTAAAGATGGGCCGGCCGTGCTGGACGGCCGTCACGCGGCGCGTCGTGAACGAGCCGCCGTCGCGGAGCCGCTCGACCTCGTAGACGATGGGCGCGGAGACGTCGCCGGGGAGGATGAAGTAGGCGTGGAGCGAGTGGCACGGCCGCTCGGCCCCGTCCGCGCCGGGCTCGACGGTCCGGGCGGCGGCGACGAGGGCCTGGGCCAGGACCTGCCCGCCGAACACGCGCTTCGAGGCGAGGGGCCGGTTCCGCCCGCGGAAGATGTGGACCTCGATGGGCTCCAGGTCGAGGAGGTCGAGGAGGTCGTCGAGCGCGGTCATCGGGGGGCGGTCCGTGTCCGGCCAAGAAACCGTCGGCCCCCAGCCGGGGGGGCGCGTCGTGGGGATTTCACGCCGCCCGGCCCGCTGGCGGCCGGCTCGGGGCGCGCGGTAGCTTGGCACGTCGCCGCCCCCGCTGCCATGACCCGGACGCTCCCGCTCGCCCTCGCCCTGTTCGCCCTCGCCGGCTGCGCCGAGGAGGCCCCCGTCGAAGACCCCGTCGTCGAGCCGGAGGCCGAGGTCGTGACCGAGCCCGTCGACAACGTCGTGATCGACTCGACGCTCCTGGAGGAGGGGCCCGCCCCCGACACCGCGCTCGAGGAGGGGACCGTCGGCGAGTAGGCCGCTCCCCGGAGCGAGCGCGTGGGCCGGCCGCCGGCGACGGCCGCCAGCGGGCCTCCGGGGTCTCCGTTATTTCATCGGGCGGCCTGTTGTCCACGCCCCCCGGCCGCGCGACCTTCGCGCGCCGTTTGGCCGGACCGCTTCGCGGTCTGACATCCACCCCCCGCGCCCCCCGGCGCACGCCATGAACAAGACGCTGCTCGTCGCCCTCGCTCTCGTCGCCCTCCCGCTCGCCGGCTGCGCCGAGGACGAGGTCATCGACCAGGCCACGCCGGAGACCGACGCCCCCGTCGTCGAAGAGTACACCGCCCCCGCCCTCGACTCCACCGGCGTCGACTCCACCGGCGTCGACGGGGCGGTGACCGAGGAGCCGATGCCGGAGGACGAGGCCGCCGCGGCCGACATCGCCCCGGAGGCCCCCGTCGGGATGTAGCCGGCCGACCGGGCCCCGTCCGGTCCGCCCCGGTCGCGTCTGCGGCCGGGGCTTTTTTGTGCGCGCTCGCCAGCAGCCCGCTAGCGGGCCCCGGTCGGGCCGGGGTGCGAGGCGGGCTCGGCGCCCGGGTGCGTCTCGGCC
>CAZDFV010000356.1:0-3377 GCA_964504495.1 uncultured Rhodothermales bacterium
CCCCCCCCGCCCCTCCTGTCCAGGGGGGGGACCACTCGCGCTCCACCGACGTCGGGCGCCGGCGGGGGCCGCCAGCACCCGGCCGCCAGCACCCGATCCCCAACCCCTCGTCCCCACCCCGCCCCTAAAGGATCAACATGGCGTCGCCGAACGAGAACAAGCGGTACTCGTGGGCGACGGCCTCCTCGTAGGCGTGCCGGAGGAGGTCGTGGCCGGCGAACGCCGCCGCCGTCATGAGGAGCGGCGAGTGCGGGCGGTGGAAGTTGGTCAGCAGCCGCTCCGTGACGTGGAACGTGTAGGTCGGGTAGATGAACTTGTCCGTCCACCCCGAGGCCGCCTTCAGCGTCCGCTCGGCCGAGAGCGTGGACTCGACGGCCCGGACGACGGTCGGGCCGCAGGCCGTGACCGTGCGGTCGCTCGAGGTCAGGGCCCGGTTCACCGCCTCCGCCGTCGCCTCCGGCACGTCGAAGCACTCCGAGCCCATCCGGTGCTTCGAGAGGTCCTCGACCTCGACCGGCTGGAACGACCCGAGCCCGGTGTGGAGCGTGACCGGGACGACCCCGACGCCCCGGCCCTCGAGGTCGGCCACGAGCGCGGGCGTAAAGTGGAGCCCGGCGACGGGCGCGGCCACGGCCCCCCGCCGCCGGGCGAAGACCGTCTGGTAGCGGACGCGGTCGGCCGGCTCGGCCGGGCGGCGGAGGTACGGCGGGATCGGCGTCTCGCCGACCCGGTCGATGGCCGCGTGGAGCGCCTCGGGCGTCCCGTCGAAGATGAACCGGAGCGTCCGGCCCCGGCTCGTCGTGTTGTCGAGGACCTCGGCCTCGAGCCCGCCGTCGAACACGAGCTTGTTCCCGACGCGGACCTTCCGGGCCGGGTCCACGACGGCGTCCCAGAGCATGGCCTCGGCGTTGAGCTCCCGCGTCAGGAAGGCCTCGACCCGGGCCTCCGTCTTCTCCTTGACGCCGCGGAGCCGGGCCGGGAACACCTGGGTGTCGTTGACGACCAGGGCGTCGCCGGCGCCGAAGTACTCCGGGAGGTCCCGGACCGTCCGGTGCTCGACCGTCCGCGAGGCCCGGTCGACGACCATGAGCCGGGCCGTGTCGCGGGGGTCGGCCGGGTACGCGGCGACGAGCTCGCGCGGGAACTCGAAGTCGAAGTCGCTCAGGCGGAGCGTCCGGTGGAGGAAGGGGGGCGGGGCAACGTCCATACGCGGTCCGTTCGCGGGCGGGGGCCCGGACGGGTCCGAATATAGAGGCCTTCCGCGGCGCCGTTGAGACTTTATGAAGGGCCGATCCGCTCTAGTCTCCGGCGGATAGGACCGCGCCGCTGACCTCCCCGAGCCCGACCGCGCGGCCGTCCCGCTCGGCCCGCCCGGCGAGCACGACGCGGTCGCCGTCCTGGAGGAACGTCCGGGTCTCGCCGCCGGGCAGCGCGACGGGGCGCTCGCCGCGCCACGTGAGCTCGAGGAGCGACCCGTAGGTCCCGGGCTCCTCGCCCGAGATCGTCCCGCTCGCCATGAGGTCGCCGGGGCGGGCGTTGCACCCGTTGACCGTGTGGTGGGCGAGCTGCTGCTCGGGGCTCCAGTAGAGGTTCCGGGCGTTCGACCGGGCGACGGTCTCAGGCGGCACGCCGTCGCGGCGCATGGCCTCGGTCTCGAGCCGGACCTCGAGGTCGATGTCGAGCCCGCGCGGCTCCGGCTGGCGGAGGTACGGGAGCGGCTCGGGGTTGCCCGCGCTCGCGTCCTGCGGCTCGCCCTCGACCCGGAAGGGGGCGAGCGCCTCGTACGGGACGACCCACGGCGAGACGGACGTGGCGAAGCTCTTGCCCAGGAACGGCCCGAGCGGGACGTACTCCCACTTCTGGATGTCGCGCGCGCTCCAGTCGTTGACGAGGACGAACCCGAAGATGTGCTGCCCGGCCTCCCCGACCGGGATCGGCTCGCCCAGCCGGTTCCCTGGCCCAACGAAGAAGCCCAGCTCGAGCTCGATGTCGAGGAGCTTCGACGGCCCGAAGACCGGCGGCGCGCCGTCGTCCGGGCGCTGCTGGCCGCGCGGGCGGACCACGCCGGTCCCGCTCACGACGACCGACGAGGCCCGGCCGTGGTACCCGACGGGGAGGTGGAGCCAGTTGGGCATGAGCGCGTTCTCCGGCCCCCGGAACATGGTCCCGACGTTCGTCGCGTGCTGGCGCGACGAGTAGAAGTCGGTGTAGTCGCCGACCTCGGCCGGGAGGTGCGTCGTGACGTCCGCGAGCGGGAGGACCGACTGGCGGAGCGCGGTCTCGGACTCGCGGAGGGCCGGGTCCCCGCCGGCGTCGAGGAGGTCCTGGAGCCGGCCCCGGACGGCCGCCCAGGCGTCGGGCCCGAGGGCCATGAAGGCGTTGAGGGCCGGCTGCCGGAACACGGGCTGGCGCCCGCCCCCGGCCGGGGCGACGAGCCCGTGCGACTCGAGCGCGGCCAGGTCCACGACGTGGTCGCCCACGCGGACGCCCACGCGCCGGCCCCCGTCGCCGTGCGAGAACACGCCGTAGGGGAGGTTGTCGAGGCCGAAGCCGGAGCGGGGGTCGATGTCGGGGAGGGGCATATCGGGGGGCGACGAACGGAGGGGGGGGGCGCGGGGCGCTGGCGGACGCCGCCAGTCGGTCAGGAGACGAGAGATCAGGAGACGAGAGATCAGGAGACGAGAGAGACGTGCCCTCTCCCCTCTTGTCACCCTGAGCGTCAGCGAAGGATCTCAGCGCGGTACGTCCGTCGTAGGCGCCGGTGTGGGCAACGTGAAGGACGGCGTCGAGATCCTTCGCTCCGCTCAGGATGACGGGAGGGTGCGAGCACGCCGGCTCCTACGCCCCGCTGGCGGCGGCGCTCCGCCAGGGGCGCACCGGGTCATAGCCACCCCAGCGCCCGGAGGTCCTCGCGGGGCTCGTCGAACGAGCACGACCCGAAGCTGAGGGCGTGCTGGTCGCGGGCGTCGGCGATCTCGGCCGGGGTCGTCCGGAGCGAGCGCCAGGCGAGGCCGCCGTCGTCGAGGGCCCAGGCCCCGGCGTCGTCCGTGTCGAGGACCTCGGCGAGGTCGTCGGCCCCGAGCCCGTGGACGCGGGCGAGCGCCGCCCCGCCGAACACGGTCACGAACCCGTGCATCCGGGCGCCGACGGCCTCGTCCCAGTTCGGGAGCGGGTGGTGGAGCCCGGCCGTGGCCTTGAACGGGGCGCCGGTCCGTCGGGCCTCGGTGATCGCCGCCGCCAGCGCCTCGACGCCGGGCACGAGGTCCGGCGTCTCGCCGCCGCACCGGAGCTTGAGCGCGAACGCCGGCCGCCCGGCCCGCCCGTTCGCCTCGGCGACCGCCTGGGCCGCCGGGCCGACGGCGTCCGGGGCGTCGAGG
>CAZDFV010000357.1:0-3355 GCA_964504495.1 uncultured Rhodothermales bacterium
CCGGCCGCCGGGCGTGGTCCGCCGGCGCGCCGGCGCGCCCCCACGGCCCCCCCCGGCCGGCCGCGTGGCTTACCGAGGGGACCGGGTCAAGGCCGGGGGGGAGCCCGGCACGCCGCCCGTCGTCTCGCGGACGACGAGCCGGGGGGCGAACACGGTGTGCGACGGCGGCCCGTCCGGCGCCTCCAGCCGGCCGAGCATCGTCTCGACCGCCAGCCGGCCCATCTCGGCCATCGGCTGGCGGAGCGTCGTGAGCCCGACGTAGGCGCTCGCGTCCACGTCGTCGAACCCGACGACCTCGACGTCGCCCGGGACGCGGAGGCCGGCTTCCCGGGCCGCCCGGAGCGCCCCGAACGCCATGACGTCGGCGGCGGCGAACACGGCCGTCGGGCGGTCCCCGCCGTCCCCGAACCGCTCGAGGAGCGCCTGCATCGCGCGGTACCCGGCATACCGGGTGTACCCGCCGAGGTCGTGCTCCCAGTCGGCCACGACGACGAGGTCGGGGTCGAGGTCGCGGCCCGCCCCGCAGAGGGCGTCCTCGTAGCCGGCCTGGCGGTCGGCGCCGGGGCCCGGCCCCTCGACCGGGAGGAGCAGGGCGATCCGCTCGTGGCCGCGCCCGACGAGGTGCTCGACGGCCACGCGCGCGCCGTACCGGCTGTCGACCGAGACCGAGTCGAAGTCCGGGTGGTACCCGTCGACGAGGACCGCGGGCTGGCCGGCGGCCGCGACCCGGCGGGCGCGGTCGGGCGTGAGCGGGACGGAGACGAGGAGAAGCCCGTCGGCCCGGCCGCGCTGGACGGAGCGGGCTAGTTGGGCGTCGACCCCGCTGAACGTCCGGCTGGGGAAGACGAGGAGGTCGTAGGCGCTCCCGTCGATCCGCTCCTGGAGGCCCCGGAGCACCTCCATAAAGAAGAACGAGGTCATGACCGGGACGACGGCCGAGATCAGCCGGGTGTCCTTCCGGGCCAGGCTCTGCGCGCCCCGGTGCGGCTCGTACCCCAGCCGCTCGGCCACGCGGAACACCCGCTGCCGCGTGGCCTCCGACACCCGCGGGTGCTCGTTGAACACGCGCGAGACGGTCGCGATCGAGACGTGGGCCGCCTCGGCGATGTCGTAGATGGTGACGGCCACGGGCGGCAGGGTGCGAAAGCGCTTCCAGGGCCTTCATGATAGAGCCCCGCGGCCCCGCCCGCCAGTCGGCGCCCCGGCCGCTGGCGGGGGCCGCCGGCCGGGCGCTACGCCTCGTCGTCCCAGCGCTCGATCATGTCGATCACGGCGTCCGCGATCTCGCCCTGGTCGACGGTCCCGACGACCTCGCCGTGCTTGAACAGGTGGGCCCGGCCACGCCCGAGCGACACGCCGAGGTCGGCGCCGGCGGCCTCGCCCGGGCCGTTCACGGCGCACCCCATGAGCGCCACGTTCAGGTTCTTCTCGAACCCGCGCGCCGCGACGGCCTCCTCCACCTCGTCCACGACGGAAAAGAGGTCGCCGGCGAGGCGCCCGCACGTCGGGCACGCGATGACGTTGACGCCCGGCCGGCCGAGCCGGAGCGACTTGAGGATCTGGTGCCCGACGTGCACCTCGTTGACCGAGTCGGCCGCGAGCGAGACGCGGATCGTGTCGCCGATCCCGTCCGCAAGCAGGCTGCCGATCCCGATCGAGCTCTTGATCGGGCCGGTCTTGAGGCTCCCCGACTCGGTCACGCCGAGGTGGAGCGGGTAGTCCGTCTCGGCGGCCAGGAGCCGGTAGCTCTGGATCATGAAGTAGACGTCGGAGTGCTTGACCGAGATCACGACGTCCTCGAACCCCTCCCGCTCGCAGACCTCGACGTGGCGCATCGCGCTCTCGAACAGGGCCTCGGGCTGGGGGTACCCGTACGTGTCGAGGATGTCCTTCTCCAGCGACCCCGAGTTCACGCCGATCCGGATCGGGACGCCCTTGTCCTTGGCGGCGAGGAGCACCTCGCGCTCCCACTCCGGCTTCCCGATGTTGCCCGGGTTGATCCGCACCTTCGCCACGCCCGCCTCGAGGGCCTGGAGGGCGTACTGGTAGTTGAAGTGGATGTCGGCCACGATGGGGACCGGGCTCCCGGCCACGACGTCCGCCAGCGCGTCGGCGTCCTCGGGGCGGGGGACGGCCACGCGGACGACGTCGGCCCCGGCCTCGGCCAGCCCGCGGATCTCGGCGAGGCACGCCGGGACGTCGTGCGTCTTCCCCGTCGTCATCGACTGGACGGAGATCGGGGCGCCGCCGCCGACGCGGACCTCGCGCTCCTCGCCGTCGACCGTGTGGCGGAGGACGACCTGGCGGCTGTGGCGGCGCGGGCGCTGGGGCGCCTGGGCGGCCTGCTGCGATTCTTGCTGGGAGAGCTCCATCGGGCGGGCTGAGGGTCCGGCGGAGGGTACACCCGGCGGATGGACCCGGTTGTGCGGTCCCCGCCGATTTTCTACGCGCTGGCGGCCGTCGCCAGCGGGGCGGGGTCAGCGAGCGCCGGCTGGCGGTGGGCCCAGGGGCGGGCTTCTTCGAGTTGGGCCGCCAGTCGGAGCAGGAGCGCCTCCTCGGCGGGGCGCCCGACGAACTGGACGCCGACGGGGAGCCCGCGCGGGGCGCCGTCGAGCGGGTCGGTCCACCAGAGCGGGACGGACACGGCGGGCAGGCCGGCGAGGTTGGCGAGCTGGGTGAACGGCGTGAGCGCGAGCCGCTCGTCCACGAGCTCGTCCACGAACCCGGTCTTGAGGAGGAGCCCGCCCGCGCGCGTCGCGAGCGCGATCCGCATCAGCCGCTCCTCGGCCGCGCCCGGCCGCTGCGACCCGACGTGCGGGGCGAGCGCGGCGACGGTCGGGGTGAGGAAGAGGTCGTAGGTCTGGTGGAACCGCCCGACGGCCCGGCCGATCTCGTTCCACGAGTCGAGGAGCGCGGCGTAGCGGCCGGCCGAGATGGCCTCGCCGATCTGGGCGAGGAGCCGGGTCACGAGCTCCATCCGCTTGTCGGCGTCCCCGCCCACGAGGGCGCGCGTCCGGCGGACGGTGGCGGCCGTCTGGCCGAAGTACATCATGAGGTAGCGCTCGGCGACGGCCCGGCCGTCGAGGTCGGGCTCGGCCTCCTCGACCTCGTGCCCGAGCTCCGCCAGCAGGGCGGCGGCGTCGCGGACGGCCGCGGCGCACGCCGGGTCGACGGGCGTCCCCAGCGGCGAGCGCGCGGTGAACCCGATGCGGAGGCGGCCGGGGTCTTGCCCCACCTCGTCCGCAAACGGCGTGTCGGGGCGTGGGAGCGCGACCGGATCGCCGGGCGCCGGTCCGGCGACGGCGTCGAGGAGCGCGGCCGCGTCGCGGACCGTCCGCGTGATCGGGAGGCTGGC
>CAZDFV010000358.1:0-3343 GCA_964504495.1 uncultured Rhodothermales bacterium
CCCGCTGGCGGCGGCCGCCCGCGGGGCGCGGGCCCCACGCTCCGCGCCCGGGGCCTACGTCCCGAACGACGCCCGCAGCCGGCCGGCGGCGAACTCCTGCGCGGCCACGGCCTGCTCGAGGAGCGGGTGCATCCCAAAAAACTCGTGCGTCACGCCCGGGTAGACGCGCCGCTCGGCGTCGACGCCGGCGGCCGCCATCCGCTCGGCGAGCTCGCCGCCCTCGTGCGCGAGCGGGTCGATCTCGGCGTTGACGACCGTCGTCGGCGGGAAGCCGGCGTAGTCCCGGCTCGTGAGGTCGACGTACTCGTAGCTCTCGGTCCGCCAGTCGGGCGTGTAGTAGCGGAAGAACCACTCCATGAGCGGCCGGTTGAGCGGGTACGCCCCCGCGTACTCGTCGTACGACGGGGACTCGACGTCGCCGTCGGCCACGGGGTAGACCGCGACGACGTGGGCGGGCAGCGGGGCCCCGCGCTCGCGGGCCATCAGCGCGACGGCCACGGCCAGGTTGCCGCCGGCGCTCTCGCCGGCCGTCGCGACGCGGCCCGGGTCGCCGCCGAAGCTCGCGGCGTTCTCGGTCGCCCACTCGTAGGCCGCGTACGAGTCCTCGTGGGCCGTGGGGTAGGGGTGCTCGGGGGCCTGGCGGTAGGCGACGGAGACGACGATCGCGCCGGTCCGCTCGGCGAGCGCGCGGGCGCTCGGCTCGTACGTGTCGAGGTCGGCGATGACCCACCCGCCGCCGTGGTAGTACACGACGACGGGGAGCGGGCCGGCCCCGGCGTCGAGCGGCGTGTACATCCGGACGAGCACGCTGTCGGACCCGCCGACCGGGACGAGCCGGTGCTCGACGTCGGTCGCCGGCTCGCTCGGCGGGAGGCCGGTCTTCATCAGGACCGCGGCGGCGGCCTCGGCTGGGAGCACGGCGTTGCGGAACTGGAACGGCGTCAGCCGGACCGCCGGGGTCGGCGGCTCACTCGCGAGGAACTGCTCGACGACGGCGAGCATCTGGGGGTCGATCGTCGGGGCCCAGTCCGGCGGGGGGCCGGCCGGCTGGACCTCCATCGGGTCCGCGGTCTGGACGGACGGGCCGAGGTTGGCGTCGGGCGTCGGGCGCGGGTCGGGCGTCTGGACGTCGGCCGTCGTCTCGGACGTGCCGCAGGCGGCGAGCGCCGCGGCCGAGGCGACGAGGGCGAGGAGGCGCATGGGGGAGGGGGGGTAGGCAGATGGGACGGGCTTGTATCGGGGCGCCCGGGCGGTGTTGCTGAGCGGCCGGGGAGTCAGGGGCGCCCCGGCCCCCGGCTGCGGCCCCGACCCACCAGGCCGGGCGGCCGGGACCGCCCGGCTGGCGGCCGCCGCCAGCGGGCCGCGGCTCCGGCTAGATTCGGCCCATGCGCACGCTCCCGCTCGTCCCCCTCGTCCTGTTCGCCGGCTGCCTCACCCGCCAGGACGACCGCCCGGCCCCGCCCCCGCCGGTCGGCGAGGCGACGGTCTTCCCCGACCTCTCGGGCCCGCTCCTCCTCGACGCCCTCCTCACCGAGTACCGGCCGGGCCGGACGCTCGGCTACGGCCCGGCCCGCGACTCGCTCTTCACCTACGAGATGCAGACGGACGGGGCGCTGGAGGGCCTCTACACCGGCTACACCGTCACGCTCCCCGCCGGGCTCGACCCCTCCGCCGCGGCCGACGACCTGGGCGTGAACACGGAGCACGTCTGGCCGCAGTCGCGGGGGGCGGGCGACGAGCCGCTCCGGAGCGACCTGCACCACCTGTTCGGCGTCCGCCAGAACGTGAACTCGTCGCGCCAGAACCTCCCGTTCGGCGAGGTCCCCGACGACCAGACCGACGCCTGGTACCGGCTCGCCCAGAGCCAGTCGAACAAGCCGGACGGCGACGTCGACGCCTGGAGCGAGCGCGGGGCCGGCCGGTTCGAGCCGCGCGAGAGCCGCGAGGGCGACGTGGCCCGGGCCGTGTTCTACGCCTACGCCCTCTACCGCGACGCCGTGGACGACGACGGGGGCACGTCCTTTTTCGAGACGATGCGCGACGACCTCCTCCGCTGGAACCGGCTCGACCCGCCCGACGCCGAGGAGCGGGCCCGGAGCGCCTGGATCGCCGGCCTGCAGGGGACGGAGAACCCGTTCGTCCTCGACCCCACGCTGGCGGACCGGGCGTTCGGCGGCGGCCGGCCCTCGACGCCGCCCGCGCCGCCCACTCCGGCCGCCGACCTCTCGGTCGTCGAGATCCACTACGACAACGCCGGCGCGGACACGGGCGAGGGCGTCGAGATCGCGGGCCCCGAGGGCGCCCCGCTCGGCGGGTGGACGCTCGCGTTCTACAACGGGCCCGACGGCGGGGTGTACGAGACGGTCTCGCTCTCGGGCCGGCTGGGGGCGGGGGGCGTCCGGTGGGTCCCGGTCGAGGGGATCCAGAATGGGAGCCCCGACGGACTGGCGCTCGTGGCGCCCGGCGGGGCGGTCCGCCAGTTCTTGTCCTACGAGGGGGCGTTCGAGGCCGCCAGCGGGCCGGCGGCCGGCCGGCAGTCCCAGGACGTCGGCGTGGAGGAGACGGCGAGCACGCCGGCCGGGCAGTCGCTCCAACTCGTCGGCGGGCGGTGGGCGCTCGGGCCGGCCACGCCGGGGCGGCCGAACTAGCCGCCGGTCCTCCGGGCGGTGCTACCCGCCGTCGGCCCGGAGCGTCGGCGTTCTCCCGGCTTGTCCGACGGGGGGGGCTTTCGGGATCTCGTCCGACCCTCTCGCCCGCGGCCGCTCGCCCTCCGGCGTGCCGCCCGGGCGGAGGCGGCCGCGTATGTTGGCCGGATGACGGGTGCCGCCCCCTCCGTCCGCCTGCGCCCCCGGTTCGAGTACGTCGCGCCGTGTTCGCCCGTCGACGCGGCGGCGCGGCTCCAAGCGGCGCTCAGACGCCCGGGCGCGCCGTGCCGCGGCGACGTCTTCGACGGCCACGCCGTGCTGTACGTCCTCCCCTCGGAGGAGCGCGTCTGGTCCCCGTTCCTCTCGCTCGACGTGGTGCGGCACCCCGAGGGCACCCGCGTGCGCGGGCTGTTCGGGCCCAAGCCGGCGGTGTGGAGCCTGTTCGTGGCGGCCTACGCGGTCTGCCTGTTCGGCGCCCTGTTCGCCGCGGGGTTCGCCGTCGCGCAGTGGACGCTCGGGCAGCCGGCGTGGTGGGCGCTCGGCGTGCTGCTCGCGGCGGGGCTCGGCGCCCTCGCGACGTGGGGGTTCGCGCGCTACGGCCAACGCCGCGGGCGCGACCAGATGAACGTCCTCCGCGGCGTCGTCGACGACGCGCTCGTGCGGGGGTGAGCTGGCGGCGTGCCGCGCGAGCGCCGGTC
>CAZDFV010000359.1:0-3339 GCA_964504495.1 uncultured Rhodothermales bacterium
CATCATCGTGGCGGCGGCCATCACGCTCCCGCTCGGCATCACGACGAGCAAGGAGTACGCCGAGCTCGAGTGGCCCATCGACATCGCCATCGCGGTCGTGTGGGTGGTGTTCGCGGTCAACTTCTTCGGCACCCTCTGGAAGCGGCGCGAGAAGCACATGTACGTGGCGCTGTGGTTCTACATCGCCACGATCGTGACCGTCGCCATCCTCCACATCGGGAACTCGCTCGCGCTCCCGGTCTCGATGGTCAAGAGCTACCCGATCTACATGGGCGTCCAGGACGCCCTCGTGCAGTGGTGGTACGGGCACAACGCCGTCGCCTTTTTCCTGACGACGCCGTTCCTCGGGCTGATGTACTACTTCCTCCCGAAGGCGGCCGAGCGGCCCATCTTCAGCTACCGGCTGAGCATCGTCCACTTCTGGAGCCTCGTCTTCATCTACATCTGGGCCGGCCCGCACCACCTCCAGTACACGGCCGTGCCCGAGTGGGCGGCGACGCTCGGGATGGTCTTTAGCGTCATGCTGTGGATGCCGTCGTGGGGCGGCATGATCAACGGCCTCTTCACGCTCCGCGGCGCGTGGCACAAGCTCCGCGACAGCGTGGTCCTCAAGATGTTCGTCGTCGGGATCACGTTCTACGGGATGGCGACGTTCGAGGGCCCGACGCTCAGCGTGAAGACGGTCAACGCGCTCAGCCACTACACCGACTGGAACATCGCCCACGTGCACTCGGGCGCGCTCGGGTGGAACGGGTTCATGACGTTCGGGATGATCTACTGGCTGGCCCCCCGCCTGTGGCGGACGCCGCTGTGGTCGCAGAAGTTGGCGAACTGGCACTTCTGGATCGGGACGATCGGGATCCTCCTCTACATCCTCGCGATGTACGTCTCGGGCATCACGCAGGGGCTCATGTGGCGGGCGTTCGACGACGCCGGCCGGCTCCTCTACCCCGACTTCGTCGAGACCGTCGTCCAGGTGATCCCCATGTACTGGGTCCGCCTCATCGGCGGGTCGATGTACCTCCTCGGCGTGGTCTTCCTGCTCGTCAACCTCTTTATGACGATGCGCCGGGCGCCCCGCCAGCTCCCCGACCCGGCCGTGGCCGTGCCCGCCGTGGCGGCCACGCCCCCTCGGGAGATCCCCGTCGCCGCCTAGCCCGAGCCCCCCATGAAGCGATTCCTCCGGGCCAACGGCGCCCACCGCCGCCTCGAAGGCTGGCCCCTCGTCTTTACCGTGCTCACGACGCTGGCGGTCCTCGTCGGGACCGTCGTCGAGTTCGCCCCGATCTTCCTCGTGGGCGGGGCCGTCGAGCCGCTCCCCGGGCTCACGCCCTACACCCCGCTCGAGCTGGCCGGCCGCGACCTCTACATCGAGGAGGGGTGCAACAACTGCCACAGCCAGATGGTGCGGCCGTTCCAGGACGAGGAGATGCGCTACGGGCCGGTCTCGATCCCCGCCGAGGGGGCGTACGAGACGCCGCACCTGTGGGGCTCGAAGCGGACCGGCCCGGACCTCTCCCGGGTCGGTGGGAAGTACCCCCACCTCTGGCACGTCCGCCACATGGACCAGCCGCGCTCGACGAGCCCGCGCTCGATCATGCCGCCCTACCCCCACCTCCTCACGACGACGCTGGACTACGACGACCTCCCCAGTCGGATGCGCGGGCTCCAGCGGCTCGGCGTGCCCTACACCGACGCCGAGATCGAACGGGCCGTCGCCACGGCCGAGGCCCAGGCCGCCACGCTCGCGGCCGAGGTGGCCGACCAGGGCGGCCCGGCCGGGCTCTCGGACAAGGAGATCACGGCGCTCGTGGCCTACCTCCAGCGGCTCGGCGTCGACCGGGCGCAGCTCGTGGCCCCGGACGTGGACCGGGGCGAGACCGAGCTCGAGGGCCACGAGGTCGAGGAGATCTACGACGCCACGCTCGAGGACCGCGAGGCCCCCCCGGTCCTCGAAGACCCCGACCCCACACCCGACTTCGACACGGCCCCCTAGCCCCATGTGGAAAGAGACCGTCCGCGCCCTCCAGACCGGGGCCCTCGCCGAGATCGCCGTCGTGGCGTTCGTCGTCGCCTTCGTCCTCGTCGTGATCTACGCCCTCACGCTCTCGAAGCGGACGCGCGACGAGATCAAGCGCCAGCCGCTCGACGACCTCCCGGCCGCCCACACCTCCAACGGGACCCCCCATGCCTGACGCCCGCCCGCTCCCCGGAGAGCCCCTCGGCGACGCCGACCCCACCGAGACCGCCCCCGACCCGGAGTCCCCGCTCCGCGAGCCGGACGCCGCCACGCTCCCCGAGGTGGCCGTCGGCGAGGACGCCGTGGACCGGGTGATCCAGGGGCACACCTACGACGGCATCCGCGAGTACGACAACCCGATGCCGGGGTGGTGGGTCGCGATCTTCTGGGCGACGGTCGCGTTCGCGCCGGTCTACATGCTCGGCGTCCACGTGTTCGACTGGATCGACGACTACGGCGACGACTTCGCCGAGGCCGGGGCCGAGCTGGCCGAGATCCGCGCGGTCTACGCCGCGACGGGGCCGGCCTTCAAGACCGACCCGGGCGCCCTCCGCGAGTACGCCTCCGACGCCCAGATGGCCGCGGCCGGGGCCGAGCCGTTCGCCGCGATCTGCGCGGCCTGCCACGGGCAGCAGGGCGAGGGCGTCATCGGCCCGAACCTGGCCGACGCCTACTGGCTCTACGGGGCCGAGCCGGAGGAGGTCTGGACCTCGATCGCCGAGGGGTTCCCGACGGCCGGGATGCCGCCGATGAAGGACCAGCTCGGCGAGGAGGAGCGGGCGCAGGTCCTGGCCTACGTCTACTCGCTCCAAGGCACGGACCCGCCGAACGCGAAGGGGCCCGAGGGCGACCTCGTCCAGATGTAACCGCTACGCCCCGCTGGCGGCCGGCGCCGGTGGGGCGCCCGGCGGGGCGCCCGGCGGGACGGGCTCGGCGGGGAGGCGGACGACGAACGTGGTCCCGGCGCCCGGCGCGCTCTCGACCTCGATCTCGCCGCCGTGGCCCTTCGTCACGATGTCGTAGGCGAGCGAGAGGCCGAGGCCGGTCCCCTCGCCGGGCGGCTTCGTCGTGAAGAACGGCTCGAACACGCGGCCCGCCGTCTCGGCGTCCATGCCCGGCCCGCCGTCGGCCACGCGGATCTCGACGCGGCCGTTCTCGCGGGCGGAGCAGAGGCGGACGGGCGGGGCGCCCTCGGCGCGGGCCGTCGCGTAGAGCGCGTTGGCGAGCAGGCTCGCGGCCACCTGGACCACGCCCTCGGCCACGACGGGGACCTCGCCGACGTCGTCGGACAGGTCGAGCTCGACGGGCGCCGCCCCGTC
>CAZDFV010000360.1:0-3322 GCA_964504495.1 uncultured Rhodothermales bacterium
CGCGAGCGCGTGGCCGGCGCCGTCGCCCGCGTCCGCTCGGCCGAGGGCCGCGTGCGGAGCGCCCAGACGCAGGTCCAGGGCGCCCGGGCCCAGGCCCGCGAGGCCGGCCAGCAACTGGCCCAGACCTCGATCTACGCGCCCATGACCGGGACCGTCAGCCAGCTCAACGTCGAGCTGGGCGAGCGCGTGGTCGGGACGGCCCAGATGGCCGGGACCGAGATCATGCGGATCGCCCAGCTCGACGCCATGACCGTCGAGATCGACGTGAACGAGAACGACGTCGTCCGCGTCGAGGCCGGCGACTCGGCGCGCGTCGAGGTCGACGCCTTCCCCGAGCGGCCGCTCGAGGGCTCGGTCGTCGAGATCGCCAACTCGGCCCGGGTCGAGAACGCCGGGACGGCCCAGGCCACGACCAACTTCCCCGTCGTCGTCCGGCTGGCGTCGGCCGCCAGCGGGGCGCGTGTGCGGGCGCCGGAGGAGGCCGCCGAGCCCCTCGTCCTCCGCCCGGGCATGAGCGGGACCGTCGACATCTTCACGCGGACCGTCCGCGACGCCGTCGTCGTGCCCATCCAGGCCGTCGCCGCGCGCGACGTCAACGAGGCCGAGCGCGAGCGCCGCCGCGAGGCCGAGGCCCGCGGCGAGGCCGTCCCCGACACGCCGGTCCCGGACGGGGAGGACCTCCGCCGCGTCGTGTTCGTCGTCGAGGACGGGGCCGTCGTCATGCGCGAGGTCGAGACCGGCGTCGCCGACGACACGCACGTCCAGGTCCGGAGCGGGCTCGAAGGCGGCGAGACCGTCGTGACCGGCCCGTTCCGCCTCCTCCGCACCGAGCTCGCCGACGGGGACGCCGTCCGCGTCGGCGACGACTAGCGAGCGCCCGCCCCCTCCCCTTGCCCGCCCCGCCGTGCCCGTCATCGACATCGCCGACGTCTGGAAGACGTACACGATGGGGACCCAGGAGGTCCACGCCCTCCGGGGGTGCACGCTCGCCGTCGAGCGGGGCGAGTACGTCGCCATCATGGGCCCGTCGGGGAGCGGGAAGAGCACGCTCATGAACGTCGTCGGCTGCCTCGACACGCCGACGTCGGGGACGTACCGGCTCGACGGCCGCGACGTCGGTGCGCTGAGCGACGACGAGCTGGCGGCCGTGCGGAACGGGCAGATCGGGTTCGTCTTCCAGACGTTCAACCTCCTCCCGCGCCAGGACTGCCTCCAGAACGTCGAGCTCCCGCTCGTCTACGCCGGCGTCTCGCGGGCCGAGCGGCGCGAGCGGGCGGCCGAGGCGCTCCGCCAGGTCGGGCTCGGCGACCGGCTCGACCACAAGCCGAACGAGCTCTCCGGCGGGCAGCGCCAGCGGGTGGCCGTCGCCCGGGCTCTCGTCAACCGCCCGGCCATCTTGCTCGCCGACGAGCCGACCGGGAACCTGGACTCGGCGACGAGCGAGGAGATCATGCGGCTCTTCGAGCTCCTCTACCGGCAGGGCAACACGCTCCTCGTGGTCACGCACGAGGACGACATCGCCGCGCACGCCCGCCGGATCGTCCGCCTCCGCGACGGCGTGGTCGAGCACGACGAGCCGGTCGCCGTGCCCGCGCTGGCGGGCGTCGAGGAGCCGGCGCTCGTCGCGGCCTAGCGCCCGTTCGTCCGGTCAGGACGCGAGTGGGCAGGGCGGGAGACCGGGCGGGCCGGCGGGCCGGTATCCCCTCCCGACCCCCCAGCCCGCCATGACCGCGACCGCCCTGTTCCACACCGCCCTCGGCGTCACCGCGCTGGCGACGGGCGCGTTCGTCCTCGCCCGGCCCAAGGGCGGACGTCTGCACCGGACCGTCGGGCGGGTCTACGCCGGGACGATGGTCGTCCTGTGCCTGGCCTCGTTCGGGCTCCGCGACTCGACGCCGTTTTTCCGCGGGTACGGACCGTTCCATGTCGCCGCCCTCGTGAGCTTGGTGACGGTCTCGGCCGGGGCGTGGGAGGCGTGGCGTCGCCGGCCGGGGTGGCTCCTGGGGCACCTCCAGTGGATGGCGTGGTCCTACATCGGCCTCGTCATGGCGACGGGCGGGCACGTCATGCGGCCGGTGTTCCTCGTGCTCCGCGACGTCGGGGTCCCGGGCGGGCTGGCGCTCGCGCTGGCCCTCGGGACGGTGTGGGGCCTCCCGCCGCTCGTGGGCCGCCGGATGATCGAGCGGCGCCGCCCCGCGTGGGAGGCGCTGGGCGCGCGCGTCGCCCCGGCCTCGGTCGCCGCCTGAGCGCTCCGCCAGCGGGCCGGTGAACGGTCCGTGAGTTCGCGCGCCCGCACGGAAGGGTCATGGGTCGGGCCCGCGTCCGGGCCGATACTCCGCGCATTCCCCCGCTGGCGCCCGCCGCCGACCCCCGTGCCCGACAACCCGGTCGCCGCCCTCGTCGCGGCGTTCCTCCCCCTCTTCGTCGCCATCAACATCCCCGGCATCCTCCCGCTCTACGTGGGGATGACCGAGTCGTTCACGGCCGACGACCGCCGGACGCTCCTCGTCCGCGCCCTCGCCGCCGCGCTCGTGCTCGCGGTCCTCATGCTGTTCGCCGGCGAGGTCATCTTCCGCACGCTCGGGATCACCGTCGACGACCTCCGCGTGGGCGGCGGGCTCATCCTCCTCGTGATCGCCGTGACCGACCTCGCCTTCGGCGACACGAAGGACCGCCGGTCCGGGGGCAAGAAGCGTCGGAAGACGATGGAAGAGGCCTCGGGCACGACCGACCTCCCCGTCGTCCCGCTTGGGATCCCGCTCATCATCGGGCCGGGCGCCATCACGACGATCCTCATCTCCGAGGGCGCCGTCGGGTGGGTCGTCACGCTGCTGGCGATCGCGTTGAACATGGTGCTCGTGTTCGTCGCGTTCACGTTCGGCCCGGGCCTCCTCCGGCTGTTCGGTCCGGGCACGTCGAAGGCCGTGGCGAAGGTGGCGAGCCTGTTCCTCGCAGCGATCTCGGTGGCGATGATCCGAGGCGGGATCCTGGGGATGGTCGCCGCGGGCTAGGGTGGGCGCCCTCGACCCGTACCGGACGGCCGAGGTCCGGTGGTTCCTCCGGGGCCCGGTCCCCGACGGCGCCCGGGCGTGGTTCGACGCGCTCGGGCCCGCGCCCGCGCCCGAGTCGCGGACGGACCGCTACCTCGCGCCGGTCAGCGACGGTCTCTCCGTCAAGGTCCGCGAGGGCCGCGTCGAGGCCAAGCGCCGGGCGGGCGCGCTCGGGCGGCTCCACATCGGGCGGGCCGCGGCGCCGGTCGAGGCGTGGGCCAAGTGGTCCTTCGCGCTGGCGGACGCCGAGGCCGAGCCGGCCGGCCCGTGGA
>CAZDFV010000361.1:0-3312 GCA_964504495.1 uncultured Rhodothermales bacterium
CGGGCGCCCTCGCCGGCGCCGGCGCCGGCGGCGCGGCCGGGAGCCTGCTCGGCGCGCTCGTCGGGGCCGGGATCCCGGAGGACCGGGCCAAGACGTACGAGAGCGACATCAAGAACGGCGGCGTCGTGATGGGCGTCCACCCGCGCGACGACGACGACCACACGTACGTGACCGACCGGTACACCGAGCACGGCGCGACGAACGTCTACGGCGGCCGGAACGCGGCGGTCTAGCCCGACCGGCACCGCGCACGTCCCGAGGGGCGGGGGCTCCGGCCTCCGCCCCTCTTCGTGTCCGGCCCGCTGGCGACCGGCTCCGCCAGCGCGACGTCAGCGGGCGTTGCGGACGGCCTCGACGGCCGTGTCGTCCTCCAGGGCCGTCACGTTGCCGAGGTCGTCGCCGAGCCAGGCCGCGCGGATCGTCCGGCGCATGACCTTCGCGTTCCGCGTCTTGGGGAGGGCGTCGACGAAGCGGACGGCCCGGGGCTTCAGCGCCTTCCCGAGCGCGTCCGTGACGCGCCCGACGAGCCACTCGCGGAGCGCCTCGGACTCCTCCACGCCCTCCGCCAGCCGGACGAACGCGACGACGGCCTGGCCCTTCACGTCGTCCGGGACGCCGACGGCCGCGCTCTCGAGCACGGCGGGGTCGGCGCCCAGGGCGGCCTCGACCTCGGCCGGGCCGAGCCGCTTCCCGGCCACCTTGATCGTGTCGTCGCTCCGGCCGAGGAGGAACCACTGGCCGTCGGCGTCGACGGCCGCGAAGTCGCCGTGGACCCAGAGGCCGGGCGCGCGCGACCAGTACGCGTCGAGGTAGCGGGCGTCGTCGGCGTCGCCCCAGAACCCGCGCGTCATCCCGATCCACGGCTGGCGGACGGCGAGCTCGCCGACGGACCCGCGCACGGGGCGCCCGGCCTCGTCCACGACGTCGGCGTCCATGCCGAGGACGGGCCCGGGGAACCCGCACGGCTTGACGGGCTCGACGTGGTTGCCGCAGACGATCCCGCCCGAGATCTCCGTCCCGCCGCTGTAGTTGAGGATCGGTTTCTCGGAGTCGAGGACGGTCTCGAACAGCCACCGCCAGCTCTCCGGGTCCCACGGGCTCCCGGTCGAGCCGACGGCGCGGAGTTTCCGGAGGTCGTGCCGGCGGACGGGTCCAACGCCGTGCGGGCGGAGCGCGCGGACGAGCGTAGGGGAGAGGCCGAGGAGCCCCACGCCGTGGCGCTCGCAGACGGCCCACGTCCGGTCCACGTCCGGGACGTCCGGCGCGCCGTCGTAGAGCACGCACGTCGCGCCGTTGAGGAGCGCGCCCCAGACGAGCCAGGGGCCCATCATCCAGCCCATGTCGCTCATCCACCACACGGCGTCGCCCGCGTGCACGTCGAAGGCGTGGCGCATGTCCTGGGCCGCCTTGACCGGGAACCCGCAGTGCGTGTGGACGGCCCCCTTCGGCGCGCCCGTCGTGCCGGAGGTGTAGATGAGGAGGACCGGGTCCTCGGCCGCCGTGTCCTCAAGGCCGCCGTCGCCCCGCTGGCGGCCGACGTCGAGGAGGTCGGTGTACGGCACGTCGCGTTGGGGGACGTGCGGGGCTGGCTCGTCGAGGCGCTCCGCCCCCATCCGCTCGACGACGAACACGTGCCGCACGCCCGGGGCCTCCGCCAGCGCCTCGTCGGCGACGGCCTTCATCGGGACCGCCCGGCCCCGCCGCGGCGCCCCGTCGGCCACGAACAGCGCCCGCGCGTCGCCGTCGCGGAGCCGCGTGGCGACGGCCTCGGCCCCGTACCCAGAGAAGAGGGGGAGGACGACGCCGCCGATCCGGGCCACGGCCAGGAAGGCGACGACGATCTCGGGCGTCATCGGGAGGTACAGCCCGACGGCGTCGCCCTTCCCCAGTCCGTGCGCGCGGAGGCCGGCGGCGCACGCCTCGACCTGCGCGTGGAGCTCGCGGTACGTCAGCGTTCGGACGTCGCCCTCCTCGCTCTCGTAGCGGACGGCGTCGCGGTCCCACGCTTCCGTCCCGGCCCACTTATCGAGCGCGTTGTGGACGGCGTTCATCCGCCCGCCGACGCACCACCGCGGCCGCTCGATCCCCCCGGACGTGTCGAGGACGGTCTCGTACGGGCGTGAGAACTCGAGGCCGAGGTCGTCGAAGACCGTCTCCCAGAACCGCCCGACGTCCTCCAGCGCCCACGCCTGGAGCGCGGCGTACGAGTCGAGCCCGAGACGCCGCCACAGCCGGGCGAGGTTGGTCTGGGCGACGTGGTCGGGCGAGGGGCGCCAGGCGACGGCCTGGCCGAACGGGAACTCGGGCATCGGGGGGCGGGCGGGGCCCCCAAGGTACCGGGTCCCGGGTGGCCTCCAGCGCTCGCCGTCCGGCTGGCGGTCCGCTAGGGGCCCTCCATGTGAGCCCTGACGGGGCGCGCCCGCGGTGTGTCGGGCGTGGAGCGCGGGCCGGCCGCGCCGGCCCTCCGCTGCCGAACGCGCTGTGACCCGTCGGAGACGCCGTGGCACAGCCTAGACCGCGGCGTCGGCGGTGGAGAGGACGGCCGGGGCCGGCCGTGCCCGCCGCGCCGGCCACCGGAGGACGACCGCGCCCGCGACTGCGGCGACCGCCAGCAGCCCGGCGGAGACGGCGACGGCCCGACCAGGCGACGCGAACGCCCACGTCTGGACGAGGACCACGACCACGCCCAGCGGGATCGACCCGAGGAGCGGGGCCAGCCGGGCGCCCGCGCTGAACCGGTCGCTCCGGCGCGAGAACGGGGGCGTCCGGTAGAGCAGGGCGTGCCCCCGCGTCACGACCGCGACGACGGCGAACCAGAACAGGGCGTGGACCGCGGCGTGCGACGGGGGCATCGAGAGGGCGAGGAGCGCCGCGATCGCGAGGTGGAGCGGGAGGAGCACCCGGAGCAGGAGGGCCGTCTGCGCCCCGACCTGGACGAGCCGCGGGCGGACCTCCGGGAGCGTCTCGAAGGTCCAGGCCGCTTCGGCGTGGTCGGAGAACTGGAGCGTCTGCACCAGCGACTGCACGCAGAACAGGAGGACCACGATGATCGAGAGGTGGAGCTGCGTCGCCGGCGACGTGAACACGCTCCCGGCGCCGTGGACGAACAGGCTCTCCAGCCCGCCCCCGAACCACCCGAACGCGACGAACACGAGCGGGAGGAGCGTTCCCGGCCACAGCCGGCCCCGCACGATCCGGTCGTCGGCGAACGCCGCCAGGGCGAACCCGTACGCCGCCCGCGCCGGCCCGCTCCGCACGACGAGCCGCTCGGGCGCCGAGAGCCCCCAGCCGCCCCGGCCCCGCCGCTCGGCC
>CAZDFV010000362.1:0-3295 GCA_964504495.1 uncultured Rhodothermales bacterium
AGCCCTCGCGGATGCTGGTCGACCGCGCGAGGCCGCCGCCGCGTTCCGCCAGTCGGTCGAGGCCGCGCCGCGCCGGCCCGGGACGCGCCGCGAACACGGACGCTTTCTGCTGAGCCGCGGACAGGCCGCCGAGGCCGCCCGCGAGCTCCGCGCCGCCCTCGACCTCGACCCGTGGGACCCCGACGCGCACCTCCTCCTCGGTCTCGCCGACGCGGGCGCGCGCGACGACGCCTGGCGCGAGGCCGTCCGCCTAGAGCCGGACCTGGCCGATGCCATCGCGAATGGGATCGCGGTGGGGGAGGGCGGGGCCGCCCCGCTCTGGACGCGGCCGGACGTGTTCGGGTGGCCGGCCGCGTCGGCGCTCCCCAGCCTCGGCCGGGTTACGATCTACACGACGTCCGGGACACCCGTCGCGCGCGGCGTCGAGACGGCAGCGTGGGAGGGGCGCGACGCTCGGGGGCAGCCGCTCGCGCCGGGCGTCTACCTCGCCTCGGGCCGGGGCCGGCTCGTCCGGTTCGTCGTGGCGCAGGGGCCGGCCGGGCCATAACGCATTCTGCACACGGAGGGGGGATCCAGAGGCTGTGCAGGGGGTTCACCGGATTGCGAACCCGAGGGCGCCCGCCGTACCTTGGGGGCGCTCCCCCGAGCCTCCGCCCACGCGGCGGAGCGAGCGATGGGAACCCGGCCCCGGCACTCGCCGGTCCGGCTCCTGCGAGTTCGGCGCCCCGCCCGGGTCCCACCCCCGTCCGGCCGCCCTGCGACGCCCGTTCCGCCGAACGGGCGTTTTCCGTCTACCCCCACCCCGTGCCCACGACGCGCCCCGACTCCGCCGCGACGGCCGCCAGCGACCCGCTGGCGGACCGCGTCCGTGCGCTCGCCGAGGAGGCCGCGGCCGAGACCGACCTGTTCGTGGTCGGCGTCGAGGTCCGCGGGTTCCAGGGGAGCCGCGTGGTCGAGGTCTTCGCCGACAGCGAGGCCGGCGCCGGCGCCGACGACCTCGCGCGCCTGAGCCGCTCGCTCGGGTTCCTCCTCGACACCGAGGACGTCGTCAAGGGCCGGTACCGGCTCGACGTCTCGACGCCCGGCGCCGACCGCCCGCTCGCCGACCGCCGGCAGTACGCCCAGCACGTCGGCCGGACGCTCGACGTGACGTATGACGCAGACGACGAGGAGCAGTCCGTGACCGGCGCCCTCGTCGGTGTCGCGGACCGCCAGTTCGAGATCGAGCCCTCCGACGGGTCGACGGTGGCCGTCCCGTTCGACGCCGTCCGCGAGGCCCGCGTCGCCCTCCCCTGGTAACCCCCCGCCCCCACGACCGATGCAAAGCACCGTCCTCGTCTCCTCCTTCGCCGAGATCGCGCGCGAGAAGGACATCGACCGCGACACGCTCCAGGTCATCATCGAGGACGTGTTCCGGGCGATGATCAACAAGCGCTACGGGGCCGACGACCCGGAGGCGTTCCAGATCGTGTTCAACCCCGACAACGGGGACTACCAGATCCTCCACGTCCGCGAGGTGGTCGAGGACTACGACGTCGAGGACCCGGTCCTCCAGATCGAGTACTCCGAGGCCGTCGCGATCGACGAGGAGTACGACATCGAGGACGAGGTGGCCGAAACGATCCGGATCGAGGACTTCGGCCGGCGCGCCGTCCAGGCCGCGCTCCAGACGTTCCGCCAGCGGATCCGCGACATCGAGAAGGAGAACGTCTACCGCGAGTACTCCGAGCTCATCGACGAGATCGTCGTCGGCGAGATCTACCAGACGCGCCGGCGCGAGGTGCTCGTCCTCCACAACAAGACCGAGCTCGTGCTCCCGCGCGGCGAGCAGATCCCGAAGGACCGCTACCGGAAGGGCGACATGCTCCGGGCCGTCGTCCTCAACGTGGACCGCGAGTCGGGCTCGGCCCCGCCGGTCTCGATCAGCCGCGTGGCCCCGGTCTTCGTCGAGCGTCTTTTTGAGCTGGAGGTGCCGGAGATTTATGACGGCATTATCGAGATCAAAAAGATCGTCCGGCTCCCGGGCGAGCGGGCCAAGATGGCCGTGATCTCGCACGACGACCGCGTCGACCCCGTCGGCGCCTGCGTCGGCGTCAAGGGCAGCCGCATCCACGCCGTCGTGCGCGAGCTGGGCGGCGAGAACATCGACGTCGTCCCGTGGACGCCCGACCCCATCGACTTCATCAAGCGCTCGCTCGCGCCGGCCAAGCCCATCGCCGTCGAGTTGAACGACGACCTCGACCCGCCGCGCGCGCGCGTGACCGTCCCGGCCGACGAGGTCTCGATGGCGATCGGCCGCGGCGGCCAGAACATCCGGCTGGCGTCGATGCTGACCGGGTACGAGCTCGACGTCTACCGCGACATCAAGTCCGACGAGGAGGACGTCGACATCGACGAGTTCTCCGACGCCATCCCGCCCGAGATCATCCAGAAGCTGAAGGACATCGGGTGCGACACGGCCAAGGCCGTCCTCGAGCTCCAGCCGTCGGAGCTCGCCCGGCGGACCGAGCTCTCGGAGGAGCAGGCCCAGAAGATCACCTGGCTCATGGAGGCCGAGTTCGAGCGCCCCGACGCCGACGCCCCGAGCGGCGACGGCGCCCTGACCGACGAGACCGCCAGCGGCGACGATGCCGCCCCCGACGGCGCGCTGGCGACCGGCGCGGACGAAGACGGTGCGGACGCAGACGCCGAGGCCGGCCCGGCCGTTGTCGCCTCGTCCGAGGTCGCCGACGGCGCCCCCATCGAGATGGCCGGCGACGCCTCGCCGGACGCCGCGGACCCCGCCGAGGCCGACCCCGACGCCGAGACCTTCACGGAGGCTCCGACCGACCCCGCCGCGTAGACCGCCCCGACCCCCTAGCTTCCAGCGGCCCCCCTGCCCACGCACTGCATGCCTGCCACGCGCAAGCGACGTTCCACCAAGCCGAAGCGCGTCCAGCTCTTCAAGGCGACGAAGGAGCTCAACATCGCGACCGACACGATCGTGTCGTTCCTCCAGGAGCGCGACTTCGAGCTCGACGCCAAGCTCGCCGCGGGCGACCCCAACGGTCGCCTCGAGCCGGAGATGTACGACGCCCTCATCGAGGCGTACTCCGACGACGCCGACGCTAAGGCCCGCGTCCGCGAGCGCCGCCAGCAGATCGCGGCGGCCCAGGAGGACGAGGCGGAGGCCGCTGCGCCCGTCGCCCCGGCTGAGCCCGTCGTCGAGGCGCCGGAGCCGGAGGAGGAGCCCGTCGCCCCGGCCGCGCCGGTGATCGACACGGAGGCCGCCGCGCCCGCGCCGACGCCGGCCGAG
>CAZDFV010000363.1:0-3288 GCA_964504495.1 uncultured Rhodothermales bacterium
CGCCCCCCGGGCCTACCTCGCCGCCGCCTCGGCCTACGCCGAGTGGGCCGCCGGCGACACCCTCGTCTTGGCCGGCCCGCTCCCGCCCGGCCTCGTCTCGCCCGTCCTCGCGTCCGTCCCGGCCGACGCGCCCCCCCCCGAGCAGCCGGACGCGGCCGAGTTCGACGCCGCCGAGTTCGAGGCCCCTGAGTCCGAGGGGGTCGGAACCGAGGAGGTCGGGGCCCCCGAGCCCGGCGCGCTCGACGACGAGCCGCGCCTCCCGGCGCCCCTCCCCCCCGAGCCCGACACCCCGCTCCTCGGCGGCCCCGAAATCCCCCGCGTCGGAGCGGACGGCGCTCCCGCCCCGCCCGACTCGTCCGCCGCCCCACCCGACTCGTCCGCCTCCCCGCCCGACTCGTCCGCCGCTCTTCCCCTCTCGCCCGCGTTCACGCTGCGCCGCTACCTCGGCGCCCTGGCCTCGCTCTACCCGGCCACGCCGTACGCCGACCGTGCCCGCCAGCTTGTCGCCGCCCTCCCCGACCCCCCAGCGCTCCCCGTCCGCTCGTTCGAGCCAGACTCGCTCGCGTCCGATTCTCTCGCGGCCGACTCCCTCGCCGCTCCCCCGGCGGCCGACTCGCTCGGCGCGCTCCCACCCGCTGACGACTCGCTCGGCGTCCCGCTGGCGCCCGACGCGGCCCGTGCGCTCGGCGACCTCCCGGACGAGCCGCCGGCGCCCGAGCCCCTCGTGGAGGACTCCGCGGCAGACGAGCCCCCACCCGGCCCGCTCCCCGGCGTCCCCTCCGACGGGCCGCCGAGTGACGACGGGCCGGGAGACGTCTTCGGCGTTGCCCCCGTCGACCCGAGCCTGGGCGGGTTCTCATGGCGCGTCGGGCGGCTCGACGCGCCGGCCGACGGGGAGCGGACGGCGACGGCGCTCCGGGCCGGCGGGTACCCCGTGACCGCCGCTTACGACGAGGCCGAGGACGAGTACCTCCTCCTCGTCGGCCAGTTCGCGACGGCGGAGGAAGGCGAGGCCACGCGCCGTAGCCTTCCCGCCTGGGCCCAGGTCCGCTCCGAGCTCGTCCCCGTGAGCGGGCTCGCCGTCGTCGAAGACGGCGCGGAGTCGGAGGGCTAGGCACGGCCGCCGGGCCCGGCCCGTTCTCCCCAACCGCCGGCAGGCGGGGCCGGAACCTCCCCCCACAGGTCGGGTACGGCCTAGCCTTTGCGAACACCGCACGTGACGCGCCGGTACACTACCGGCGCCGCGCCCCGGGCGGGGCGCCCAACCCTACGACATGGCCTCTGAGAACCGCAACCCTGGGAACCCCCGCGACGGACAGCCCAAGCGGCCTGGGGACGGGAAGCGCCCGAAGCTCTCGCTCGGGACGTTCTACCTGTTCGTCCTCATCGCCCTCCTCCTCCTCGCCGTCCAGACGCTCTTCGCGGGCGGGGGCGGGGCCCCGGAGGTCGAGTACTCGGCGTTCCTCGAGCAGGTCGAGGCCGGCCATGTCGAGTCGTTCGAGGTCAAGGACCGGGTCGAGATCCGTGGCGTCTACACCGAGGAGGCCGTCGACAGCGGGGCCGTCGAGGCCGCCCCCGCGGAGCCCTCGTTCGGCCGCCCCGCCAGCGCGGAGGCCGGCCGCGAGTTCCGGAGCACGAAGCCCGACGACCACGACCTCACCGAGTTCGTCCAGGCGGCCAACGACGAGCTGGCGGAGGCCGGCGGCGAGCCCGTCGAGTTCACGGCCGACTACACCTCGTCGGTCTGGAGCGGGCTGATCTCGTGGATCCTGCTCTTCGGCCTGCTCGCCGTCTTCTGGATCTTCATCCTCCGCCGGATGGGCGGGCCCGGCCAGCAGGTCCTCAACATCGGCAAGAACAAGGCGACGCTCTTCGACCAGACCGAGGGGGCGCCCATCACGTTCAAGGACGTGGCGGGCTTGGACGAGGCGAAGGAGGAGGTCGAGGAGGTCGTCCAGTTCCTCAAGAACCCGAAGCGGTTCACGAAGCTGGGCGGGAAGCTCCCCAAGGGCGTGCTGCTGGTGGGGCCGCCGGGGACGGGCAAGACGCTTCTCGCGAAGGCCGTGGCCGGCGAGGCCGGCGTCCCGTTCTTCTCGCTCTCGGGCTCCGACTTCGTCGAGATGTTCGTCGGCGTCGGCGCGGCGCGCGTGCGCGACCTGTTCAAGCAGGCCAAGGAGAAGGCGCCCTGCATCATCTTTATCGACGAGATCGACGCCGTGGGCCGGAGCCGCGGGCGCGGGGCCATCATGGGCGGGAACGACGAGCGCGAGAACACGCTGAACCAGCTGCTCGTCGAGATGGACGGGTTCAACACGGACAAGGGGGTCATCCTCATGGCCGCGACGAACCGCCCGGACACGCTCGACTCGGCCCTCCTCCGGCCCGGCCGGTTCGACCGCCAGATCCTCATCGACCGGCCCGACCGGCGCGAGCGGGCGGCCATCTTCAAGGTCCACACCGAGAACCTCACGCTCTCGCCCAACCTCGACACGGACCTCCTGGCCGGGCAGACGCCCGGGTTTGCCGGGGCCGAGATCGCCAACGTCTGCAACGAGGCCGCCCTGCTGGCGGCGCGCGAGGGGAAGGACGCCATCGAGATGGTCGACTTCGAGCGGGCGATCGACCGCGTGATCGGCGGGCTCGAGAAAAAGAACAAGCTGATCTCCCCCGAGGAGAAGGAGATCGTGGCCTACCACGAGGCCGGCCACGCCGTCGCCGGGTGGTTCCGCGAGTTCACCGACCCCGTCGTCAAGGTGTCCATCGTCCCGCGCGGGATGGCAGCCCTCGGCTACGCCCAGTCGCTGCCGGAGGAGCGCTACCTCTACACGCGCGAGGCCCTCGTCGACCGGATGGTGATGACGATGGGCGGGCGCGTGGCCGAGGAGATCCAGTTCGGGCGGATCACGACGGGCGCCCAGAACGACCTCGAGAAGATCACGAAGATGGCCTACGCCATGGTCGTCGACTACGGGATGTCGGAGGAGATCGGCTACGTCTCGTTCAACCTCTCCGGCAACAAGGACCAGCCGCAGTTCGACAAGCCGTACTCCGACGACCTCGCCCGGCGGATCGACATCGAGGTCAAGCGGATCATCGAGGACGTCCGCGCACAAACACGGGTGCTCCTGGAGGAGCGCCAGGACGAGTTCGAGCGGCTGGCGCAGGCGCTGCTCGAAAAGGAGGTCCTCAACGAGAACGACCTGAAGGCCGTCCTCGGCGAGCGCCCGTACAAGCGGAAGGGCCACGAGGCCGGGGTCACGGCCGAGGGCGAGCCGGTCAACACGCCGC
>CAZDFV010000364.1:0-3285 GCA_964504495.1 uncultured Rhodothermales bacterium
GGTGTCGAGCCGCGAGACGATCCAGTCCGACGCCGAGCGGCTCGCCGCGCAGCGCCGCGCCTACCAGGTGATCGCGCCCGAGCCGCTCGCCGAGCGCCCCGTGCGCCCGCTCGGCCGCCCGGAGGTGGCGGTCCGTGACGAGCCGGGGCCGGGCGAAGTCGTACGGCTCGGCGGGGCGGCCGTCGGCGCGGTCGGGGCGGACGATGTAGTCGGCGCTCATGGTGGGCGAGGGGGGCCGGCCCCTCCGCAAGGACCGGACCACACACGGCGCGGGGGGGGGACGGCTCGCGCCCTCTGGCGGCCCTGCCCCCGCTGGCGACGGCCGCCGGCGGGGCGGGGGGCCACGAACTCCCCCCTACGCTCCTCCGCGCCCGTCGAGCGGGACGATGGCGAGCGTACACCGGCTCACGCACACCCGCTTCCCCCGCTCGTCGCGGACGTCGACCTGCCAGACCTGCGTCGAGCGGCCGGTGTAGAGCGGCTCGCCCGTCGCCGTCAGCGTCCCCTCGCGCTTGGGGCGGAGGTGGTTCGCGTTGATCTCCATCCCGAACGCCGTGTGGCCGTCCGGGGCGGCGAGGTAGGCGCCCACGCTGGCGACCGTCTCCGCGAGCGCGACCGTGGCCCCGCCGTGGAGGTACCCGAGCGGCTGGTGGTGCCGCGGCTCGACGGGCATCGTCGCCACGACGCGCTCGCCCGTGGCCTCGACCATCTCGATGCCCAGCGTCCGCCCGAGCGTCTCGCGGTCGGGGAGGTCGGAGAGCGTCTTGGGCATGGGCGGTAAGTCCGGGGGGCGTCGCGTAGTCTACGGGCGCACCGCCCGGGCCGCCGGCCCCGCCGCCATGTTCGACGCCGTCCGCGAGTGGTTCCTCGGGCTGGGGGCCGAGTACGGGGTGGACCCGGTCGTCTTCGGGACGATCTACGTCGCCGCCATCCCCGTTTTCACCGCGTCGGTCGCGTGGCTCGTCCGGAACGTCCGGCGCGGGCGGAGCCCCGTGCTCCCGGCGCTCGCGGCCGGGCTCTGCTTCGTCTCGGCCTACCTCTACCTCCTCGTCGTCGGGCGGAACGTGCCGTGGTGGGTGTACGCGTTCGTCGCCGCCCTCGTCGCCGGCGGGGCGTGGAGCGCGGTCCGGTCCGTCCGGAAGAAGGTGGACGAGGCGAAGGCGGAGCGGACCGCCTAGCGGACGGCGCGCCCCGCTGGCGGTCGTCGCCGTCGACCCTCTACAGCGGCAGGTTGCCGTGCTTCTTGCGCGGGAGCGTCTGGACCTTGTTCTCGAGCATCGCCAGCGCCCCGATCAGGCGCCCGCGCGTCTCGCTCGGCCGGATCACGTCGTCGACGTAGCCGCGGGCGGCGGCGACGTACGGGTTGGCGAAGGCCCGGCGGTACTCCTCGGTGAACGCGGCCTCGGCGGCGGCCGGGTCCTCGGCCGCCGCGATCTCGCGCTTGCGGATGATCTCGACGGCCCCCTTCGGGCCCATGACGGCGATCTCGGCCGTCGGCCAGGCCAGGTTGAGGTCGGCCCGGATGTGCTTCGAGTTCATCACGTCGTAGGCCCCGCCGTACGCCTTCCGCGTGATGACGGTCAGCTTCGGGACGGTCGCCTCGCAGAAGGCGTAGAGGAGCTTGGCCCCGTGCCGGATGATCCCGCGCCACTCCTGGTCGGTCCCGGGCAGGAAGCCGGGGACGTCCTCGAACACGACGAGCGGGACGTTGAACGCGTCGCAGAACCGGACGAACCGGGCCCCCTTGATGCTCGCGTTGAGGTCGAGCACGCCCGCCAGCACGGCCGGCTGGTTCGCCACGACCCCGACGCTCCGGCCCCCCAACCGCGCGAACCCGACGATGAGGTTCTCGGCGTAGTCGCCGTGGATCTCGAAAAAGGCGCCGTCGTCGACGACGTGCCCGACGACCGCCTTCATGTCGTACGGCTTGTTCGGGTTGGTCGGGACGAGCGTGTCGAGCGCCCCCTCGGCCCGGTCGGCGGGGTCGGCGGTCGCGACGCGCGGGGCGGGGTCCTCGCAGTTCGAGGGGAGGTAGCCGAGGAGCTCGCGGACGCCGAGGAGGAGGGCGCCCTCGTTCGGGAACGCCCGGTGACACACGCCCGACTTGCTGGCGTGGGCGTCGGCCCCGCCGAGCTCCTCCTGGGTCACCTCCTCGTTCGTGACCGTCTTCACGACGTTCGGGCCGGTCACGAACATGTAGCTCGTCCCGCGCGCCATGAACACGAAGTCGGTGATGGCCGGGCTGTAGACGGCGCCGCCGGCGCACGGGCCGAGGATGGCCGAGATCTGCGGGACCACGCCCGAGGCCAGCGTGTTCTGGAGGAAGATGTCGGCGTAGCCGCCGAGCGCCGCGACGCCCTCCTGAATCCGGGCCCCGCCCGAGTCGTTGAGCCCGACGACGGGCATCCCGTTCTCGAGCGCCAGCTCCATCAGCCGGACGATCTTCTGCGCGTGGGCGAGCCCGAGCGACCCGCCGAACACGGTGAAGTCCTGCGAGAACACGGCGACGGGCCGGCCGTCGACGGTCCCCCAGCCGGTCACGACGCCGTCGCCGTAGGGCCGGTTGTCCTCCAGCCCGAACCCGGTGGCCTGGTGGCGGACGAACGCGCCGGTCTCGGCAAAGGAGCCGGGGTCGAGGAGGATCTCGATCCGCTCGCGGGCGGTCAGCTTGCCCCGGTCGTGCTGGCGGGCGACGCGGGCCTCGCCGCCGCCGGCCCGGCTCTCGGCGCGGCGTCGGTCGAGGTCGCGGTAGAGGCGGTCGTGGGCGTCGGTCTCAGCGTCGGCGGGGGCGGTGGGCTCGCTCATCGTGCGCGGGAGGGGGGGCGGAAGCTACGGGCGCGCCGGGAGCCCCCGCCCCGCTCGGGGGCCGCGGGGGGCCGCCCCTTGCCGACGTCCGGGCGGCCTCCCGCTCAGCGCGCCGTCTGGGCCTCGACGGCGTCGGTGAACGCCACGGCCGGCTCGCTGTAGATGTTGACCCGGTGCTTGCGGAACACGTCGCGGGCGATGATCTGGGTCGCTTCCGTCCACGACGCCGCGCCGTCGAGGGCGGCGAGCGTCCGGTGGTAGTCGGCGTCCGACCCCTCGAACAGCTCGGCCACGTACCACGCCCGCTGCTCGGCCGCTCCGTCGCCGAGGACGCGCCGCTCGACGGCGTCGAGCTCGGGCAGGGCGGCGGGGGACGGCCCCGCGTCGGGCCCGCCCGCGCGCTTTGCCTGCGCGTCGGCCTGGACGAACCGCGTCCACAGCGGCTCGTCCTCCGGCTCGCGGACGGGCTCGGCCGGCGGC
>CAZDFV010000365.1:0-3271 GCA_964504495.1 uncultured Rhodothermales bacterium
CAGCGGGCGGACGGCGCCAGCGGGCGGACGGCGCCAGCGGGCGGCGACAGGGGGGCCCTGATCCTCCCGGGTGGCGGAACAGCGCGGGCCGCCCGCCGGTCCCGCACGGGCACCTCCCACGCCCCCTCATGCGCCTCTGCTTCGCCGCCCTCCTCGCCCTCGGCCTCGCCGTCGCCGCCACGGCCCAGCCGCCGCCCGGCCAGATCGCCTCGTTCCTCTCGGCCGAGGGCGGCCCCGTCGCCGCCTTCCCCGTGGCCGACGGGCTCGCGAGCCCCTGGGGCATGACGTTCCTCCCCGACGGCCGGATGCTCGTCACCGAGAAGCCCGGCCACCTCCGCATCGTGACGATGGGCGGCGGCGTCTCGGCCCCGGTCGAGGGCGTGCCTGAGGTGTGGGCCCAGGGTCAGGGCGGCCTCCTCGACGTGGCGCTCGACCCGGACTTCGAGGACAACGGCTTCGTCTACCTCTCGTACGCCCGGCCCCGGCCCGGCGGCGAGGGCGACGAGGCGGCCACGGCCGTCGGCCGCGGGCGGCTCGTGGACGACCGGATCGAAGACTTCGAGGTCCTGTTCACGCAGGAGCCGTACCGGACCGGCCGGGCTCACTTCGGGAGTCGCATCGCGTTCTCGCCCGACGGCCACCTCGTCCTCACGACCGGCGAGCGGTTCCAGTTCGAGCCGGCCCAGGACCTCTCGGACCACCTCGGCACGGTCGTCCGGATCCACCGCGACGGCTCCATCCCGGACGACAACCCGTTCGTGGGCGACCCGGACGCCGAGGACGAGATCTGGAGCTACGGCCACCGCAACATCCAGGCGATGGCGTTCGACAAGGTCACCGGCGACCTCTACGTGGCCGAGATGGGGCCGCTCGGCGGCGACGAGCTCAACCGCGTCGAGCGCGGCGCCAACTACGGCTGGCCGGTCGTGAGCTGGGGGATGGACTACGACGGCCAGCTTATCCGCGACCCGACGACGCGGCCCGAGTTCGAGGACGCCGTCGACTATTGGACGCCGACGATCGCGCCCTCCGGGATGGTCCACTACACGGGCAGCGTGTTCCCCGGCTGGCAGGGGAGCTACCTCATCGGGAGCCTCGTCTACCGCGGCCTCGTCCGCGTCACCGTCGCGGACGGGGCGATCGCGTCGCAGGAGATCTTCCCGATTGGCGCGCGGATCCGCGAGGTCGAGCAGGGGCCGGACGGCCACGTCTACCTCCTCACCGACGAGCCCGACCCCCAGGGCCGCGTCCTCGTCCTCCGGTCCATCGAGACCTCGCCGCCCGAGGACGACCCGCTCGCGGAGTAGCCTCCGGCGACCGTCCCGACCGCGAGCGCCACAGGGGCCCAAACGAAGCGCGCAGTCCGGTCACCCTGGCGATTCCGACGCCCGGTGCGAGCCCCGCTGCAACGCCGCCCGGAACAGGGTGGGCACGCCCTGGCCGCCACCGACCGGGCGCGCCGAGCGCTGGCGGCGGACGCCGCCAGTCGGAGAAACGGGGTCGGGGAGGGCCCCCGCCGCCCCGCGCGGAGGAACAGCGGAGGCCGCCCGCCAGTCCGGGGAGGACCCCTCCCCCCGCCCCGTCATGCGCCCCGCCTTCGCCATCCTCCTCGCCCTCGGCCTCGCCGCGTCCGTCGCGGCCCAGGCGCCGCCCCGTCAGGTCGTCTCGTTCGTCGCGCCCGTCACGGGCCCGGTCGGCGTCTACGAGGCGGCCGACGGCCTCTCGCACCCGTGGGGCCTCGCGTTCCTCCCCGACGGCCGGATGCTCGTGACCGAGCGGGGCGGGCAGCTCCGGCTCGTCACCCCGAACTCGGGCGAGACGCCGGGCGTGGTCGAGGGCACGCCGACCGTCTACGCGCAGGGCCAGGGCGGCCTCCTCGACGTCGCGCTCGACCCGGACTTCGAGGACAACGGCTTCGTCTACCTCACCTACTCCCGGCCCGGCCCCGACGGCGCCGCGGCGCCCGCGCTGGGGCGGGGCCGGTTCGTCGACGACCGGCTGGAGGACTTCGAGGTCCTGTTCACGGCCGAGCCGTACCTCGTCAGCCGCGGCCACTTCGGCAGCCGGATCGTCTTCGACGACGACGGCCACCTGTTCATGACGACCGGCGAGCGGTTCCAGTTTACGCCGTCGCAGGATCTCGGGAACGCGCTCGGCTCCGTCGTTCGCCTCCACCGCGACGGCTCGGTCCCCGACGACAACCCGTTCGTGGGCGAGCCCGGCGCCGAGGGGGCCGTGTGGTCGTACGGCCACCGGAACATCCAGGCCGCCGCGTTCCACGGCGACACCGGCGAGCTGTACGTGACCGAGATGGGGCCGCTCGGCGGCGACGAGCTCAACCACGTCCGCCGCGGCGAGAACTACGGGTGGCCGTACGTGAGCTGGGGGATGGACTACGACGGCGAGCTCATCCCGGACCCGACGACGCGGCCTGAGTTCGCCGACGCCCTCCACGTGTTCGACCCGACGATCGCGCCGTCGGGGATGGCCTACTACACCGGCGACGTGTTCGACGGGTGGCGGGGCCACTTCCTCATCGGCAGCCTCGTCTACCGGGGCCTCGTCCGCGTCCACGTCGAGGACGGCGAGGTCGCCAGCCGGGAGATCTACCCGATCGGCCGGCGGATCCGCGAGGTCGAGCAGGGCCCGGACGGGCTCGTCTACGTCCTCACCGACGAGGACGAAGCGCACGTCCTCGTGCTCCGTCCGATCGAGACGCGGCCGCCGCCGCCGGACGAGTTCGGCGACTAGTACCGTGACAACCCCGCCTTGTCATCCTGAGGAGCAGAGCGACGACCGCGAAGCGACGGCGCAGCCAAGGACCTCGACGTGGTCTCTCAGGTCGTAGGCACCGGCCCCTACGACTGCCCCATCGAGTCGAGATCCTTCGCTGGCGCTCAGGATGACAAGGTGGACCTGTCGGAGCACTAGGGTCTCGCTTCGACGCCCGCGGGCTGGGCCCGCCGGAACGCCGCGCCGGCCCCGATGGCGACGGTCACGGCGAGCACCGCCAGCAGGCCGAAAGACGCGCGCAGACCGGCCGCCTCGGCCACGAACCCGAGCACGGGCGGGCCGGCCAAGAAGCCGAGGTACCCCGTGCTCGTGACGGCCGCGATCCCGACGCCCGGCTGGAGCCCCGGGGCCCGCGAGGCCGCCCGAAACAGGGAGGGCACGACGGCCGCGAACCCGAGCCCGACGAGCGCGAACCCCGCCACGGCCACGCCGACGCTCGGCGCGGCCACGGTCGCGGCCAGCCCGGCGGCTCCGAGCG
>CAZDFV010000366.1:0-3250 GCA_964504495.1 uncultured Rhodothermales bacterium
CGCCGAGCACCGCGGGGAGGTGACCGCCGAGGTCCGCTCCGCCGCCGCGCTCACCGACGACCAGCGCTCCAAGCTAGTCGAGGTGACGCCGGCCGGCCGCGAGTTCCGGGCCGGCGTGCTCCGGCGCTCGGCGTACCGGCTCGGCGGGTACGCCGAGCGCGGGCTCTACGCCCCCGGCGGCGCCGACGTGACCACGCTGGCGCTGACCGGCGGGCTCTCCGTCCCCAACCGGTTCACCGGCGCCCGGATCGACCTGGGCTTCGAGGTCGGAACCCGAGGCTCGACCGAGGGCGTTCTCGTCCGAGACACGTTCGTCAAGGGGACGTTCACGTTAAACTTCGGCGAGCGCTGGTTCGTCCGCCGCCGCTTCGACTAACCCCACACCCTCGCACATGCGACCGATCCGCCTCCTCCTCCCCGTCCTCGTCGCCAGCGCGGCCCTCGTGGCCTGCGGGCCCAGCACCGAGCTCGCCGACGGCGCCGACGACGGCGCCTCCGACAGCTACACCGGCGTCCCCGAGGACCCGACGTTCGGGCCCGGCGACTACTGCGCCGAGACGATCGTCATCGTCCAGCCGGACATCCGGACCAACTTCAGCCTGGCCTCGGAGAACTACCGGAACGAGGACTACTGCGCGGCCTACCCCTACCTCCAGGCCGTCATCGCGGAGGACCCCCTCTACACCGGCGGCGACCCCGAGGCCCGCGACCGCAACTACCAGCGGCTGGCCTCGGTCTACGAGGCGTTCGCGGCCGAGGTGGACTCGACTGACCAGGCCACGCAGAAGGCGTACCTCGACTCGGCGGTCACGGCCCGCCAGACGGCCATCCAGACGATGGACGCCGAGGGCGTCGAGTACGACCCGTTCCTCCGCGACCTCCGCGAGGGGTTCTTCTACTACCAGTACGCCGACTTCTACGAGGACTCGGAGGAGCGCCAGTTCGAGGCCTTCAGCCGCGCGCTCGAGGCCCAGCCCGACAGCCTGGAGGACTGGTACCTCTCGCGGCTCTTCGAGGGCTCGGCGCTCGAGTACGGCGTCGAGACGCCCAACCCGGACCGGGCCGAGTTCGTCCAGCGCCTCGCCGCCGTGGCCGACGACCAGGAGCTGGCCGACAGCTACGCGGCCTACGCCGAGTTCCTCGTGGCCGAGCCGGTCGCCGGCGCGGTGACCGTCGACGACGCCGTCGTGCGGGGGTTCATCTCTGACCTCCGGGGCGGGACGATCGCCGACGACGACGCCCTCTCCCTGCTGGCGGTCGTGATCCAGCAGCCCGAGCGGATCGAGGCGCTCGATGAGGACGTGGCCGAGATCCGGTCGCTCGTCCTCCGCCTCCCCGTCATCGAGGAGCAGATCGACAACCCGCGGACGCTCGTCGCTCTCGCCTTCCAGCGGTTCCGCGACGGCGAGACGTCCGAGGGCAACCGGCTCTTCGACCGGGCCCTCGAGAACGCCGAGTCGAACCTCCAGCGGGCCGACTTCCTCTACAGCCGCGCCACGGCCGGGTTCGGGAACGCCTCGCAGCTCATCAACCGGGCGCTCCAACTCTACCCGCAGCACGGGCCGAGCCTCTACCGCCGCGCCTCGTTCATTGCCGACGCTGTCGGCCGGCCGCGCTCCCTAGAGGGCCGGTTCGCGTTCTGGTGCCTCGCCGACATCTACCGGAACGTGGCCGCTCAGACCACGAACGCCCAGATCGCCCGCCTCGCCCGGACGGCCGCCGGCCGCTACGAGGCCGCGGCCCCGACCCGGGAGCAGTACTTCCTCGAGGGGTACTCGCCGGGCCAGTCGGTCTCGGCCAGCCTTGGGGCCTACGGGTCCTGCACGACGCGCGTCCGCTAGCCGGACCGCTCGACGGCACCGCCAGCCGGCCGCCCTCCGCTCGGGGGGCGGCCGGCCTTTTTGTGGGCCGGCGCGACGCGCCTGAGGCCGTTGCAGAGCGGGAACGGGACGCGCGGGCCCGCTGGCGGCGCGCGCCGGCCCGGGCAGCCGCCCTCGCCGCGCCTCGTCGAACCGTCGCGGGCCGACCACGGGGCGGCTCCGCTGCCCTGGACTACGCGTCCGGCGCCACCGACTCCGCCAGCGCCCCCGGGCCCAGGTCGTCCACGGACTGGACGCCGGCCAGTGCCAGCGTGAGGTCGAGCTCCGCGACCACGTTGCGGATGGTCTCGCGGACGCCCCCCTCCCCGCCGACCGCCAGCCCGTAGACGTAGGGCCGGCCGACTCCGACCGCCTCGGCCCCAAGCGCGAGCGCCTTGAACACGTCGGCCCCGCCGCGGACGCCGCTGTCGAACCAGACGGAGACGTTCCCCTCGACCGCCTCCACGACGGCCGGGAGCGCGTCGAGCGCGGCGACGGCCCCGTCCACCTGGCGGCCGCCGTGGTTGGAGACGACGACGCCCTGCACGCCCTCCTCGACGGCACGGGCGGCGTCCTCGGGGTGGAGGATCCCCTTGAGGAGGATCGGCAGGTCGGTCGCGTCGCGGAGGAGCTTCAGGTCGTCCCAGGCGAGCGTCGGGCGGGAGTACGTCGAGACGAACCGCTGGACGGCCGCGCGGGCGTCGCCCGAGCGGAGGGCGTCGAGCGTGCCGCCCGGGAACGCGCGCCCCTGGCGGAGCGCCGTGCGGAGCGTCTTGAGCCCGAGCGGCGGCGCGGGGGACGGCGCCGTACCCGCCGTCCGCATCTCGTCTAGGAAAACGGGGTCGGAGGTGTACTGGGCGATCCCCTTGCCCTCCAGGAACGGGAGCGAGGCGAGGTCGAGGTCGCGCGGCCGCCAGCCGAGGAGCGTCGTGTCCACGGTGAGGACGATGGCCCCGCACCCGCACGCCTCGGCTCGACGGACAAAGGACCGGACCAGATCGTCCGACGTGCTCCAGTAGAGCTGGAAGTAGCGGGGCGCACCCGGCTGTGTCCGTTCCATTGTTTCGGCGCACCGCTCCATCGAGACGGACGCCTGGTTCGAGAACACGAACGGGACGCCCTCGCGCGCGGCGGCACGGGCCACGGCGAGGTCGGCGTCCCGGTGCGCTAGCTCGAGCACGCCGACCGGGGCGAGCCAGAGCGGCGTCGGGAGCCGGCGGCCGAGGAGCACGCGCCCGAGCGCGCGCGGCTCGGCGCCGGTCAGTTGGCGCGGGACGATCCGCCAGTTCTGGAAGGCGGCCCGGTTGGCGCCCATCGTCGTCTCCACGCCCGCCCCGCCGGCGGTGTAGGCGAACGCCTCGGCGCTCATGGCACGGCGCGCGGCCTCCCGG
>CAZDFV010000367.1:0-3224 GCA_964504495.1 uncultured Rhodothermales bacterium
GCCCCGCTCGCGGACTCCCCCCGGGACCTCGCCCCGGCCGCGCCCCAGCCCGGCCCGCCGCGCCGGCTCGCCCAGGCCCCGCCGTCGCCCGTCCCCGGCGTCGTGCTGACCGACGACGGCGACTACGCCCTCCCGATCCAGCTCCTCCTGGTGCTGACGGTGCTCACGCTGGCGCCGGCGGCCCTCATCCTGATGACGAGCTTCACCCGGCTCGTCGTCGTGTTCTCGATCCTGCGGACGGCCCTCGGCCTCCAGCAGAGCCCGCCGACCCAGGTCATCATCGGGCTCTCGCTGTTCCTGACCTTCTTCGTCATGCACCCCGTGTTCGAGGAGGTCGACGAGCGGGCGCTCCAGCCCTACCTCGACGGCCAGCTCGAGCAGCGCGAGGCGCTCGAGGTCGCGTCGGTCCCGATGAAGGGGTTCATGCTCGACCAGACGCGCGACAAGGACCTCGTCCTGTTCATGGACCTCGCCGGGCTCCCGGCCGTGGCCCGACCAGCCGACGTCCCGTTCCACGTGCTCGTCCCGGCGTTCGTGATCTCGGAGCTGCGGATCGCCTTCCAGATCGGGTTCATGCTGTTCCTCCCGTTCCTCGTCGTCGACCTCATCGTGGCGAGCGTCCTGATGTCGATGGGGATGATGATGCTCCCGCCGGTCATGATCTCGCTCCCCATCAAGCTCCTCCTGTTCGTCCTCACCGACGGGTGGTACCTCCTCGTCGAGTCCGTCGTCCGCGGCTACCTCGGGTAGCGCGTAGAGCGCGCGCTGCTGCTCCGGCCCCACCGCCAGCCCGCCGCCCCTCGTCCTCGCCCTCCGCACCAGAGACCATGACCCCCGAAGCCGCCCTCCACTGGACGCAGTCGGCGCTGACGCTGGCGCTAACGGTCTCGGCCCCGCTCCTCGGCGTGGCCCTGGCCGTCGGGCTCGTGGTCAGCCTGTTCCAGGCGATGACGTCGATCCAGGAGATGACCCTGAGCTCGATCCCGAAGATGCTGGCCGTCGCCGCCGTCCTCATCTTCTTCGCCCCGTGGATGCTCGAGATGATGACGGACTTCTCGACCGAGGTCTTCCGAGCGGTCGCCGACGTGTCGCGGTAGTGCAGGTACGGGGTACACGGTACGGGGCACGGCTGGGGGCGCGGTGCGAGGGCGCACCTCGTACCCCGTACTCCGTACCGGCGCGGCCATGACCCTCGACCCGGACGGCCTCTTCCGCCTCGGCCTCGTGTTCGCGCGCGTGGGCGGGGTGCTCGTCGCCGCGCCCGTGTTCAGCCAGCGGGGCGTGCCGGTCCTGCTCCGGGTCCTGCTCGGCGTCCTCCTCGCGCTCGTGCTGGCCGGCTTCGCGGAGGGCCCGCTCCCCGCGCACATCGACCAGCCGGTCGGGTTCGTGCTGGCGGCGGCGGTCGAGGCGCTGACCGGCCTGCTCATGGGGTACGCCGTCCGGTTCGTGTTCTGGGCCGTCGAGTTCGCCGGCGAGGCCATCGGGTTCCAGATGAGCCTGTCGATGGCCCAGGTGTTCGACCCCATGAGCGGGTCGTCGGCGAACCCGCTCGGCCGGCTCGTCTCGCTCGCGTTCGTGCTCCTGTTCCTCCTCCTCGACGGCCCGCAGATGGTCGTCGCCGGGCTCGCCCGGTCGTTCGCGACCGTCCCGCTGGGCGGCGCCGACCTCGCCGCCGGCGGCCCGCTCCTGCTGTCGTGGACGGGCGGGTTTTTCGCCACGGCCGTCCGGCTGGCGATGCCGTTCCTCGTGGCCCTGTTCCTGGTCGACGTCGGGCTCGGCGTGTTCGCCCGGGTCGTCCCCCAGGCCGACCTGTTCTCGATCAGCCTCCCGCTGAAGCTGCTGGCGGGGATGGCGATCTCGATCGCGTTCGTGGGCTCGTTCTTCCCCCTCGCCCCGGCCCTCGTCGACGAGGCGCTGGCCGGGCTCGAGACGCTCGTCGCCACGCTCGCGCCGTAGGCAGCCTTTTCCGCCGGCCGGAAAGCCGTGACCCGTTCCACTGGCGGACGCCGCCGCCCCCCGCCTCCGCGGGGGCAGGCAGTCGCGCTGGCGGGCGCGGCACGGGCCGTGCAAGAGGGCGGGCGATGAGCGACAAGCCCGACCGCGCCGACAAGCAGTTCGACCCGACCCCGCAGCGCCTGAAGAAGGCGCGCGAGGAGGGCAACGTGTTCCGGTCGCGCGAGCTGGCCTCGGCCGGGATGCTCGCCGTCGCCACGCTCGTGATCGGGGTCGGGGCGCCGGGCGCCGTCGGCGTGCTCCGGCGGATGACGGTCCGGGTCTACACCGAGGCCCCGACGACCGTCCTCACCCCTCGGTCGGTCCCCCAGGTCCTGGCCGAGGTGGGGACGGACATGCTCCTCGTCGTCGGCCCGCTCTTCGCCGCGCTCCTGTTCATCGCCCTCGGCGCGAACGTGGTCCAGAGCGGGTGGACGTTCTCGGGCAAGCCGCTCAAGCCCAAGGGGAGCCGGATCTCGCCGGCCGAGGGGGCCAAGCGGCTGTTCTCGACGAAGGGACTGTTCGAGCTGGGCAAGGCGCTCTCCAAAGTTGTGATTGTCGGGCCCGTCGTCTTCTTCGCGCTCCGGGCGTGGCTCCCGGACATCCTCGTGCTCCACGCCGTCCCCGTCGAGGCCGCCTTCGGGGCCGCCGGCGGGTGGACGCTCGGGCTCCTCGCCCAGATGCTCCTCGCCCTCCTCCTCGTCTCCGGCGCCGACTACGCCTTCGGGAAGTGGAAGCACACGCAGGACCTCAAGATGACCCACCGCGAGGTCAAGGACGAGGGGAAGGACGCCGAGGGCGACCCCCAGCTCAAGGGGAAGCGCCGGCAGATCGCCCGCGAGCGGGCCCTCGGCCCCCGCCTCGACCACGCCGTCATGCAGGCCGACGTCGTCGTGACCAACCCGACGCACTACGCCGTGGCGCTGAAGTACGACGCGGCCGAGGGGCCGGCACCCCGCGTGCTCGTCAAGGGGATGCGGAAGCGCGCGCTCCGGATCAAGGAGCTCGCCCGCGAGCACAAGGTGGCGACCGTCGAGGACGTCCCGCTCGCGCGTGCGCTCTACGCCACGGTCGACGAGGGCGCCTTCGTGGACGAGTCGCTGTACCAGGCCGTCGCCGCCGTCCTCGCCGAGGTCTACCGCCAGCGGGCCCGCCGCGCCGGCCGCCGCCTCCGATGACGCGCCCCGCCCCCCGGCCGGCTGGCGGCCCCGCCCGAGCCCCCCTCCCCCCCC
>CAZDFV010000368.1:0-3212 GCA_964504495.1 uncultured Rhodothermales bacterium
CGGGCTGACGAGCCGGCGGCCGCCCTCGACGAGCAGGTCGGCCGCGTCGGCGGCGGTCCCGACGACAACCCCGACGGCGCCGCCGATGGCCCCGCCCACGGCCCCGCCCACGTTCTCGCCGACGCTCCCGCCGACGGTCCGGCGCCGGGCCACTAGACCTTGGGCGGGACGTCGCGCTGGACCGTCTCGGTCCGCCGGGCGACTTCGTCGGCGAGGCGCTGCATCTCGTCGGCCTCGGTGGGGGCGCCGGGCCGGACGGGCTCGGCCTCGTTGAGGTGGCCGACGGCCTGGGCCTTCTGAGTCTCGACCTGGGCCCGCTCCTTCTCGACGCGCCGGGCCCGACGGGCGGCCCCGATCCGGCCGGGGAGCGCGACGAGGTAGCCGATGAGGAGCCCCGAGGCGAAGAACCCGCCGAGCATCCAGAGCACGGGGCCCGTCCACACCACGTTCGTGAACGGGAGGGCGAGGGCGACGGTGTTGTCGAGGTTCTCCGGCTGCGTCGCCAGGAACACGGCGACGAGGGCGAAGACGAGGAGGAGGACGAGACCGAAGCGCATGACGAGAACGGTGGGAGAGGGGCAGTGTACGCGAGACGCGCCGAAGGGTTGAGGACGGCCGCGTCCGAGGGGGCGGCGGTCTAAGCAGGGGCCCCGCTGGCGGTCCGCGCGGGCGGCGGGCGGACTATCCGACCGACCGGCCCTTCCACGCGACGCGGCCGCGCGCGTGCGCCCACGCCGAGTCGAGCTGGAGGGCGGCCCCGAGCGCGAGCGTGACCGGCGCGAGCGCGCTGACCCAGAGCGGGAACCGGGCCCACCGGTCCACGCCCAGCTTGACGGCCGTCAGCGTCGCCAGCGGGAGCCCATGCCCCCGCAGCGCGAGCGCGCTCGGCACGACCCACGAGAGCGCGTAGGCCGCGAAAAAGACGGCGAACGGGCGCGGCTGGCCCCCCGCGAGCAGGTAGGCGTTCTTGCGGAACCCGGCCCACGCCTCCCCAAACGACCCGTACATCCGCACACCGACCTCGCCCGAGAGGTCCTCGAAGTAGAGACGGACGCCCCGCCGCTTGAGGGTCCGGCCGATCATCACGTCCTCCAGGACCTCGGCCCGGTTCGCGGCGTGCGGCGCGAGCCGGCGGTAGTCGGCGGCCCCGAGCGCCCAGACCTGCCCGTTGAGGGCGCTGATCGACGGGCTCGACGTGCGGGGGACGAGCGGGATCGGGAGCGCGGCGAGCACGGCGAACGGGACGAGGCTCGTCAGGAGCGCCGCCGGCCCGCGGTCGAGGTAGCGGGGGAGGCCCGTCAGCGCCGTCCCCGGCCCGCCGTTGTCGGCCCAGCGGGCCGCCAGCCGGGCGAGCGCGTCGCCGTCGCGGAGGTGGGCGTCGGCGTCGAGGAACACGAACAGGTCGCCGGTCGCCCGCGCCGCGGCCTGATGCAGCGCGTGGACCTTCCCGACCCACCCAGCCGGCGGGCCAGAGCCGCGGACCGGGACCAAGCGGTCGTCGGCGTGCGCCTGGAGCACGGCCCACGTCCCGTCCTCGCTCGCGTCGTCCACGACGACAAGCTCGACGGCCACGCCCCGCTGGCGGAGGACGGAGGGGAGGAGGACTCGGAGGTTGGCCTCCTCGTTCCGCGCCGGGACGAGGACCGACACGCGCGCCCGCGTCGCCGGGGGGCGCCGCCGCCGGTGGCGCGCGAACGCGACCAGGTTCGCCGCCAGCACCGCGCCGACGCCCGCGTGGACGACGAGGACGGCCGTCCGGAGGGTCCGGGTCACGGAGGGTCGATCAGGAACTGCCGGAACAGGGGCGGCGGGCTCTGGGCGAGCAGACGCCGCCGGAGCTCCGCGCCCCGCTCCGCGTCCTGCTTCCGGACGGCCATCCAGATCCAGACCTCGGCCTCGAACGGGTGGACGCCGGGCGCCGGCCGCCGCCGGAGGACCTGGCGGAGCCGCTCGAACGTCCGCTGCGCCTCGGCCACGTCGCCGCCGAACCAGCCCGGCTTGTAGTAGAGCCCCTGGCCCTTGACGAGGAGCGCGTACGGCTCGTCCGGGTCACGCTTGAGGGCCGCCTCCAAGATCCGCTCCGAGCGGCGGCCGTACGTCGGGAGGTGCCACGCCGGCCCGTGCGCCGCCTTGTACGCCCAGAGCGCCGAGATCAGCGCGAGCTCGCGGGCCGAGCGGACGCCCTCGTCCGAGGGGATCGCGTCGAGGTAGCCCTCGTCGAGCGTCATCGGGAACAGCCGGTAGAGGCAGAGGAGCCGGTCGAGCCGGGTCCGCGCGGCCTGCCGGTAGAGCCGGTCCACGCCCGACGTGTCCTGCTGCGCGTAGTAGTACGTCAGCGAGTCGCTGACCGTCGGGGACGCGACGGCCGCCGGCGGGGCGGCCGCCGGCGCGGTCGGGGAGGGGAGGCCGAGGAGGAGCGCCGCGAGGAGGGCGAGCATCGGACGACGGGGGGACGGGCCGCGAGAACCTACGCGCCGCGACGGGCGGGGCAGACCTCAAACGGCGCCTTCACCAACACATTGCGGACACCGGAGCCCAGGGCGAAAGGCCGTTTGAGAAGAGTCCCCCTCCTGGACAGGAGGGGCTAGGGGTGGTTGATCGAGCAAAGCGCCACTCCCGCCCGGCTGGCGGCGCGCCTCCGCCAGCGGCCCGGATCGTGCCCGAGTCGTAGCGTCGTGCTCGCGTGGTCTACCCCCTCCCCCGGAGCCTGCCCCCGCGGAGGCGGGGGGGACTCCCCCTGTCCGGGGGGAGGGCTGTGGAGTTCTCTGCCGGACACCCTGAGGAGCGGAGCGACGGCCGCGAAGTGTCGGCGTCAGTCAAGGTGCTCGACGCCGGTCTCACAGGACGTAGGTGCCGGAGCCCACGGCTGGGGCACCGCGTTGAGATCCCTCGCTGCGCTCAGGATGACAAGTTTGGGGGGGCGGTGCGAGGCCCCGTCAGCAGCTCCCGTCCTGCTGACGTCGCTCGCCAGTCGGACATTTCCGAACTCCTACGGCCTCACCGCCCGAACGTCCACCGCTCGAGGAACGGGGCGAGGGGCGAAAGGTCCCACCGCTCGTCCGGGCCGGTCTTCCCCTCCAGGACCACGCGGGCGCGGCCGGCGTCGAGGTCGGCGGGGCGGGCGTCGCGGAGGCGGTCGAGCACGTCGGCTAGCCGCTGGCGCTCGTCGCCGTCGGGCGCGTCGTGGGGGGCGCCGGCGGCCAGGAGCGCCG
>CAZDFV010000369.1:0-3208 GCA_964504495.1 uncultured Rhodothermales bacterium
CCCGGCTTCGTGTGCGGCTGCGGGCTGGCGGCGGCGGCGCGGACCGCCAGCGGGCCGCCCGCGCGTATCCTGCCCCGGCCCCGCCCCCTCGCCGATGAGCACCCAGACCGTCCGCTCGGCCGCCGCCGAGGCCCGCCGCGTGACCACGCAGACGCTCCAGGAGATGCGCGCGGAGGGGACGCCCATCGCCATGCTCACGGCCTACGACTACACGAGCGCCCGGCTCCTCGACGAGGCCGGCGTCGATGTCCTCCTCGTGGGCGACTCGGCCTCGAACGTCATGGCCGGGCACGAGACGACGCTCCCGATCACGCTCGACCAGATGATCTACCACGCCCAGTGCGTGGTCCGCGGCGTCGGCCGGGCGCTCGTCGTCGTGGACCTCCCGTTCGGGGCGTACCAGGGGTCGAGCCGGGAGGCCCTCCGGTCGGCCATCCGGGTGATGAAGGAGACGGGCGCCCACGCCGTCAAGCTGGAGGGCGGGGCGGCCGTGCTGGGCTCGGTCCGGCGGATCATCGACGCCGGGATCCCGGTCATGGGGCACCTCGGCCTCACGCCGCAGAGCATCTACAAGTTCGGGACGTACAAGGTGCGCGCGCGCGACGAGGCCGAGGCCGACGCGCTCCGCGAGGACGTCGGGGCACTCGAGCGGGCCGGGGTGTTCGGCGTGGTCCTGGAGAAGATCCCCGCCGCGCTGGCGGCCGAATTAACCGCGAGCGTGTCGGTCCCGACGATCGGGATCGGGGCCGGGGTCGGGTGCTCGGGGCAGGTGCTCGTGACGCACGACCTCCTCGGGCTGACGAAGGACTTCAACCCCCGCTTCGTCCGCCACTACGCCGACCTCGCGGGGACGGTCGCCGACGCCGTCGGCCGCTACGTCGAGGACGTCCGCGACCGGACGTTCCCAGCCGAGGACGAGAGCTACTGAGAGCGAAGCGAGCGGCCATCGGGGGGCGGCGAACGGGCCCGCGTCGGGCGCCTCGGATCGTCTCCTCCCGTTCGCCGTTGGCCGACCCCCGTTCGTCAACTCCCTGTGACCACGCCCGAGCCGCTCGACGCCCCCCCGGACCGCCCGCTCGTCCTCGTCTCGAACGACGACGGGATCGACGCGGCTGGGATCGCCGCGCTGGCGGCGGCCCTCGACGGGCTGGGGACGGTCGCGGTCGTGGCCCCGTTCGCGGAGCAGAGCGCGGTCGGCCACGCGATCACCGTCCGCGACCCGATGCGCGTCCACACGTGGCCGTTCGAGGGGCCGAGCGGCGACGTGTGGGCCCGGGCCGTGACGGGGACGCCGGCCGACTGCGTGAAGATCGCCGTGCAGAAGCTGCTCCCGCGCCCGCCCGACCTCGTCGTCTCGGGCATCAACCACGGGCCAAACACGGCTGTCAACGTCCTCTACTCCGGGACCGTCAGCGCCGCCTCGGAGGGGTGCATCCTCGGGCTCCCCGCCGTCGCCGTCTCCCACGACGCCTGGCGGCCGACCGACTTCGAGGCGGCCGGGCGCGTGGCCCGGCACGTCGCCGAGCGCGTCCTGGCGGACGGGCTCCCGCCGGGCGTCCTCCTCAACGTGAACGTGCCCGACCGGCCCGCCGAGGCGCTCGCCGGGATCCGCGTGACGCGCCAGGCCCGGAGCCGGTGGGAGGAGCAGTTCGAGGAACGGCGCGACCCGTTCGACCGCCCGTACTACTGGCTCGGCGGCCGGTTCGTGGACCTCGACGAGGGCGCCGACACCGACCTCGCCGCGATCGCCGGGGGCTTCGTCTCCGTCACCCCGCTCCACGTGGACCTCACGGCCCACGAGCACCTCGGCGCCGTCGAGGCGCTCGACCTCACCCTCCCCCTGTAGCATGGCCGAGATGCCCGCCCCCGGCGACCCCGCCCCCGACTTCGAGGGCCCGACGCAGACCGGCGAGACGTTCCGCCTCCGTGACCTCCGCGGCCGGCCCGTCGCCCTCTACGTCTACCCGAAGGACGACACGCCCGGCTGCACCAAGCAGGCGTGCAACCTTCGCGACAACCTCGGCGCGCTCGACGAGGCCGGCGTCGCCGTCGTCGGCGTCTCGGCTGACCCGGTCGCCAGCCACGAGCGGTTCGCGGACAAGTACGACCTCCCGTTCCCCCTCGTGGCCGACCCCGACCGCGAGATCCTCGACGCCTACGGCGTCTGGGGCGAGAAGTCGTTCTACGGGAAAAAGACCGTCGGGACGAAGCGGACGACGTTCCTGATCGGCCCGGACGGCCGCGTCCTCCACGTCTTTAAGCGGCCGAAGACGGACCGCCACGCCGAGGAGATCCTCGCTAAGCTGGCGGCGCTCACGGCCGAGGAGTAAGTACGAGGTACCGGGTACGAGGTACGCTCCTTTTCCAACCGCGGAGCGCCGCGTACCCCGTACCGTGTACCGTACCCCGAACCCACCGCCCATGCTCGTCGTCGGCAACTGGAAGATGAACACCGATCTGGAGGGGGCCGTCGCCCTCGCCGCCGACGTCGTCCGCGCGACGGAGGACGACGCGGGCGCGGTCGGGGTCGGCGTGTGCCCGCCGGCCGTCTGGCTCGACGCCGTGGCCGAGCGGCTGCGCGGGAGCCGCGTCCGGCTCGGCGCGCAGAACGTGTACCCGGCCGACAGCGGGGCCTTCACGGGCGAGGTCGGCCCGCCCATGCTCCGAGCCCTCGGCGTCCGCGACGTGATCGTGGGGCACTCGGAGCGGCGCCACGTTCTGGGCGAGTCGAGCGCGTTCGCGGCCGAGAAGGTGCGGGCGGCGCTCGCGGCGGGCCTCGTCCCCATCCTGTGCGTCGGCGAGACGCTGGAGGAGCGGGACGCCGGCGACGCCGAGGCCACGGTGCTGGCCCAGCTCGACGCCTCGCTGGAGGGCGCCGAGCCGTCCGCCTCCGACGCCCTCGTCGTGGCCTACGAGCCGGTCTGGGCCATCGGCACGGGCCGGACGGCCTCGCCCGGGCAGGCCCAGGCGATGCACGCCGCGATCCGCACCCGGCTGGCGGAGCGCTTCCCGAGCGTCGGGCAGGACGTGACCCTGCTCTACGGCGGGAGCGTCAAGCCGGGCAACGCGGCCGAGCTCTTTGCCGAGCCGGACCTCGACGGGGCGCTCGTCGGCGGCGCTAGCCTGGACGCCCAGAGCTTCGCGGCGATCGTCGCGGCGGCCCGTGACGCGGCGTAGCGGCCGGGCCCGCTGGCGGGGCGCCGGGGGG
>CAZDFV010000370.1:0-3206 GCA_964504495.1 uncultured Rhodothermales bacterium
CCCACCGCCCGGCGCTCGGCCGAGGCCGGCCGCGAGGCCGGGGGCGGAACGCGGGGGCCGCGGCGGCGTGGCAGGGACCCGCGGCGTCGGCCGCTCTCCCCTCCCCTGACTTTCCCCCAACCCGATGGGCCTCCTCGACTTTATCAAAGACTCCGGCAAGGACCTCTTCGGCGGCGACGACACGAAGGCGGCCGCCTCCATCAAGCAGGAGGTCGAGCGCAAGATGGGAGGCCACGTCGACAAGCTGGGCGTCCAGTACAACGACGGCCGGGTCCGGCTCGTCGGCGAGGCGACGAGCCAGGCGGCGAAGGAGAAGGCGGCCCTCATCGCCGGCAACGTGAGGGGCGTCGAGCACGTCGACGACGACGGCCTCAAGGTGGTCCGCGAGCAACAGCAGCAGGCGGCCCCGTCCGCCCCGCGGCCGACGTACTACACGATCCAGAGCGGGGACACGCTCTCGAAGATCGCCGAGGAGCACTACGGCGACGCGAACGCCTACGACCGGATCTTCGAGGCCAACCGCGAGGTGATCGAGGACCCGGACAAGATCTACCCGGGCCAGCAGATCCGCATCCCCACGTCCTGAGGCCCCGGGCTCGTGCTCCCGTGCCCCGCCGCCGACGCTGGCGGCGGCCGCCAGCGGGCCGCTCTCACGCCGGGCTGAGGTCGGGGAGGAGCCGCCACGTCAGCCACAGCACGAGGCCCCCGCGGACGGTCCACGTCGCCGTCCGCACCCAGTTCGTCGCGACGAGGCGGGCGTGGGCGGCCTCGTCGAACGCGCCTCCTAGCGCCGCGTGGAGCGGGACCTGGACGAGCGCCGTCGAGGCCCAAATCAGCCCGACGAGCAGGGCGCCCGCGACCGCGGCCCACGCCGGGACCGCCTCGGGCCGGGCGAGGACGAGCCACACGGCCGTGACCAGCTCGAGCACCATCGTCGGCCCGACGACGAGCGTGATCCGCCGCTGGTGCTCGGCCTCGTAGGCCGCCCACGTGCCCTCGCCGACGCCGGCGAACAGGGGGTAGTGCACGACCTGGACCGTCCAGATCACGCCGACCATGACGAGCGTGGCGAGCAGGTTCAGGAGGAGGACGAGCTCCACGGGGGGTGGGGACGGACCGGCGCAGAACCTACGGGGCGCTGGGCCAGGCTGGGCGTTCCTCCAGGCCGGCGTAGTCCGGGCCCCGGAGGAGGCCGGCGGGCGGATCAACCGCGGGTGGGACGGGTGGGAGGGGCCCGCCCCCCCGCTGACCCCGCCCCCGTGTCCACACCGCCCACGGCCGACGTAGAGCGGCACGCCCACTGGGACGCCGTCGCCGAGGAGTGGGAGGCCGTGCGGCCGCACGCGCTGTGGCGGGCGTACCGGGACCGGCTCCACACGGTGTGGCTCGCCGAGTGGGCCTCGGCCGAGCGGGTCGGGCGCGCGCTCAAGACGGACCTGTTCGACGAGGCGTACAGCGTCGGCCTGGTCCCCGCCCTCGCCGCGCTGGCGGGGCACGTCGTGGGCGTCGACGTGTCGGCGGGGGTCGTGCGGGCGGCGCAGGCGCGGCACCCCGGTCTCCGCTCCGTCCGGGCCGACGTCCGGGCCCTCCCGTTCCCCGACGGCGACTTCGACCTCGTCGTGTCGAACTCGACGCTCGACCACTTCGAGTCGCTCGATGACGTCGCCCTCAGCCTCCGCGAACTCCGCCGCGTGCTCCGGCCCGGCGGGCGCCTCCTCCTCACGCTCGACAACGGGGCGAACCCGGCCGTCGCGCTCCGGAACGCGCTCCCGCTCGGGCCGCTCCGCCGGCTCGGCCTCGTCCCGTACTACGTCGGCGCCACGTGCGGGCCGGCCCGGCTGCGCCGCCTGCTCCGCGAGGCCGGGTTCCGCGTGGACCGCGAGGGGACGCTCCTCCACGCGCCCCGCGTACTGGCGGTCTGGGCGGCCGGGGTCGCCGAGGGCCGTCTGCGCCCGGCCGGGCGCGAGCGGTTCTTCGGCGCGCTGGCGGCGTTCGAGCGGCTCGGGCGGCTCCCCACGCGCACCCTCACCGGCTACTTCCTCACGGTCGGGGCGACGGCGCGGTAGCCGACGGCGCGGTAGCCGCGGGCCGGCCGAGCGCCGGCATCCGGTCGAGCCCGAACGGGTAGGCCCGGTCGCGGCGGAGCGGCCCGAGGCGGACGTAGACGTACATCCCGATGGGGACGTAGCCGACCGTCCGGACCTGGGCGAAGCCGGCCCGGTTCTCGAGCTGCGCGAGCCCGTAGCTCCGCCGGAACCCGAGGCCCCGGTAGCGCCGGAGCATGTCGACGCCGCGGAGGCTGCACAGCCCGTTCCCGCGGTAGTCCGGGTGCGTGTAGGCGTCGTAGGCGTACATCTCGTCGGGCTCGAGGAGCAGGTCGCGCTCGAGGTAGCCGATGGGGGTGCGGCCGGTCGCCGCCCACGCCGCGTGGGCGATCCGCTCGCCGTCCCAGACGGCGAAGCACCGGTCGCCCCGCCGGAACCGGGCCCGGGCGAGGCCCTCGGGCTGGTCGGCGTGGAAGGCGAGGTAGGCGTCGAGGTCCCCCTCGGTCGCCTCCGCCAGCCGGACGTCGAGCCGGCGCGGCACGTCCTCGATGGGCGCGTCGAGCGGGCGGTCGAGGAGGACCATCCGCCGGTAGAGCGTGGTCGTCACCTTCATCGCCAGGACGTCCCGGCTCGGGAGGCGGCCGGTGAGGGCGCGCGGGGCGGGGGGCTTGGGCATGGGCGGCGGGGGTGGGGGCAGCCCGGGGGCCTCAGCCCTCCGGGACACGCTCGGCGCGGAGCGCCCGCCGGAGCGGCCCCGGCCCGCCCTGGAGGACGAGGCAGAGGGCCCCGACGACGGTGTAGAGGACGAGCGGGATCGCGTGCGTGAGGAGGGCGTAGGCGGCGGCCGGCCCCTCCGGCGTCCCGAACAGGTGGACGAGGGCGAGGACCGTCACGTAATGGTAGGACCCGACGCCGCCCGGCGCCGGCACGCTCACGCCGACGGCCCCGAGCGCCATGAGCGCCCACGCCTCCCCGAGCCCGAGCCCGTACGCCCCGGCCATCCCGAACAGGAGGAGCGGGAGGTAGGCCATGAGCCAGTAGCACCCCCACATCGCCACCGTGCCCGCGACGAGCGCCCCGCGCCGGGGCGAGCGCCCGACCGTCCGCAGCCCGTCCCCGAACGCGGCGAGCGCCGGCCGCACGCGCTCGGCCCAGACCCCG
>CAZDFV010000371.1:0-3195 GCA_964504495.1 uncultured Rhodothermales bacterium
CTCTCGCGCCTCCTCGTCGGGGCCGAGCGGGCGCTCCTCCCCGTCGCGTGGCTCTTGGACCGACAGGCCGCGCCGTTCTGGGCCGCCGGCGTCCCCGTCCTCCGCGCCGAGCTGGCGGACGTGGCCGGCGCCCCCGCCGCGGCCCGGCCGATCCGTCGCGGGCCCCTCGCGAACGAGCCCCCCTCCTGGACAGGAGGGACGAGGGGTGGTCGAACGGGCAGCGCGCGGCGGGCCCTCCGCGCCGATGACTTCCGGGCGTGCGCGGAGGCGCTCGCCGAAGTGCTCGGGAGCGTCCGCCAGTCGGAGCGAGACGAAAAACGGCACTACGCGCTGACGGTCCACGTCGTCGAGTCGGCCGGCCTCGTGGCGCTCCGGGGGGCGGCCTACGCCGAGGCCACCGACGGGGCGACGGCGCCGCTCACGCGCCGCCTCGTCCGCGGGCACCTGCTCCTCCTCCCGTTCGCCCGCGCGCTCGACCGGGCGGCCGGGCCCGTCCACGCGCGGGGCGCCGGGCTGTTCGTGAACGACCTTCCACCGATCCCCTTCGAGGCCGACCTGCATGGCTGACGGCCCCATCGCCGCCCGCGCCGACTTCTCGCACGTCCGCTACGCGCAGTGCTGGGAGGACGCCGACGTCCTCGCTGAGGCGCTGGCGGTGCGTCCGGGCAGTCGCGTGCTGTCGATCTGCTCGGCTGGCGACAACGCCTTGGCCCTGCTCATCGACGACCCGGCCGAGGTCGTCGCCGTCGACCTCAGCGCGGCGCAGCTCGCCTGCCTCGCCCTCCGCGTCGCCGCGTTCCGCACGCTGGAGCACGCCGAGGTGCTGGAGCTCGTCGGCTCGCGCCCGAGCGAGCGCCGCCTCGACCTGTACCGCCGCTGCCGGCCAGCCCTCGACGCCGAGGCCCGGCGGTTCTGGGACGCCCGACCCCACGAGGTCGAGGGGGGGATCGGGAGCGCCGGCCGCTTCGAGCGCTTTTTCCGGCTGTTCCGGCACCTGGTTCTTCCTCTCGCGCACCCACGCTGGCGCGTCGAGGCCCTGCTCGAAGGCGGGGGGACGGCGGACGAGCGGCGGGCGTGGTACCGGAAACACTGGGAGACGCGCCGCTGGCGGGCCCTCTTCGCCGTCGTCGCGTCGCGGGCGGCGTTGGGGAGGGCACGCGACCCGCGCTTTTTTGACCACGTCGAGGGCGCCGTCGCCGACCGGATCCGCCGGCGCGTCCGCGAGGCCGTGACCGAGACGGACCCGGCCCGGAACCCGTACCTCTGGTGGATCCTGACCGGCGCGCACGGGCCGGCGCTCCCCCGCTACCTTCGCCCGGAGCACTTCGACGCGGTCCGCCAGCGGCTCGACCGGATCACGCCGGTCCAGGCATCGCTGGAGGACGTGTTGGAGGACGCCGGCCCCTTCAGCCAGTTCAACCTGTCCGACGTGTTCGAGTACGTCGACCCGGCCCACGCCGGCCGCCTGTTCGCCGCCGCCGCCGACGCCGGCCGGCCGGGCGCGCGCCTCGCGTACTGGAACCTCCTCGCCGACCGCCGCCCGCCGCCCGCGCTGAGCGACCGCCTCCGCCCGCTCCCCGCGCTGGCGGAGCGCCTGCACCGGGCGGACAAGGCCCCGTTCTACGCGGCCTTCCGCGTAGACGAGGTGGTGGCGCGGACGTGACCGGCTTTTCCCCGCTCGCCGGGATCGCCGCCGTGCTGGCGGCGCTGGGGCTCGCGCTCGTGGCGCTCCGGCGCGTCCAGGTCCGGCGTGGGCTCTCGGCCGAGGCCACGCGGAAGGGGCTCCACGTGACGATGAGCGCGGTCTCGCTCGCGCTCCCGTGGCTGTTCGACCGGGCGTGGCCCGTCGTCGTGCTGACGGCGCTCGCGGTCGGGGCGATGCTGGCCGTCCGGCTCGTCCCGGCGCTCCGGCGCGAAGTCGGCGGCGTGCTCCACGAGGTCGGCCGCCAGTCGCTGGGCGACGTGTGCTTCCCGGTCGCCGTGTGCGCGCTCTACCTCGTCGCCGGCGACAGCCCGGTCCTCTACGCCATCCCCATCCTCCTCCTCGGGCTGGCGGACCCCGCGGCGGCGCTGACGGGCGCGCGCCACGGGCTCGCGCCCTACACGACGGTCGAGGGGACGAAGAGCCGCGAGGGCTCGGTCGCGTTCGCGGCCGTGGCGTTCCTGTGCGTCCACGTCCCGCTCTTGCTGTTCACGCCCGTCGGCCGGCCGGAGTCGCTGTGGATCGCGGCGATCGTGGCCGCGCTGGCGACGATCGTCGAGGCCGTCTCGTGGCAGGGGCTCGACAACCTGTTCGTCCCGCTCGGGACGTACGCCGTGCTCGTCCGCCTGCTCACGTTCGACGCGACGCTCTTGGCGGGCCACTTCGCCGTCCTCCTCGGGCTCCTCGCCGTCGCCGCCGCCCTCCGCAGCGAGACGACGGTCGGCGGCGCGGGCGTGTTCGGGGCCGTCCTCATCGCCTACCTCGTGTGGGCGCTCGGGGGGACGGCCTGGCTCCTCCCCCCAGCGTTGGTCTACCTCTTGTACGCCCGCGTGTGGCCCGCCAGCCGCGAGGCCGACGGGCTCCCCCACGACCCGGCCCGGCGCCCGCACACGGCCCACAACGTCTTTAGCGTGGCCTCGGTCGGCGTCTTGTGGCTGCTCGCGGCCGGGGCCCTCGACGCCGACCTCCTCTACCCGTACGCGCTCGCGTGGGGGGGCTACTTCGCCTTTCTCGGGGCCGAGCGGATGCGGGCGGCCCGGCCACACTGGGGCCCGGGCGCGCTCGCGTGGCGGGCCGCGTGGCGGAGCACGGCCGTCGCCGTCGGGCCGGTCTTGCTCGTCGTGTGGCTCCGCGTGTTGTCGGATTGGCTGACGGGCGGGGCCCTCGCGCCGGAGCGCCCGCTCGCGCTCACGGCCGCCTACCTCACGCTCGGGCTCGTGGCGACGGGCGTGGCGGCGCTCGTGCTCGACCTGTACCGCCGGCCCATTGACCTCGAGTCGACGGCGTTCGAGGGGCGCGTCTACCGGGCGGCGATTGTCGCCCCGCTCTCGGCGCTCGGGCTCCTCTCGTTCCTGGTCCGATGACGGACGGGCTCCACCGGGTCGCCTCGCCCGACGCGCTGGCGGCGCTCCCCGCCGGCGGGCCGGTCGCGCGGCTCGACGCCGGCGCGTGGGCGCTGAACCCGCCCGACCGCCACCTCGTGCTCGTCCGCG
>CAZDFV010000372.1:0-3189 GCA_964504495.1 uncultured Rhodothermales bacterium
GCCGGCCTCTCGCCCGAAGGCGACGGCCGCCAGCGGCAAGCCGAGCCGCCTCGCCCTGGCAGCCCGTGCGGACCGCCCGGACACCGTCGTCGAGATCGGCGGCGTCCGCATCGGGGGGGACGAGCCGCCGGTCCTCATCGCCGGGCCGTGCTCGGTCGAGGGGCGCGACCAGATCCTCGAGGCGGCGCGGGGCGTCCGGGCGGCGGGCGGGCAGATGCTCCGCGGCGGGTGCTTTAAGCCGCGGACGATCCCGTACGACTTCCAGGGCCTCGGCTTCCCCGGCCTCACCCTCCTCCACGAGGCCGGCCGCCGGCACGGGCTCCCGGTCGTCACCGAAGTCCTCCACCCGGCCGACGTCGAGGCCGTGGCCCGCGAGGCCGACGTGCTCCAGATCGGGGCGCGGAACATGCAGAACTTCGAGCTGCTCAAGGCGGTCGGGCAGACGCGGACGGCCGTCCTCCTCAAGCGCGGGATGATGGCGTCCGTTGACGAGTGGCTGGCGGCGGCCGAGTACGTCCTCGCCGGGGGGAACGAGCGTGTGATCCTGTGCGAGCGCGGCATCCGCACGTTCGAGACGGCGACGCGCAACACGCTCGACCTCTCCGCCGTCGTCGTCGCCCGCGAGCGGACGCACCTGCCGGTGATCGTCGACCCGAGCCACGCGGCCGGCGTCCGCCGGTGGGTGCCGGCGCTCGCCAAGGCGGCGCTCGCGGCCGGCGCGCACGGGCTGATCGTCGAGGCCCACCCGGACCCGGAGAGCGCGCTCTCCGACGGCCCGCAGTCGCTCACGCTCGACGCGCTGGCGGACCTCGCCGCCGACCTCGGCCTCCGCCAGCCGGTCGCCGCCTGACGGGGCGCCTCCGCTCACCCTCCGCCAGCCGGCCTACACCATCCCCGAGCGCTTCCTCAGCACCCACTCGGCGGCGAGAAGGGCGACGGCGAGCGCCAGCAGCCACGGAATCCCGAGGAGCGGCGTCTCGTCCTCACGCACGAGCGGGCGGTCGGCGAGGGCGCCCTGCTGGCGGAGGCCGCGGACGAAGGCGCCGAGCGTGTCGAGCCCGACGGCCTGGCCGCCCGACCGGAGCGCGACCTGGCGCATGAGGACGGGGTCGGCGCCGGGCTCGCGGAACTCGGCCTCCGTCCGGCCGACGCCGAAGCTGCCGCGGTCGGAGCCCAGCGCCGCGCCGCCGCGCGTCGCCTCGGCGGTGAACGTGTACGAGCCCGGGGGGCGGACGCCGAGGTCGGCGGCGTAGCGTCCGTTCCCGAGCGACCGCATCGTCACCTGCTCCCGGTCGCCGCCCGGCCCCCGGACGGCCAGGGCGAGCGTCGCGTCCTCGATCGGTTCGAGGCCGTCGCCGTAGACCTGGCCGGTGAACGTGACCCGGTCGCGCTCGCCAAACAGCCCGCGGTCCGGGCGGACGCGGACGGAGCGGCGGTCGCGGGGCGCCGTCGTCCACCGGACGAGGTTGTCGACGAGAGCCGGGTAGAGGCCGCGGAGGTCGTCGAGGTCGTCCGGGAGCGTCCGCCAGCGCCACGAGCCGGCGCCGAGCAGGGCCGCGGACCGACCCGACGGGCGGACGGCCAGGAGCGGGACGTCGAGCGTGGACCCGCCGCGCCGGACGGCCAGGAGCGTTTGGGCTCCGGGTTGGAGCACCCACCGCGACGGGCTCACGCCGAGTGGGGGGAGCGCCCCGATCCGCTCCGGCGGTACGCCAACGCCGTCCAACACCGGATGCGCCTCGCCCGCTGCCGTCGGCGCCGCCCCGACCTCGACGAGCCCGGGCCGGGCCGGCGCAGGGACGGCCGGGAGCACGTCCTCGAACGCCTCCAGGTCCGCCAGCGCCGTCTGCTGCGTGAGGACGAACAGGACCGGCAGCCCCGTCCGCGCGGCCTCGGCGACGCGCTCGACGGCGACCCCGCCCGCCGCATCGCCCGGCCACCCCGCCAGCACGGCGAGGTCGAACCGCCCGAGCGCCTCGGGGAGCGGCCCCTCGTAGTAGCGGCCCGGCGCCCGCTGCGTCCGCACGGTCACGTCGAGGGACGGGTCGGCCTCGAGCGTGGCGCGGAGGGCGGCGAGGTCGGGGCTGGGCGCGGCGGCCAGCAGGAGCACGCGCCGCGTGTCGTCGAGGACGCGGACCGTGAGCACGCGGCTGTTGTTGCGCGCCGTCGCCTCGCCCGCCAGCGGGCCGACGGAGACCGTATACCGGCGGACGCCCGGCGTCGTCGGCGTGACGGTCAGGTCGGCCACGGCCTCGGCGCCGTCGGAGGGGAGCTCGACCGACTGGCGGGCGATCACGCGGCCGCCCCGGGAGACGGTCACGGTCGCCCCTTGCCCGGCGAACCCCGTCGCCCGGACGCCGGCCTGGATGGGGAGCGGGCTCCCGGCGTAGGCGAGGTCGTTCGTCACCGCCCGCGCGAGGCGGACGTCCCGGCCCGAGACGCTGTCGCCAGCCACGGACGTCCAGATGGGCACGGGAAAGCGCTCGGCGAGGTAGGCCGGGTTCCGCCCGTCCGTCGCCCGCCCGTCCGACACCAGGACGACGCCGCGGAGGTTGCGCCCCGCGAAGTCGGCTTCGACACGGGCGAGTGCGGCGGCGAGGTCGGTCCGCTCGCCCCCGAAGCCGAGGCTGTCGCCCGGGAGCCGCGGCCCGGCCGGGGCCGCCTCCGACGAGAACCGGTAAAAGCGGAGGGCCGCGTCCTCCGGGAGCCCGTCGAGCGCGGCGCGGACGCGCTCGGCCGGCGTCGGCCCGCCGGTCCCGAGTGTGAGGCTTTCGCTGTCGTCGACGAGGACGGCGAGGACGGCGCCCTCGCCCGACCGCGTGACACGCTGCCAGACGGGGTCGAACAGGAGGAGCAGGACGAGGAACAGGGCCCCGAACCGGAGCCCGGCCAGGAGCCCACGGCGCGGGCCGCCAACGGGGGGCGTGCTCCGCCCGTAGCTCCACCACGCGAGCGCGCCGGCGAGCGCCGCGCAGAGCGCCAGCAGGGCGGGCGGGTACGAGAGCGAGAGGTCCACGAGTGTTGAGGGGGAGCGCGAAGCTAGCCGGCGCGGCGGCCCGAACGCGGCGGCGACCGTCTCGATTGCGGCCCCACGCCGGCCTGCTGGCGGCGTCCGCTGGCGGCGCGGGCTTACCGGCCGAGGCTGGCGGCCTCGAAGGCGCCCGGGAGGAGGGCCGACGGCGTCGTCGC
>CAZDFV010000373.1:0-3184 GCA_964504495.1 uncultured Rhodothermales bacterium
GCGGAAGTACGTCCGGCCGGTCAAAGGCGGCCCGCCCGGCCTCGTCCGCGTGGACCGCGAGCGCGTGGTCGACGTGACGCCGGGGCTCCCCGCGTGACGGGCCGCCCGCTGGCGGGGGCCGCCGGCCGGTCGGGCGACGGCCGGGCCCGTAGCTTGCGGGCGCCCCTCTCCTGTCCCCCCTCCGCATGACCTGGTGGCAAGCGGCCCTCCTCGGGCTCGTCCAAGGCCTCGCCGAGTTCCTGCCGATCTCGTCGTCCGGCCACCTCGTGCTCGGCGAGTACGTCCTCGGGCTCGACGCCTCGGCCGCGAACGACATCACGTTCGAGGTGTTCGTCCACTTCGGGACGGCGCTCTCGATCCTCACCGTCTACCGCGCGCGGATCGGGCGCATCCTCCGCGACGCGCTCGGGGCGCTGGCGACGCCCTCGGCCTGGGCCACGGCCGCGAAACCGGGCAAGATCGAGCGGGCCCGGGGCGACGGTCTCGACTACGAGCCGCAGGCGTCGGGCGGGCCGGTCCCGTCGCTCCGCCTCACGCTCTACGTCCTCCTCACGATGGTCCCGACGTTCATCGGGTACCTCCTGTTCGAGGAGCGGCTGGAGGAGGCGTTCGCCAACCCCCGGCTCGTGTGCGGGATGCTCCTCGTGACCGGCACGCTCCTCCTCCTCACGCGCCTCCGCCCGGACCCCGACGGCGTGCTCTCGCCCGGCAAGGCGCTCCTCGTCGGCGTGGCGCAGACGGCCGCGCTCGTCCCCGGCATCAGCCGCTCGGGGTCCACGATCTGCACGGCCATCTACCTCAACGTGGACCGGAAGGAGGCCGCCGACTTCTCGTTCCTGATGCTCCTCCCCGTGGTCCTGGGCGCGACGCTCATCAAGTCGCTCGAGATGGCCGAGGTCGGGTTCACGACCGGGGCCCTCCCCCTCGCGGTGGGGACGGCCGTGGCCTACGTCAGCGGGATCTTCGCGATCCGGGCGGTCCAGGTCTTGGTGCAGCGGCGGTCGCTCCAGTACTTCGCGTACTACTGCTACGCGATCGGGGCGCTCGGGCTCGTGTTCATCTAGCGGCTGGCGGCCGTCGCCAGCGGAGCGGCGGGGGTTAATCGACCGGTTACATCACAGGGCCTTTCAGCGTCCGCTAGGCACAGGCGGTCGAGGCTGCCTTGACAGCGTAGCCTCCTCGCACGATGGGTTACTAGCCCGACGCGCCAGGGACGGGGAGGTGCCAGCGAGGGAAACGCACCCTAGAAATCCGTGACGCACGGTCGTCACTGCTTAGGCTTAACCTCCTCCATTGCCAGCCCCGAGAGCGATGCTGAGTCCTATCGTTTCACAGATGGAGGACGATTACGCGGACAACCACGTCCTGAGGGCGTTGGTGCAGGCGTTCCCCTTCGGATCATCCTACGACGCCGTGGTCGCCGGACGAGTGGCCGATATGCGGGCCAAAAGAGCGAGGGCCTTCTTCGACCGTCTGGCTAAAAACGAACACGTGGTTCTTACGCCTGAGATGGTTGAGAATGAGGACTTCCTACATGCCTACACTGCTGTATCCTTGGCAGTAGTGAGGACTAGGCGGAAGGAGAAGATAGAACTGCTGGCTGATATGCTTTCGGGGTACGCAGATAGGAGAACTGGCGTGGGCGTCGACGAGTACGAGGAGCTAATGAGAACGGTAGATGAGTTGTCCTATCGAGAAATATTAGTGCTTACAAAGTTTTATAGAGTTGAAATAGATGTGTCCCGTCAGTCCAGTGAGACTGGCGAGAGCTGGAGGGGCCGATGTCGGCCCATCATCAAGAGTTACATGATAGGTGAATTGGGCATTCCCGGTATGGAGGTGTGGCCGATCCTCAAGCGATTGGAAGCGAAAGGGTTGCTCAATCGTGTCGTGTTTGACGAATCGACGTATCTAGTTGAAGGAGAGGTCGATCATACTTTTGCGCAGACAGAGAGCACTTACAACTTCGTGACGGACACGTTTGTCCGGGTTAGGGATTTGGTAGAGGCGGGCCAAGGATCAGTACAGGTAGCCCTCTGCGCTTCCAACGGGACTTCTTCTCCGCGTCACTCCCGTGTGACTGACGACGAGGCCGACCCGCAAAACCGGAAGTTCAGAGCGCCGTCACAGCACATGCAGTCCGCTAGCGATGAGGAGGTGCAGAAGATCATCGACGGCATAAAAGCGGTCGAGGCACCGCAGAAGCCTCCTGAGTGGGGCGCTGCGGAGTGGTGATCTCGCGCTACCTGTCTCTTGTCCTGACCTCCTAAGCGTAGCAGGTACCTGAGCGGTTGGAGAGGGATGCTACGGGAAACGGGGCTGCTGCATTTCACCCTCATCCCATCGGCGGGCTGGGCCCCGCGCTGACGACGCGCTGGCGGCCGGCGCCAGCGGGCGGTTAACCAGGCCGGCGCGCGGCCGATACCCCGGGGCCCCTTCCGCCCGCGCCCGTGACCACCCGGATCTTCGTCGTCGACGACGACCAGCACTACGCCCGCCTCCTCTCGTACCGGCTCGACAAGGCCAAGGACCACGAGGTCTCCGTCTACCACTCGGGCGAGGACGCCCTCGACGCCCTCGACGCCGGCCGCCCCGACGTCGTCTTCCTCGACATCATGATGCCGGGGATCGGGGGGATGGAGACGCTCCGGCGCCTCCAGCTCTTCGAGCCCGACCTCCCCGTCGTCATGATCTCGGCGCAGGGGACGGCCGAGGTCGCCGTCGAGGCCATGAAGGGCGGGGCGACCGACTACATCACGAAGGGCCAGGACGACCTCGTCAAGCTCGACGTCGTCGTCAAGCGGCTGAAGGAGCGGGTCAAGCTCGCCCGTGAGGTCGAGCACCTCCGGGCCGAGGTGGCGAAGAAGTACGGGATGGACGAGATCGTCGGGGACAGCCCGGCCATGGAGCGGGTCTACCAGCTCGTTCAGAAGACGCTCCGGGGCAACCTGACCGTCGCCATCGAGGGCGAGTCGGGGACGGGCAAGGAGCTCGTCGCCCGGGCCATCCACTTCAACTCGGACCCGCCGCCGGGCGAGCCCGAGGTCGGCCCGTTCGTCGTCGTCAACTGCGCGGCGATCCCGACGGAGCTCATGGAGAGCGAGTTCTTCGGGCACGAGAAGGGGAGCTTCACCGGCGCCCACGCCCGCCACATCGGGAAGTTCGAGCAGGCCGACGGCGGGAC
>CAZDFV010000374.1:0-3178 GCA_964504495.1 uncultured Rhodothermales bacterium
GCCCGTCGCCCACTCGGCCCCGGCGCCGCCGTCGGCGCCGGACCCCATCCCGATCGACGGCGGGCTCGGCCTGCTCGCCCTCGCCGGCGGGGCCTACGCTGCTCGGAAGCTCCGGGCCCGCTCGGCCTAGCCCGGCCGCCCTCGTCGTCCGCCCGCTGGCGGGGCCCGCGCCCGCCAGTCCCATCGTCCGTTCTCGACCTCTGCTACGCCCCTTTATGTCTCGTCTTCTCCTTGCGTGTGGCCTCGCCCTCGCTGCCACGGCGGCCCACGCCCAGACCGTCTTCATCAACGAGGTCCACTACGACAACGCGGGCAGCGATGTGGGCGAGGCCGTCGAGATCGCCGGGCCGGCAGGCACGGACCTGACGGACTGGTCGGTCGCGCTGTACCGAGGAGCGGGGACCGTGTACGGGACGCTCAGCCTCTCCGGGACGATCGACAACGAGGGGAGTGGGTACGGGGCCCTCTCGTTCTCCCCGAGCTCGCTCCAGAACGGCACGAGCGGCCTCGCTCTCGTCGACGACGGCGGGGCCGTGGTCCAGTTCCTCTCCTACGAGGGCACCGTGACGGCCACGGAGGGCCCCGCCAGCGGTCAGACGAGCACCGACATCGGCGTCAGCGAGTCGGGCTCGACGGCCGTCGGCGAGTCGCTCCAGCTCACGGGCACGGGGACGACCTACGAGGACTTCGCGTGGGCTGACCCGTCCGACGATTCGTTCGGGAGCGTCAACAGTGGGCAGACGTTCTCGGGCGCAGCGGTCCCCGTCGTCCAGTTTGCGTCGACCAGCGCCACGGTCGACGAGGACGCGGGGGCGGTGACGCTGACGGTCACGATCTCGTCGGCCCCGGACCAGGCCACGACGGTCGACGTGGTCTTCGACGCGGACGCTTCGGGCGCCGACGCCGCGGACGTCGGCGGGTTCACGTCCGAGACCGTCACGTTCCCCGCTGGCGACGGCTCCGACCAGACCGTGACGGTCACGGTCACCGACGACTCGGACCCGGAGGCGGCCGAGGACGCCGTCTTCGACCTCGCGAACGTCAACGGCGACCCGGACGCGACGCTGGGCTCGAACGTCCAGTTCACGCTGACGATCAACGACGACGACACGCCGATCCCGACCGACATCGCCGTCAACGAGGTCGACGCGGACACGCCGGGGACCGACAGCGCCGAGTTCGTCGAGCTCCGGAGCGACGGCGCTGGCCGGTCGCTCGACGGGCTCGTCCTCGTGTTCTTCGATGGGGTCGACGACGCTTCCTACGCCGCGCACGACCTCGACGGGCAGACGACGGACAGCGACGGCCTGTTCGTCCTGTGCACCGACGCGGTCACCGGGTGTGACCTCGAAGTCGGTGGTTCGATCCAGAACGGGGCCGACGCCGTGGCCCTCTACGTCGGCGACGCGTCCGACTTCCCGAACGACACGCCGGCCTCGACGACGGCCCTCGTCGACGCCGTCGTCTACGGAACGAACGACGGCCGAGACGAGGACCTGCTCGCGGCGCTCGGCGAGGACGTCCAGTTTGAGGACACGGCCGACGAGTCGCTCCAGGCCATGAACGTCCCGGGCGCCACGCCGGCCGCGGGCGGACTGTTCTACGCCATCGCCCCGACGCCCGGCGCGGCCAACCCGTCCACGCTCACCGTCGACCGGACCGCCGAGGTGAACAACACGGACGGCTGGCGGCTCCTCTCGGCGCCGGTCCTTGAGACCGACGAGGACCCCAAGGAGGTCGACGACCTCGCGCCGATCAACCTCATCCAGGGCGTCCCGGCCAGCGACGGCCGCCCGGCCCAGTACCCCGAGGCCGACGCGAACCTCCTCACCGAGTACGACGGCGACGGCACGTTCTCGGCCGCGACGGGGACCGGCGAGGGCCTCCGGCCCGGCGACGGGTTCTTCTGGTACTGGTACGACCAGGACATCACGCCCGACCCGTCCTCGTTCGGCGGCGGAACGAGCCGGAGCTACGGGCTCTCGAACCCCGACTTCACGTTCGCCCTCACCGGGACGCCCGTCGACGACGTCCTGGAGGGCGGCCCGCAGACGATCACGAAGGACCGGAACGCCGACGGGTTCTACATGCTCGGGAACCCGTACGCGCTGCCGGTCGCCCTCGGCGGCCTCTCGGTGAGCGACGGGTCGCTCCAAGACGCCTTCGCCGTGTGGAACCCGTCGACCGGGAGCTACACGAACCTCACGGCCGACTTCCAGGACCCCTTCAGCGGCGACGTCCTGCCGGTCTGGAACGGGGCCTTCGCCGAGGTCTCGGGTGCGACGGACGCCAGCCTCACCTTCACGATCTCGTCCGACAACGTGGCGCCGGGCGAGGGGCCGGACGTCATCGGCCGCCGCGCGCCCGAGCCGCAGCTCGCCCTCCGGCTCGACGGGGCGCTCGACGGCGACGGGACGCCCGACGGCGGCACGCCGGTCGCCGACTACTCGGCCCTCGTCCGCGTGCTCCCGACGGCGGCACTGGGCTGGGACGTCCACGACGCCTCGAAGCTGACGCCGCCGACGGCCGACTACGCCCTCGTCGCCCTCGTCGGCGAGCGCGACGGCGAGGCCCGCCGCCAGCGGGTCCTCTCGCTCCCGGACGGGCTCGACGGCGCGGTCGAGGTGCCCGTCGCCTTCCGCGCGACCGGGGCGGGGACGTTCACGCTCTCGTTCGAGGGGGCGCTCCCGGCCGGCTGGTCGGGGACGCTCACGGACGGCGCGACCGGGGCCTCGACGCCGGTCTCGGCCGCCTACACGTTCGAGTCCGACGCGACCGACTGGACCGACCGGTTCGCGCTGTCGCTCTCGACCGGCGCCACGTCGGGCGCCGCTGGGCCGCCGGCGGTCGCCGTGGGCGACGTCTTCCCCAACCCGACGGCCGGCGGCGCCCGCCTCCGCCTCCGGGCCGGGGGCGAGCGCGTGACGGCCACGGTCTACGACGCCGTCGGCCGCGCGGTCGCCGTGCTCGACGAGGTCCTCGTCGCGGGCGAGACGGCGCTGGACCTCCCGACCGCCGGGCTGGCGCCGGGCGTCTACGTCGTCCGCGTCGCGGGCGAGACGTTCGTCGAGAGCCGTCGGCTGACGGTCGTCCGGTGACCGCCGAGGCCCGCCGGCGCGGTCCGCCAGCGGGCCGTCCCGGTGTGCCCCCGTCGCTCCGCCCCCTCACCGCCGCCGAC
>CAZDFV010000375.1:0-3177 GCA_964504495.1 uncultured Rhodothermales bacterium
CGACTCGGTCGGCGTCGACTCGGTCGGGGCGGGGTCGAGCGGGGCGGGCGAGGCGGCCTCAGGTGCGCTCGGGGAGGCCGCGGGCGCCGGGGAGGCGTCGGACCCCGGGCCGAGCCCGCCCTGGTACGCCCCGCGCTCGTGGGCCTCGTAGGCGGCGAGGACCTCGCCCTGCGGGAGCCCCACGGCCCCGGCGTACGACTGGAGAAACGCCTTGAGGTAGACCGGGTTGTAGGTCGGGTCGCCGATGAGCCCGCCCTCCTCGAACCGGCGGAGCACGTCGACGGGGATCCGCGTCTCGCGCTGGATCTCGTCGAGCGAGAGCCCGCGGGCCTCGCGGACGGCGCGGAGGTCGGCTTCGAACGTGGAACCGGGGGGCACGGGCGCGGGGGGGAGGTGCCCCCAAAGGTAGCCACGGGCGCCCCGCTGGCGGGGCCGGCCGGCCGGGAGGGACGCCCTCGGCGGGGCACGCCCGTACACCCGGGTTGCCCCCCGGACGCGCCACCCTGAGCGGAGCGGGGGACGGGGAAGGGGGAAGCGCGCTGGCTCGCGGTTCTCGCTGCCAGTCGGAGCCCCACGCAGGCCGGCCACTCCGGCGGACCGTTTGGAAGACAGCGCCCCGGCGCTCGTTTGCGGGTGCGGGGTGAGACCAGGCCGGGCGGACGCCTCAAACCACAAGCGGCCGGCCCCGGAGGGCCGGCCGCTTCGTCGGGTAGGCGGGATTTGAACCCACGACCCCCAAGCCCCCAGCTTGGTGCGCTACCTGGCTGCGCCACTACCCGAGGGCCCGCGCCCGGCCGAGGCCGCCGCGCGGGGCCAACGAATCTACAGGGCCGTCTAGATCCGTCGCAACAGGTCCGACAAAAACGCACGGAGCTCGACGAGCTCCTCGCGCGGAATCTCGGCCGCCGCCCCGTCCGGGACGTCGCCGCGGTCGAGGGCCTGCCGGGCCCCCTCGATCGTGTACTTCTCGTCGCGGAGGAGCCGCTGGATGGCCTCGACCGTCTCCACGTCGCGCTCGGTGTAGGCCCGGTTGCCCGCCCGGTTCTTCTTGGGCCGGAGCTGCTCGAACTCGGTCTCCCAGTAGCGGAGGACGTGGGGCTTGAGCCCGGTCCGCTCCGAGACCTCGCGGATCGAGTAGTACAGCTTGCGGATGCCGGGGTCGCTCATGGCGTCGTCGGGCGCGCTGGCGGGGGCCGCCAGCAGGGCGGGTGCAGATTCGGTGCGGACGGGGGCGCCGGCGGGCCGGCGCCGGGGGGCGGGGTACGTTGGCGGCCCCCGTCCGCCGCCCGTGCCCCGCCCCTCGCTCTCGGCCGAGATCGGCCTCTTGTTCGTCGTCGCGATCTGGGGGGTGAACTTCGCGGTCATTAAAGTACCGCTGGACGTGGCCCCGCCCTTCGTGGTCAACGCGCTCCGGTTCGTGGTCTCGGCGGCCGTCCTCGGCGGCCTCCACGCGGCGCAGTCGCGGCAGCGGGGCCGCTCGCCGCTCGACACGTTCCGGGCCGGGCCGTGGTCGGTCGTCGGGCTGGGGCTCTTGGGGATCGGCGTCTACCAGGTCGGGTTCATCGTCGGCGTGGACCGCGTGACGGCGGGGATGGCTGCGCTCCTCATCGCGTCGAGCCCGGTGTGGACGGCCGTGACGGGGCACCTTCTGCGGATCGACCAGCTCCGCCCGCTGGGGTGGGCCGGGTTCGCCCTCAGCGTCGTCGGCGTGGCCCTCGTCGTCGCTGGCCGGCCCGAGGCCGAAGTCGGGGGCGACCCGCTCGGCGTGGCGCTCATGCTCGGGGCCGCGCTCGCGTGGGGCGTCTACACGGCCCTCTCGCGCCCGCTCCTCGACCGGGGCGCCTCGCCGGTCGGCCTCACCTTCTGGGGGATCGTCGTCTCGGCGCCGGCGCTGGCGGCGATGGCGGCGACCGAGTGGGCTGAGACGCCGTGGGACCGGCTCGGCGCCCTGGAGTGGACGGCGATCGCGTTCTCGGGCGGGTTCTCGACCGGGATCGCCTACGGCATCTGGAACGCGGCGGTCCGGGCGGTCGGGCCGGCGCGGACGGCGGCGTTCTCGAACCTCGTCCCGTTCGTCGGGATCGGGGCCGGGGCCGTCTTGCTGGGCGAGGCCGTCCGCCCGCTCCAGGTCGTCGGCGGGGTGCTCATCGTGGCGAGCGTCCTCGTCGTCCGCCGGGCGCGGTAGGCATCGGGGCAAGAGGACGTGCGCGGCCCTGCTGGCGGTCGTCGCCGACGGGCGCGAGTCGGAGCGGGAAAGCGCAGGGGCGCCCAGGCAGCCCTCCCCCTGGACAGGGGGAGTCCCCGAAGGGGGAGGGGGTAGAGCACGCGAGCACCGCGCTGGTCCTCGGCACGAGCGCCGGCGAGCAGCACCCCACGGGTGGAAGCGTTCCGCCAGTCGGGCGGGCACGATGCGCCGACCGGATCGACACATACGCCCCTTCTGTCCAGGAGGGGGGCTCGCCCGCGGACGTCGCCAGCGGAGCGATGTCTGCCCATCCCCCCATCCCCAATCTCTCTCCCTACACCCCGACCACCTCGAACGTCGAGCCCGTCACCGGCTCCTTGACCACCTCGATGCGCACGGGGAAGGCGTCCTTGATCTCGTCGAGGTGGGTGATGACGAGGATCGTGTCGAAGTCGTCCTGGACGGACCGGATGGCGCCGATGAGCGCTTGCAGGCCCTCCTTGTCCTGCGTCCCGAACCCCTCGTCGATCACGAGCGTGCGGATCCGCGTGCCGGCGCGCTCGGCGAGGAGCTGGCTGAGCGCGATCCGCAAGGCGAAGTTGACGCGGAAGGCCTCGCCGCCCGAGTACGTCTCGTAGGACCGGGCCACGCCCTGCGCGTCCGTGATGCGGATGTCGAGCGTCTCCTTGGTGCCGCCGCCCGTCTTCTTGTCCTTGAGCGTCTCCAGCTTGACGCGCGTGCGGCCGCCGGCGAGCCGGTCGAGGAGGGCGTTGGCGCGGCCCTCGATCTCGGGCAGCGTCTCCTCGATGATGAGCGAGGGAATCCCGTTGCGCCCGAACGCGCGTCGGAGGTGGCCGTAGAGGGCCCGCTCCTTTTTGACGTCGCGGAGCTCGCGGCGCGTCGCCGTCAGGCGCTCGCGGTCGCGGGCGGCCCGGTCGAGGCGTTCGCGGAGGGCCCCGCGCCGGGCCTGCGCCCCCGCGAGCCGGCTGGCG
>CAZDFV010000376.1:0-3171 GCA_964504495.1 uncultured Rhodothermales bacterium
CGCCGAGCGGCCGCACGCGGACGACGACGGGCTCGTCGCTGAGGAGCGCGGGGTCGGGCTCGTAGGCGCCCCGGGCGACGAGCGCCGCCGCGCGGCCGGCGTCCACGCAGACGGTCCCGGACGCCCGCTCGACGCGGTAGCGGCCGGCCGTGTCGTAGGGGAGGGGCCCGCCGCCGAGGTCCGGGTCCTCCCGCCGCTCGACGGTGTAGGCGCCGCGGTACGTGTCGCCGTCCGGCGTCACCGTGAGCGTCACGACCCGGTCCTCGCGGACGTAGGGCCGGGGGAGCGGGACGTACGTGACCTCGAGCCGGTCGCCGCTGGCGGCGACGGTGAGCGACGAGAGCGCGAGGCCGCGGAGGTCCGTGCCCGTCGCCCACGGGCCGGCCAGGAGGGCGAACGGGGTGTCGGGGAACGCGCCCGTCGCCTCGTGCGCGAGGGCGGCGGCGGAGACGACGCGCGTGACGTGGCCGGCGTCGTCGCGGAGGCGGTCGGCGGTCGCGGCCAGGGCCGGGTCGCCGTCCTGGGCGGCGGCGAGCGGGGCCGCCAGCAGGGCGGCGAGGGTGAGCAGTCGGGTCATGACGGGGGGGCGGGCGCGCGGCCGAGGACGTGGCCGAGCGCGCCGCTGAGGTCGGGGTACGAGAACGTAAACCCGGCGTCGAGGAGACGGGCCGGGAGCATCCGGGCGCTCTGGAGCGCCACCTCCTGGAGCACGTCGCCCGTGGCGGCCCGGACGAGCGGCTCGGGGACCGACAGGAACGCCGGGCGGCCCAGCGTGGCTCCCAGCGCCTCGGCGAACGCCCGCGCCCGCGCCGGCTCCGGGGCCGAGAGGTTGACCGGCCCGGCGAGCCCGTCCGCCCGGAGGAGCGCGTGGAGGGCGTAGACCACGTCGTCGAGGGCGATCCACGGCCACCACGCCCGCCCGTCGCCCACCCACCCGGCCAGGCCGGCGTGCGCGGCGGGGAGGAGCTTCGAGAGCGCCCCGCCCGCCGGCGTCACGACGATCCCGATCCGGGCGTGGACGGTGCGGACGCCGGCCGCCTCGGCCGCGGCCGTGGACGCCTCCCACGCCCGGCACACGTCGGCGAGGAACCCGTCGCCGGGGTCGTCGGCCTCCGTGAGCGCGGCGTCGCCGCGGCTGCCGTAGTAGCCGCTGGCGCTGGCCGAGACCAGGACGCGCGGTGGGGCGTCGAGCGCGGCGAGGGCGCGGGCCAAGAGCTGCGTCCCCCGCGTCCGGCTCTCCCAGATCCGCCGCCGCTTGTCGGCCGGGTAGCGGGGGGCGAAGACCGGCTCGCCGGCGAGGTGGACGGCGGCGTCGGGCGCGGCCGCCGCCAGCGCCTCGTGGTCGATCTCGCCGCGCTCCACGTCCCAATAGACGGCCCGCTCCTGCGGCCCCCGGGTCCTCGCCTGGGCGGCCTCCCGGCTCCGCACGAGGCGGACGACCGTGTGCCCGCCGCCGGTCAGGAACGCGCAGAGGGCCCGGCCGACGAGCCCGCTCGACCCGGTCACGGCGACGGTCATCGGCGGCCCGTCGCTCTGGGCGTGGCGCGCGAGGTCGGCGCGGGTGACGCGGTGGCGGTAGGCGAACAGCCGGGCCGTCTCGTGGCGGGCCCGGCCCCCGCCCACGGCCTCCGCCAGCCGGCCGAGCGGGAGCCGGTACGCCACGTCGTCCTCGAGGACGGAGGCGTCGGGGCCGTCGGGGAGCATCCGGTGCGTGTGGCGCCACGCGGCGAACGGGCCCTCGACCTGGAGGTCGGTGAACTCGCACGGCGCGTCGAGCCGCCGGCAGGCGTCGCTGTAGGCCCGGTGCTCGGCGACCCAGCGGACCGAGGCGGGCCCGACGCCGAGCCGGAGGACGGCCCGGTCGCCCGAGCGGATCCCGTCGTGGCGCTCGAGCGAGACGGGCTGCCACGGTGGCGAGAGCCGCTCGAACGCGCCCGGCCGCTCGTGCCACGCGAACAGGTCGGCGGCGGAAACGGGGACGCGGAGGCGGGCGAGAAAGGCGGGCACGGGCCGCTATCGCCGTGCTGGCGGCCCCGGTTCCCGGTGGGGCCCCGAGACCTAGAGCGACTCGGGTGCGCCGGCCTCGTCGATGGCCTCGTCGGCCTCCCGGAGGTCGTCGGCCTCCGGGGCCGGGGCGTCCTGGATCCACTCGGCCTCGGGGTCGACGGCGAGCTCGGCGAAGATGGGGAAGTGGTCGCTCCCGACGTCCGGCCCGCGCTCGAGCCGGACGAGCGCGAAGTGGTCGGAGTGGAACACGTGGTCGAGCGGCCACCGGAGGAGCGGCCACCGGGCGTTGTACGTGCTGAACGTGCCGCGCCCAACGCGGGGGTCGAGGAGCCCGCTCGTCTCCTGGAAGAGCCGGGTCGTCCGCGACCACGCCACGTCGTTGAAGTCCCCGACCACGACGGCCGGCCCGCCCCGCCGGCCGACCTCGCGGGCGATGAGGAGGAGCTCGCCGTCCCGCTCCGTCGTCTCCGTCGCGTACTGGGGGTTCGGCGGGTCCGGGTGGAGCGCGTGGAGCTGGACGGCCCGGCCCTCCGCCAGCCGGACGCGCGCGTGCATCGACGGGATGTCGGGCTCGACGAGGTAGCGGGTCTCGGCGTCGAGGAGCGGGAGCCGCGAGTAGAGGAGCATCCCGTACGTGTTCGACAGCGGCTCCTTCAGCGCGTACGCGTGGGTGGCGTCGAGGGGGCGGAGCGCCCGCTCCCACCAGGCGTCCGGCTCCAGGACGAGGACGAGGTCCGGGTCGTAGCGCCGGACGACGTCGAGGAACCGCTCGGCCTCGCGGTTCTCCATCAGCACGTTCGCGACGAGGACCGAGAGCGTCGGGCCGCCGGCGCCCTCGGCGACGACGACCTCGGGGGACGCGAGCGGCGTGTACGGCGCGATCTGGACGGCCTGGTACGCCACGGCCAGGGCGAGCGCGGCGACCAGCACGTGCCCCCACCGCGGGCCGCCCCGGCCGGCGAGGGCGTAGAGGACGAGCGCGACGGCCCCGAGCGCGGCGGTCTGCACGCGGGGGTAGTCGAACACGCGGACCCACCACGCACCGCTGGGCGCGGCCGGCAACGCGGTGGCGACGACGACGAGCGCGGCCAGCACGAGGGCGACGGCCCGGACCGCGCGGCGGACGGGGTGGGGGGAGGGCATCCGCCAAGCTACCTGAGCCCG
>CAZDFV010000377.1:0-3169 GCA_964504495.1 uncultured Rhodothermales bacterium
CGGCCGCCGGCGCCACCAGCCCGCCCGCCGCGACCTCGACCGACACGCCCCTTTAGCCGATGGCCGAGACCCCCACGCCCCCGCCCGGCGGGCCCCCGCCGCCCCCGCCCGGGCTCGTCCCGCCGCCCGGCGAGGGCGTCCTCGTCGAGGGCCCCGCGAAGGGCCCCGGCGGCGACTCCCGCTCGCTCGGCGACCTGTTCGGCGAGCTGGCGACGGAGACGACCACGCTCGTCCGCCAGGAGGTCGCGCTCGCCAAGAAGGAGATCCGCGAGGAGATCCGCACGGTGGCGAAGAACGTGGCCGAGATCGTCGCCGGCGGCGCCCTCGCCTACGCCGGCCTCATCGTGCTCCTGACCGGCCTCGGCCTGCTCCTCGGCGAACTCCTGTTCGACGCCGAGTGGCTCGGCCTCCTCGTCGTCGGGGCCCTCGTGGCCGCCGTCGGCGGGGCCCTCGCCAAAAAGGGGCTGGACACGCTGAAGCGGATGGACCCGACACCTGAACGCACCCTCGAGACCCTCAAAGAGGACAAAGAATGGCTGAAGCACCAGACCCCATGAACCGCGCCCAGGGCGACCGGCTCACGCCGGCCGGCACGACCCCGGCCGAGGCCGGGACTGCCCGCCGCCCCGGCGACCCTGCCCACACGGGCAACTACAACCCCGTTTCCAAAGACCCCGCCGACATCCAGCAGGACATCCAGCACACCCGGGCCGAGATGACGGAGACCGTCGACGCCATCACGGCCCGGTTCGAGCCGGAGTACCTCAAGGAACAGGCGAAGGACGTCGTCCGCAGCACCGCCCGGGACGCCGGGTCCTCCATGATCGACACGATTCGAGACAACCCGCTCCCCGCCGTCCTCACCGCCGTCGGGCTCGGCTGGCTCCTCACGCAAGGCGGGTCGGGCGGCGACCGCGACCGCCGCGACTACGAGGAGCACTACTTCCGCGTCTACGGGCGCTACCCCGACTACCGCCGGGCGTACATGACCCTCCGCGACCCGGCCTACGGCCGGGCCCGCGACGGCGACCGCTCGGTCGCCGACCGGGCCTCCGACGCCGCGGGCGACGCCCGCGACCGGGCCGCCCACGCGGCCGACGACGCCCGCCAGCGGGCCGGCGACCTCGCCGACCAGGCCGGCGACCGGGTCTCGGACGCGGCCGACCAGGCCCAGTACTACGGCCACCAGGCCACGAGCTGGCTCCAGGGCCAGGTCAACCGGAACCCGCTCGGCGTCGGGGCCGCCGCGCTCGCGGCCGGCGCCCTCGTCGGGATGGCCGTGCCGGAGACGCACGCCGAGAACCGGCTGGTGGGCGAGCAGGCCGAGCGGGTCAAGCGCGAGGCCCAGGCGGCCGCGCAGGAGAAGCTGGACCAGGCCAAGACCGTCGCCTCCCGTGTCGCCGACGAGGCGAAGGACAAGGCGGAGGACGTGGCCGACCAGGCCAAGGCCGAGGCGAAGGACCTCAAGGAGACGGCCAAGGACGAGGCGAAAAAGAAGGGGCTCGACGAGCCCCCCAAGACGCCGTCTGCGTCGACGGGGTCGTCGACGGGTACGGCCGGTGTGTCGACGGCCAGCACTTCGGGGACGGCTCCGAAGGTCGGCGGCGGGTCCTCCTCGCCTGGGGACCCGTCCGTGTCGTAGCGGCGTCCTCGGCTCCCCGTTCTGCGCGGGCCGCTCCAGTCGGGGCGGCCCGCGCCATATTTGGCCGCCCCCCGATGCCCGTCCGCCGCTCCCTCGCCCTCCTCATCGCCCTGTTCGCCGTCCCGACCGCCGCGCAGGAGACGGCTGAGGACCCCGACCTCGACGGCGGCGGCCGGACCGTCACCTTCGGCGGCCTCGTCCAGACCCAGTTCAACACGAGCTCGGCCGACGGCGTCGCGGACGACACCCAGCTGTCCCTCCGCCGCGTGCGGCTGAGCGCGAACGCGCGCGTGAGCCCGGTCGTCAGCGGGCGCATCCAGGCCGAGCTGGCGAACGCCGCCGTCGGCGGGGCGGCCGAGCTGAACGAGGCGTACGTGCTCGTCCAGCCGACCCCGGCCGTGGGCCTGCTCGTGGGGAAGGGCGGCCGGCCGTTCGGGATCGTGGACGCGACGACGGCGGCGACGCTCGTCCCCATCGAACGGGGCGCCCGGTTCCGCGGGGCCGAGGCCGTCGGGCAGTACCGGGCCCTCGAGGCGCTGGCCTACGCCGGGCGGTCGGTAGGCGTCCAGGTGCTCGGCGAGGTCGAGGGGCTCCCGGTCGGGCTCGCCTACGCCGCCGGCTACTTCACGGGCTCGACCGGCGAGGAGGGCGGCGACGCCGACGTCCGCCAGCTCGCGGCGCGCCTCCAGCTCCAGCCCGCACCCGGCGTGAAGGTGGGGCTGGCGGCGACGAGCCGGGCGTTCGCCGCGGACGACGCCCCCGGGCTCGGGGGCGGCCCGTTCGGCGAGGCCCGCGGCGCCGACCCGGCCGGGGACACGCGGCGCGGGGCCGGCTACGCCGTCGACGCCGAGGTCGGGGACTACGGCCGGCCGGGGTTCCACGCGCTCGGGGAGGTGGCCGTGGGGACGCTCGACCCGTTCCGCGACCTGGACTTCCGGACGGCCCAGGGGTGGGTGGCCTACCGGTTCGGGACGGGCAGCGGGGCGGACGGGCTCCTCGTCGCCGTCGAGCCGCTCTTCCGCGCGAGCGTGGCCGACGTGGACGGGCCGCTGGGCGCGGCCGAGGGCCTCCTCCTCACCCCTGGCCTGAACCTGTACGCGGCCGAGAACACGCGGCTCGCCCTCAACCTCGACGTGTTCGTCCTGGCCGACGACGGCCGCGAAACGCTCGTGGCCGGCCGCGCGCAGGCCCAGATCGCGTTCTGACGGGCGGGCGGACGGGCCCGGTGGCCGGCCGGGCTAGTCCGCCTTGACGCGGACGACGGGGTCGTCGTCGCCGTCGTCTCCGTTCGAGAGGATGATCGAGAGGAGGATGTAGGGGAGGATGGCCCCCCCGTTCGTAAAAATGGTGGCGACGACCCACGCGATCCGAACGACCGTCGGGTCGAGGCCGAAGTAGTCGGCCATGCCGGCGGCGACGCCGGTGAGCTTCCGGCCCCGGCGGTTCTTGACCAGCCGCCGGTGGCCGGCGCGGCGGGCGGCGGCGCGGCGGGTCCGGGCCTCCTTGCCGGCCCGGCTGGCCGTCCGG
>CAZDFV010000378.1:0-3127 GCA_964504495.1 uncultured Rhodothermales bacterium
CCGCGCGGACGCCCTCGTGGACGACGTCGCGGAACCGGGCGTACGAGTAGTGCTCGGCGACGAGGGCCGCGCCGCGCTCGGCCAGGCGGGCCGCCCGGTCCGGCGCTTCGAGGAGCGCGACGCACGCCTCCGCCAGCCCGTCCGCGCCGGCCCCGATGGCGAGCCCGTCGCCCTCGCCGAGGACGCCCTCGAACCCCCGGGCCGAGAACGGGGTCACGACGCAGGCCCGCCCGTGCGCGAGCGCCTCGAGCACCTTGATGTTCGACCCGCCCCCGTAGAACAGCGGCGAGACGGCAAAGGCGCACCCGGCGTACGCCCCGTGGAGGTCGTCGACGAACCCGACCGGCTCGACGCCGGGGACGCGCCCCCACCGCGCGCGGAGGTCGGGCGTCATCCGCGAGCCCACGATCCGGAACGTCGCGTCGGGGACCCGGGCCCGGACGCGCGGCCACACGTCCGAGACAAAGCGGTCGACGCCCTTCTGGTTCGGGACGTGCAGGAACGAAGCCACGGTCAGGACCACGCGGCCGCCGGGCGGCGGCGGGGCGGGGTGGGTCGGACGGCCGTGGTTCGGGAACGGGATGTTCGGGAGGAGGGAGACGGGGAGCCCGTCGAGGGCCCGCAGGTTCGGCGCGTTGGACACCCAGAGGTGTTGGCAGCGGGCGAGGAGCGGGGGGAGGAGCGCCTCGAGCTGGCGGAGGTGGTGGCCCGCAACAAGCCGCTCCGCGAGCCCCGCGCCGGCCGCGTCGCGGCGGGCCCGCCACGGGTCCGAGTCCAGGTCGTCGACGTCGAGGGCGACGGGCGCGACGTCCAGCGCCCCGCTCAGGATGGCCGACCGGAGGTAGCGCCCGACGACGAGGCTGTACCGCCGCTCCCGGACGGCCCGGTCGAGGAGCGGGGCGACGGCGGGGTGGGGGGCGTAGTGGGCCGCGGCCCGCCCGGCGTGGGCGGCCACGCGGTCGACGAGGCGGGGGTTCAGCGGGCGGACCCGGCGCCAGGGCGGCCGCTCGCCCCGCCGCGGCATGGGCACGCAGGCCAGGAGGTCGTGGTCGGCCCGGATCCGCTCGAGGTCCTCGGCGCTCGGCGGGCGGTCCCCGTGCATGAGGAGGAGGTCCACGTCGCCGAGCTCGCGGAGGGCCCGGAGGAGGAGGGCCGTCCGCTGGTTCCCCCCGTTTGTCGGGGGGTGGGGGCGCGAGTGGCTGACGAACAAGAACCGCATCACGGGCCGGTGTGGGAGGGGGCCTCGGCCCGTTCGCGGACGACGTCGTCGTAGAGGGCCTCCAGCCGCCGCGTCTGCCGGGCCGTGTCGAACTCCCGGCGGACGCGGTCGCGGCCCCGCCGGCTCGTCGCGTCCCACAAGGCCGGGTCGGTGAGCAGCGCCGCGATCCGCGCCGCCAGCCCCTCGACGTCGCGCTCGGGGAGGAGGAACCCGGTCTCGCCGTCGGCGACGGCCTCGGGGATCCCGCCGGACCGCGACGAGACGACGGGCGTCCCCATCGCCTGGGCTTCGAGGAAGACGACCCCGAACCCCTCCTGGTCGCCCGAGGCTGCCGTCACGCTCGGCACGCAGAACACGCGGGCCCGGTTCATCCACGCCCGGACCTCCGCCGGCGACCGGCGCCCGAGGAACCGGGCGCCCTGGAGCGTCCGCCCGGCCTCGGCCTCGAGCGTCGCCCGGAGCGGGCCGTCCCCGATCACGACGAGCCGGGCCGCCGGGACCGCCCGCCCGACGCGGGCCATCGCCCGGACTAGGTACTCGGCCCCCTTTTTCTCGACGAGGCGGCCGACGAAGAGGACGACCGGCTCGCGCTCGACGGCGGCGTCGGGCGCGAAAAAGGCCGTGTCGATCCCGAGCGGGAGGACCTCGACCCGGTCCGCGGGGAACCCCTGGCCGACCAGCGTCTGCCGGACGTGCTCGGTGATCGTGACGAACCGGTCGGCCCGGCGCCGGAGCCGGCCGGCCCGGCGGACGTAGAGCTGGGGCGTCAGGGCGAGCTGGCGGCGGCGGTCGGCCACGGTCCGCGTCGCGTCGAGCCCGTGGAAGGTGACGACGAACGGGAGCCCGAGCGCCTCGGCGAGGGGGAGGGCCACGGCCGCGCACCCCCCGAAGTGGGCGTGGAGGACGGCCGGGCGCTCGTCCCGGAGCCGCCGGACGAGGGCCGGGGCCCGCCCGCTCAGCTTGAACCACCCCTCCCGGGCCCGGCCCCGGGCCGTCCCGTCGCTCACGACCGTCACGCGCCCGTCGGGGAGCGCCAGCCCGTCGACGCGGTGGCCCCCGACGTAGTGGGCCTGGTACCGCGAGAGGGCCTCGGCCTGGTCGCGGATGAACGTCTCCGAGTAGGGGAGGAGCGCGTTCGTGTAGACGAGGACCGGCCGGGGCCCGTCGCCTCCGCGGCCGTTTGTGGGGCTCCCGTTGCTCATCGCGGAGGGGCCGGCGCGGCCTCCCAGTCCTCCGGGGCGGCGTACAACTGGGCCCCGGCCTCGGTGTACCCCCGCCGGAGGTCGTCGAGCTCGCCCGGCGCGATCTCGCCCCGCCAGGCGTCGGCCATCCGGCGGGAGTCCCGGCGGGTCCCGAACGTCGAGGCCCGGTCGCCCCCGGACGCCCGGACGGCCACGGCCTCGCGGACCCGCCCGCTCCAGCCGAGCCCGGCAAACGCGAAGAGGGCCCGGAACTCACCCTCGGGATCGCGGCAGAGGTCTTCGTAGCGGACGACGCGGCCGTCCGGGTAGTCGCGGAGGGCGTCGAGGGCCGCGCGGTGGACGAGCCCCTGGCGGCGCCCGCAGGTCTCCCACGCCGAGGCGTCCGGCCGGTCCGGGCGCTCCGCCGAGACGTCGGGGTTCCCGAGCCACCCGAGCCGGCGGTAGCTGAGGGCCACGGCGGCCGGGTGGCGGACGAGGAACACGACGAGCGGCCGGTACGCCCGGGCCCAGTACGCCAGGGCGAGTGGGTTGACCTCCTTGACGACGAGCCGGCCCCGGCGGCGCCGGTGGAGGGCCCACTGTCGCGGCGCGGCGACGACGCCACGCGGGAAGACCGGGACGGCCCCGAACGCGAGCGCCGAGGCCGACGCGACGACGGGGTCGGGCCGGTCGGCGTCGACGGGGACGACGGTGAGGGCGGCCCCCG
>CAZDFV010000379.1:0-3119 GCA_964504495.1 uncultured Rhodothermales bacterium
TGGGGATCCTCGTCGGCGTGGCCCTCCTCACGCCCTGGCTCACGCGGCTCTACGCCCGGGCGGCCGGCGTGCTCGCCGCGCGGCTGTTCGGGCCCGTCGGGCGGATGGCCGCGCGCGGCGTGACCGCCTCCCTGAGCCGGACGGCCGTGGCCGTCGCCGCCCTCACCGTCGCCGTCGCCGCGACCGTCGGCGTGGCGACGATGGTGTCCTCGTTCCGCACGACGGTCGAGGACTGGCTCGGAAGCGTCCTCCAGGCCGACGTCTACGTGCAGCCCCCGGCGACCGTGTTCCGGCGCGGCGGGGCGACGCTCGACCCCGGCCTGGCCCGCGACCTCGCGGCGCTGCCGGGCGTCGCCCGGACGGACGACATCCGCGTCCGCCCGCTCGAAACGGACGGGCGGACGTTCGACCTCGTCGTCGCGCGGATCGACTCGGTGCGGGCGGGCATCAACCGCTACAAGGCCGGCAGCGCTGCGGCCGTCGTCGAGGGCGCCCGGCGCGGCGCCGTGGCCGTCAGCGAGCCGTTCGCGTTCCGGTTCGGCGTCTCCGTGGGCGACACCCTCCGCCTCCCGACCGACGCCGGCGAGCGGGCCTACCCCGTGGCCGGCGTCTACTACGACTACGGGAACGACCTGGGCGTCGTCCTCATGGACGAGCGGACGTTCCTCCGGTCGTACCGCGACCCCGGCCTCGCCGGCACGGCGCTGACGGCCGCCCCGGGCGTGGACCCGGAGGCGCTCGTGGCCCGGGCCCGCTCGCTCGCCGAGGGGCGCCAGGAGGTGCAAGTCCGCTCGAACCGGGCGCTCCGGGAGGCCAGCCTCGACATCTTCGACCAGACGTTCGTGGTGACGAGCGTGCTCCGGCTGCTCGCCGTCGGCGTCGCGTTCGTCGGCGTGCTCTCGGCCCTCATGGCCCTCCAACTCGAGCGGCGGCGCGAGCTGGCCGTGCTCCGGGCGCAGGGGATGACGCCGGGCGAGGTAGCCCGGTCGGTCCTCGTCCAGACCGGGCTGATGGGGCTGTGGGCCGGCGTCCTGGCCGTCCCGCTCGGGCTGGCGCTCGCGGCCGTCCTCGTGTTCGTCGTCAACGTCCGGTCGTTCGGGTGGACGCTGGCGTTCTCGGTCTCGGGCGGCGTGCTCGTCCAGGCCGTCGTGCTGGCGGTCGTCGCCGCGCTCCTGGCCGGGGCGTACCCTGCCTGGCGGATGGGGCGGACGGCCCCGGCCCTCGCCATGCGCGAGGCGTGATCCCAGGAGAGGGGGACGTACGAACGTGGGCCCGACCGCGGACGGGGCGCCCGCCAGCGGGGCAGGCCCACGCTCTGCGCACGACGGCCTAGGCCCCCGACTCGCGGCGGACGGCCGTAGCGGGGAGGTCGTGCGGCGACCCGAGGAGCCCGCCGAGGAGGGCCGCGCCGGCGCCGAGCAAGAGGGCGAAGAACGACCACAGCGCGGCCGTGCCCAGAACCTCCGCGGCGTCCTCGGCCACGCCCGGGGCCCCCTCACGGACGGTCTGGACGGCCCCCTCGGCCCGCTGGCGGAGGTCCTGGGCCTGGGCCTCCCAGTCGTTCACGGTCTGCCGCGCCTCGGCCTCCGAGAGGTCGGTCTCGGCGGCGAGCGTCTGGACCAGCTCCTCGCGCGCTTGCTGGTCGACCGGGCCGGAGCCGGCGAAGGCCTCGTCGATCGCCTCGTCGATGTCGTCGCCGGCGTCGCCGGGGCTCGTCCCGACGTCGCGGAGCAGGGCCTCGGCTTGGGCCTCGATGCCGGACAGGTCGAGCTGCTGGGCCCCGTCGCCGAGGGCGTCGGCGGCGGCGGGCGCGGCGGCGGCCACGCCCTGCCCGACGAGGCTCGCCCCCTCGCCGATCGCCGAGCGGACGCCGCTGAGGACCGTCCCGATGCCGGAGGCCAAGAAATAAACGCCGAGGATCGTCGCGAGCCCCCACGTCACGAGCCCGTGGAGCGCCCCGTCCACGCGGCGCGGCATCCCGGCGAGGCGCCCGGCCACCCAGCCGCCGGCGAACAGCGCCAGCAGCCCGCTGACGACCAGCCAGACTCCCTGGCCGATCCCGAACCCGCGTGCCGAGTCGCCCTCGGTGGCCGGGTCGAACGTCTCGAGCCCGATCCCGATGCCGAGCAGGTACAGCAGGAAGTGCGTGACGGCGGCGACGACGGCGCCGGCGAAGATGGCCCCCCACGAGACCCGCTTGAGGGCGGCCGAGACGCGGCCGTAGTCGGCCGGGCCGTACTCGTAGGCGTGGTGGGGGTGGTCTTCGGGGACGTGGCGGACGGGGATCTGAGCCATGAGGAGGGGGGAGGAGGGGGGAAAGGCCAACCGGGGGCGCTACCGCGTCGTTTCTGGGGGCGCCCCGGAAATGTGCGTGGTCGCTCAGAACGGGGCCGCTTGGACGACGCTGAGGCCGGATCTAAGGGTTTTCCCCGGGACCCCGCGCGGCCCCTTCACATACCAGCCCCGTCCGCCGCCCTCCGCATCCGCTCGGGTGGCCCGCCCGTCCCTCCTCTCCCTCTATGCCCACCTCCCCCTCTTCCACGAGCCCCACGACGGGGGCCTCGTCCAGCACGGCCGACGAGGCCAAACGCGCCGCGGCCGACGCAGCCGACCAGGCCAAGGACAAGGCCGCCGACCTTACCGGTCAGGCCAAGTCCGCCGCCGCCGACGAGGCGTCCAAGCGGAAGGGCCAGGCGGCCGGCGTCCTCTCCGACGTGGCCGGCGCCCTCCACGAGACCGGCGACGCCCTCCGCGACCGGGACCGCGACGCGTTCGCGCAGTACGCCGAGATGGCCGCCTCCCAGGTCGAGTCGCTGACGGACCAGCTCCGCGACCGGAACGTCGGCGAGCTCCTCGACGAGGCCGAGCGGTTCGCCCGGCGCGACCCCGGCCTGTTTATCGGGGGGGCGTTCCTCCTCGGCATCCTCGGCGGCCGGTTCCTCAAGGCGTCGGCGCCGTCCAGCCGCCGGTCCGGCGCGACCTACGGCGGGTCCTACACGGCCCGCGGGGCCGATCCGTACCGGGCGCGCCCGGCCACGGACTACGCGGCCTATGGGACGCCGGCGTACGGCGGCACCGCGCCGGGCACGGCCGCGCCGGCCGCCGGCGCCACCAGCCCG
>CAZDFV010000380.1:0-3116 GCA_964504495.1 uncultured Rhodothermales bacterium
CTGGCGACCGCGCTCGCCGCCGGCGGCCTGGCCGCCTGCGGCCCGCCCGGCCCCGCGGGCGACGCCGAGGCCCTCGCCCTGGTCGAGCGGGCCCGCGAGGCCCACGGCTCGGACGCCCTCGACGGTGCCGAGGTCACGTTCTCGTTCCGCGGCACCCCGTTCACGCTGACCCGCGACGGCGGGGCCTTCCGCTACGCCCGCACCCTCACCGACAGCCTCGGCCGGACCGTCGAGGAGGTCGTCGACAACGACGGCGCGCACCGGTTCGTCGACGGCGCCCCGGTCCCGCTCTCCGAGGCCGAGGCCGGGCGGCTGGCGACGGCCGTCAACTCGGTCGCGTACTTCGCCCTCCTCCCGTACGCGCTCGCCGACCCGGCCGTCCGCGCCGAGGCGCTCGGGCCGGGCGAGGTCGGCGGCGAGGCGTTCGACCGCCTCGCGGTCACGTTCGCCCAGGACGGCGGCGGGGCCGACTGGGAGGACCGCTACGTCTACTGGCTCCGCCCGGACGGCCGGATCGCAACCTACGCCTACACCTACCGGCCCGACCCGGCCGACACGAGCCGGACCGAGACCGGCACCCGGTTCCGCCAGCTCCTCGCCGAGCGGCGCGTCGGCGGCGTCCTGTTCCAGGACTGGCGGAACCTCACGGCCGACTCCGTGGGCGCCCTCGAGCGGTTCGGGACGCTCCACGACGCCGGGCGGACGTTCGAGGTCTCGCGCGTCGTGCTCGACTCGGTCCGCGTCCGGCCGCTGTAGGGGAGATCCTGAGAGGGGGGCGGGACCCGCCCGGGGGGGCGGGGCACCGCGGTAGGTTTTCGGCCGCTGGCGGAGGCCGGCGCCCCCCCCGACCCGACCGCCGTGCCCGAGCCCACCGACACCCCGTTCACGTTCGGAGGCCAGAAGGCCTTCGAGGCCCTCTCGGCCGCCGTCGCCGACGCCGTCCTCGTGGTGGGCGACGGCGGCGGTGTCGTCTACGCCGGGCCGAGCCTCGTCGAGGTCCTCGGGCTCGACCCGCGAGAGGTCGAGGGCCGGCCGCTCCTCGACCTCGTCCACCCCGACGACGCCGTCCAGGACGAGCCCGGCGGGTTCTGGGCCACGCCGCTCCCGTTCGAGCGGGAGTTCCGGATGCGGACGGGCTCGGGCGAGTGGGCGTGGGTCCGCGTTCAGTCCTCGGCCGCCGACCGGGACGGCCGCCGCCCCGCCGCCGTCGCCGAGGCGCTGGGGGACCGGGCGCTCCTCCTCGTCCGCGACCGGACCCGGCGCGACACGGTCCGCGACGCGCAGGACCTCATCCACCGGGCGTTCGACGCCGTCAACAACCTCGTCGTCGTGACCGACGTCCGGGTCGAGGACAACCCGCTCGTCGTCGTCAACCAGAACTTCGTCGAGACGACCGGCTACGAGCGGTCCGAGATCGTCGGGCAGAACTGCCGGTTCCTCCAGGTCCGCGGCGACGGGACGCGCGACGACAGCGGCGACGGGCAGCGCGAGGCGCTCGACGCGATCCGGACGGCCGTCGAGCGGGGGGCCTCGACCGAGGTCGTCCTCCGGAACTACCGGAAGGACGGGGCCCTGTTCTACAACCGGCTCTACCTCACGCCGATCCGGAACGGGGCCGGCGAGGTCACGCACTTCGTCGGCGTCCAGAACGACGTGACCGGGGAGGTCGAGCAGCGCCAGCGGGCCGACGAGCAGGGCCGGCTGCTCCAGGCGTTCTTCGAGAGCGCCCCGTTCCTCATGGGCGTCGTCGAGTACCGGGAGGGCCGGGTCCTCCACCGAGCGGCCAACCGGGCGGCCCTCCGCCTGTTCGGCGCGTCCGGGGCCGACGTCGACGACGTCGACGGGGCGGAGATGACCCGGCTCGGGTTCACCGACGGCGAGGCGGCCGTCTGGGCCCGCCACGTCGAGCGGGCGGCGACGAGCGGCGAGCCCGTCCACTTTGAGACGACGTTCCCGTGGGGGTCGGAGGCCGGCGGCGAGGGCGTCCGCGAGTTGGACGTGACGGTCACGCCGGCCCACGGGGCCGACCCGCTCTTCGCCTACGTCTCCGAGGACGTGACCGAGCGCCGGGCCGACGAGCGCGAGCGGGGGCTCCTGGCCGCGGCCGTCTCTCAGGCCGCCGAGTCGATCATCGTGACCGGCCCGGCCCTCGACCCGCCCGGCCCCGAGATCGTCTACGCCAACGACGCCCACCTCCGGCTGTTCGGGTACAGGCGCGACGAGGTCGTCGGCCGGTCGCCGCGGATGTACCAGGGGCCGAAGACCGACCGGGCCGCGCTCGACCAGGTCCGGCGGGCGCTCGAAGCCGGGGAGCCGGTCGAGTCCGAGGCCGTGAACTACCGGAAGGACAGGTCCGCGTTCGTCCTCCAGTGGGAGATCGCCCCGGTCCGCGACGGGGACGGCCGGGTCGTGAACTGGGTCGGCACGCAGCGCGACGTGACCGAGCGGCGGCGGCTCGAGCGCGAGGTGCTCGAGGCCTCGGCGCGGGAGCAGGAGCGGATGGCCCGGGAGCTCCACGACGGGCTCGGCCAGGTCCTGACCGGGGCCGCGTTCAAGCTCCAGGCCCTCGACGTCCGGCTCGGCCGGGACGGCGTGGACCCGGCCGCGCTCGCCGACCTCCGCCGGACGCTCGAGCTCGTCGAGGCGGCCCACCAGCAGGCCCGGGCCATTGCGCGCGGGCTGTTCCCGGTCGACGTCGAGGCCGACGGGCTCATGGCCGCGCTCGAGCGGCTGGCGGCCGACGCCGGCGCCGCGTTCGGGGTCGACTGCTCGTTCGTCTACGACCGGCCCGTCGTAGTCCAGTCGAAGGAGGACGCCGGGCACCTCTACCGGATCGTCCAGGAGGCCCTCGCCAACGCCGCTCGGCACGGCCGGGCCGAGGCCGTCGTCGTCTCGGTCTCGCACGGCCACGACGGGGTCGCCGCGCTGACGGTCCAGGACGACGGGGTGGGCATCCCCGACGGGGCGCTCGACGAGGGCGGCGGCCTCGGGCTCCGGACCATGCGGCTCCGGGCCGACCGGGTCGGCGGCGGCCTCGACGTCCGCCGGCTCGACGGGGGCGGCACGGCCGTGACCGTCCGGTTCATGCCGGCCGCCCCGTCGGTCGAGGCGTAGCG
>CAZDFV010000381.1:0-3103 GCA_964504495.1 uncultured Rhodothermales bacterium
CGGGCGCCGCCGCCGGCGCCGACGGCTCGGCCCAGTCGGGGAGCGACTGCGCGGCGGCGGGGGCGGCAAGAGCGACGGCCGCGAGGGCGGCGAGCAGGCGGACGGTCATGGGCCGGGACGGGAACGGAGGGTGGACGCGGCGGGAGGATAACGTATGTGCGGCCGCCCCGCGGCTACGCGACGGTTGTCTCAGGCCCCCTCGCACCGGCGCCCGGAGCGCACGCGGCCCGGACAGGCATGCCGCGCTGGCGTCCCCCCGACGGACCCAGACAGTCCCCTAAGAGCGCTGAGCGAGAGCGACACGGGGATCGGCTCCGAACACCCCCTGCAGGCGAGCCGAACGCCACGTCGGGCCCTCGGCCGCCGCGGCCTGGCGCGTCCGTCGCCTTATGTCAGCGCCCAGCCCAGGGCGAACAGGACGGAGTAGGCGAAGAGGAGCCCGGCCGTCTTGCCGAGGAGCGGGTTCAGCACGGCCGGGTCGTCCGTCGTCGCCAGCGTCCGGGCGAGGCGGCGGCCGACGACGGCCGCGGCGAGCGACGCCGCCAGCACGCCGAGGTGGCCGCGCGCGACGAGCGCCAGCGCCGCCGGCACGACGACGGCGCCCGACACGCACGCGCTGTAGAGCCGGACCCCGAACGCCCGCCCGAACCGGACCGCGAGCGTCCGCTTGCTGGCGGCCCGGTCCTCCTCGACGTCGCGGACGTTGTTGGCGACGAGGACGGCCGTCGCCAAGAACCCCGGTCCGAGCCCGGCGATCGGGACCCACGACGGCAGCGCGAGGGCCTGCACGTAGTACGTCCCCCCGACGGCGACAGGGCCGAAAAAGACGAGGACGAACAGGTCTGCGAGGCCCGTGTAGGCCAGGGCGTACCGGCCGGCCGTGTACGCCACGCCCGACGCGATCGAGGCGAACCCGAGCGCGAGGACGGGCCACCCGCCCCGCCAGATGAGGTACCCGCCCGCCGCGAACGCGAGGGCAAAGGCCACGGCCGCCGCCGCCCGCATCTGCCCGGCCGTCACGAACCCCGCCGCCGTCGCCCGCCGCGGCCCCCTCCGGGCGTCGGTGTCGGCCCCGCGTACGGCGTCCTCGGCGTCGTTCACGTAGTTCGTCCCGACCTGGATGAGGACGGCGCCCAGCAGCGCGCACGCCGCCGCGGCCGCGTGGAAGGCGCCCTCGGCGACCGCCAGCCCCACGCCGACGAGGACCGGGGCCACGGCGGCCGGGAGCGTCTTCGGCCGGGCCGCCTCGAGCCACACGGCCGGGCCGCTGGCGGTGCGCTCGGCCGCGCTCACGTCACCCACATCTCGAGGTGGTCGAGGAGCCGGTCGAGGTCGGCCCGGCGCGACCGCTTAGTCTTGACGACGAGCTTGCCCTCGCCGGCCCCGGGGATCTGCGCCACGCGGTCCATCGGCCGCGTGCGGATCGTGAGCCGGTCGCCCCAGACCCCCCGCCGGTGCTCGATCTCCTCCAGGTCCGTCATGTCGAACCGGAACGTCTTGGGCTCCTGGTTGAACAGGCTGAACAGGGACACCTGGACCTCGATCACCACGTCGTCGCCCTCGACGCAGATCGTCCCCCGGCCCTCGGAGAACCCGCCGTGGACGTCGCTGATGGTGAACGGAACGGAGCGCATGGAGGGGCGCGGGGGGCTGGCGGTCGTCACACGAGCCACAGCTCGAGCCGGTCGAGGAGCCCACCCAGCGCGGGCCGGTGGGCCCGCTTCACCTTCAGGCACAGCTCGCCCTCCGACGAGCCGGGGATCTCCGTCACGCGCTCCATCGGGTGCGTCCGCAGCCAGACGGTGTCGCCCCAGACGCGCCGCGTGTGGCGGACCTCCTCGAGGTCGGTCACGTCGAACCGGAACGTCTGCGACGGCCGCTTGAACAGGCCGAGAAACTTGGTCTCCATCTCGATCACCACGTCGTCGCCGTCGAGGTAGACCACGCCGCGCATCTCGGACAGCCCGCTGTGGTCGTCGCCGATCGAGTAGGGAACGCTGGTCATGCGGCGTGGGCGGTGCGGCGCGGACGGTACGGCGCCCCGCGGGGCACGTTACGGACGGTAGCCGTCGGCGTCGAAGTTCGGGGGCCGGCGGTCGAGGTAGGCGTTCTTCCCCTCCTGGCCCTCCTCGGTCATGTAGAACAGCATGGTCGCGTGGCCGGCCAGCTCCTGGAGCCCGGCGCCGCCGTCCTCGTCGGCGTTCGCGGCCGCCTTGATCATGCGGATGGCGAGGTTCGAGTTCCGCAAGATCTCGCGGCACCACTGGACCGTCTCGCGCTCGAGCTCGGCGAGCGGCACGACCGTGTTGACGAGGCCCATGTCGAGCGCCTCCTGTGCCGAGTAGTCGCGGCACAAGAACCAGATCTCGCGGGCCTTCTTCTGCCCGACGATCCGGGCCAGGTGCGCCGTCCCGTAGCCGGCGTCGAAGCTCCCGACCTTCGGGCCGGTCTGCATAAACCGCGCGTTGTCCGACGCGATCGTCAGGTCGCACACGACGTGGAGGACGTGGCCCCCGCCGACGGCCCATCCGTTGACGCTTGCAATAACGGGTTTTGGCATCCGCCGGATCCGCGTCTGGAAGTCGAGGACGTTGAGGCGCTGCGTGCCGGTCTCGCGCCCGCCCGCGACCTCCTTGTACCCGTGGTCGCCCCGGATCCGCTGGTCGCCGCCGGAGCAGAACGCCTTGTCGCCGGCGCCCGTGATCACGAACACGCCGATGGAGGGGTCGTCGCGCGCGTCGTCGATGGCCGCGATCATCTCGGTCACCGTCGTCGGCCGGAAGGCGTTGCGGACCTCGGGCCGGTTGATCGTGACCCGGGCGATCCCGGCCGTGTCGGTCCCGGCCTTTCCCTTTTCGTAGACGACGTCCTCGAAGTCGCCGGCGGGCTCCCACTCGAAGGGGCCGGAGACAGTCGGGCGGTCGGTGGTGTGGTGCGGCTTCGTGGTCGGCATGGAGCGGTGGGGAGACGGGCAGAGACTACGCGGGCCCGCGGTCGGGGCTCCCGAGCGCGCGGCGGACGGCCGCGGCGACGGCGTCCGGCGCCTCGTCGAGGAGCGCGTGCCCGGCGCCGGGCACGACGACGGCCTCGACCGGCGGGGCCT
>CAZDFV010000382.1:0-3099 GCA_964504495.1 uncultured Rhodothermales bacterium
TCCTGGCGACGGCGGTCGAGGAGGGCGACGGCGTCGAGCGTCTCGCTGGAGGCGGCCTCGAAGGCGTCGCCGGCTCCGTCGCGGAGGGCGGCGAGCTGGGCGCGGGCGCCGCGGGCGACGGCCGCGAGGGCCTCGCGCTCAGGGGCGAACGGGTCGGTCGGGGTCATGCGGGGCGTGCGCTAGCGGCGGTCGGAGGGGGTGCCGTCCGGGCCGTCCGAGGATGTATCGATGGAAACCGGCCGACCTTGAGCGGGCGCGAACTGGCGGAGTGCCTCGTCCATCGTCATCGCCTCCAGACGGGCGCCGTCGGCGGTCCGCTCAGGCGAGCCGCCAGCGGGCGGTGCGTCGGTGGGCTCGGGGGCCGTCTGGCCGCGCGCGGCCCACTGCTCGCGCATCATCTCGGCGATCCCGAACGCCCCGTCCTCGACGAGGTGGCTGGTCAGGACGTCGGTGAGCGTGTCGCGCTGGAGGTCGGCCTGGCCGCTCACCATCCCCTCGCCCTCGCCGTCGAACAGGTCCTTCGTCATGACCTCGACGAACTGGCGGACGAGGACGGACTCAAACTGCTCGGCCGCCTCCTCGGGCGTCTGGGCCGGCCGCTGCGGCGTCGGGGCGGAGGACGAGGTGGGGGAGACGTTCATGAGGAAGGTGCTGCGTATTGCGTGCTACGTGTTGCGTTTGCAGAGTACGCGTGGCGTTGGTGTCAACACGCAACACGTAACACGCAACAAATCTCTACATCACGACCAGCTCGCCCTGGAGGGCGCCGGCCTGGTCGATGGCCTGGAACACGGCGATCACGTCGCGCGCCGGGAGGCCGAGCTCGTTGAGCGCCGCCGCCAGCTCGGCCACGTTCGCGTTCGGGGGGAGCACGACCGACCCCGCCGGCGGCTGCTCCACCCCGACCGAGCCCACGCGCGCCGCGACGGTCTGGCCGTCGGAGAACGGCCCGGGCTGCGAGACCGCCGGGTCCACGGCCGTGCGGATCGTGAGCGACCCGTGCGTGATGAGGACCTCGGCGATGCGGACGGTGCCGCCGGCCACGACCGTCCCGTTCCGCTCGTTCACGACGACCCGGGCCGGCACGTCGATCTCGACGCGGATCCCCTCGAGTGCGGCCATGAGCCCGCCCGCCCCCCCGGCCTCGGCCGGCACCTCGACGCGGACGAGGCCCGCATGCACGGCCTCAGCGATCCCCGGGAACGCCCCGTTGACGGCCTCGGCCACGGCCGCCGCGTTCGTGAAGTCGGGCTGGCGGAGGACGAGGTCGAGCGGCCCCGCCGGCAGCGCCGCGCCCGCCGCCCGCACGACGGACCCGCCCGACGGGATGCGGCCGGTGTTCGTCGGCCCCGTCCGCGTGGACGTCCCGGCGGCCGAGGCCAGGACCGTCCCGGTGAGGACGGGCCCCTGGGCGAGCGCGAAGACCTCGCCGCCCGCGGCCATGTCCTGGAGCGGCGTCTGGAGGAGGACGCCCCCGGCGAGGGATCGCGCGTCGCCGAGGGCCGAGACCGTCACGTCGACGGCCGAGCCGGGCCCGGCGAACGGGTCGAGGCTGGCCGTCACGATCACGGCCGCCGCGTTCCGCGAGCCGAGGTACTGCGGGTCCACGGCGATCCCGAACCGCTCGAGCATGTTGGCGATGCTCTGGACCGTGTACGGGGCGCCGCTCCGCCCGCGCGCCCGGTCGCCCGTCCGGTCGAGCCCGACGACGATCCCGTAGCCGAGGAGCTGGACGGGCGCGGCCCCGGACGGCACGACGAGCTCTTTAAGCCGGCTCGTCGGCTGGGCCAGGGCGGGGCCGGCGAGCACCGCCAGCAGGGCGAGGACGAGGAGACGGCGCATAGGGGTCGGGGGGCGGAGCGTCGGCGGACGGTGCGTCAGTGGGAGACGCCGGGCGGGAAGAGTCCCCCTCCCGGAGAGGGGTCAGGGGTGGTCGACCGGGCAGGTGGTGTCGCCGCCCGGCTGGCGGCGGGCGTCCGCCAGCGGGTCACAGGCGGAAGCGGAGGCGGAACCCGCCGGGCGTGGGCTCCGGGTCGGCCGGCGTCTCGGGCTCCACGTCGGCCGGCGCGTCGGCCGCGGCGCCGCTCGCGAGCGTCGAGCCCAGCACGACGGCCCCGGCGAGCACGGCGACGGTCCCCACGAGCGTGAGGAACCGGCCGCTGAGGAACTTCGAGCCGCCCTCCTGGCGGTACACCACGTCGGCCCCGGCGATCTGGTGCGAGAGGACCGTGTTCGACGGCCCCACGTCGGCCGGGCGGACGAGCCCGCGGACGGTCATGAGGTGCGTGGCCCCGTCCACGTTCAGCCGGCGCTCGCCCTCGATGATCAGGTTGCCGGCCGGGTCCACGTCCACGACCTGGGCCGTGATGGTCCCTTCGAGGAGGTCGCTCTGGACCGTCCGCCGGTCCGAGTCGCGCTCGCCGGCCACGCGCGCGTCGAGCCCGAAGAAGCCGCCGCCCGACGTCCCCGCGTCGCCGCCCACGGCCCGGCTCTCGGCGGCCGAGCTGGAGAGCGTCTGCCGGGCCGCCGTCCGCTCGACGAGGAGGACCGTGAGGAGGTCGCCGGCCTGGAGCGCCCGGAGGTCGGCGAAAAGGGAGACCGACCGGCGCGGCGGCGACTCGGGCGCCACGTCGGGGCCGGCGGCCTCCTGGGCGAGCGCAGGCGCCGCGAGCGCGACGAGCAGGACGAAGAGGAGGGGACGGGTCATCGGGGCAGAGGGCAGTCTGTCAGAAGGGGAGGGTGCGCCGCAGAGCAGTCCCCCTCCTGGACAGGAGGGGCTAGGGGTGGTCGACCGAGCGGGCGCGGAGTCGAGCGGGCCTCCGTACTCGGTCGGTCTCCCCCTCCGGGGACTCCCCCTGTCCAGGGGGAGGGCTGGTTTGCAAGGCCGCGTCGCGTATCGTCACAGCGTGGCCGTCCACACGCCCTCGCCGGGCGCGGTCAGACGGACGCGGAGGGTCGAGGGGAGGCCCGAGCACACCGCCCGCACCTCCTCGCCGACCGCCCCGCGCTCGCGGGCCTGGCAGTCGAGGCCCACGCGGACGGCCCCGCGCGCGTAGGCCACGCGGAGCGCCCCCCGCCGCTCGACGGCGGCCGGCGCCC
>CAZDFV010000383.1:0-3096 GCA_964504495.1 uncultured Rhodothermales bacterium
CGCCGTCTCGGAGCCGCCCGCGACGCCGGGCGCCGTCGGCGAGGGCGCGGACCGCCCGGCCACGACGACCGCGACGGTCCGCGTCGAGGGGATGGAGGAGCCGATCAGCCTCCGCCTCGCCCGGTTCCCCGGTGTGCCCCTCCCGTTCTCGACGTACCTCCCGGAGGGGTGGGCCGCGGAGACGGCTTCGTCCGGCGAGGGCACGGCCGTCCGGCTGACGATGGGCGAGCCGCCGCTGCAGGGTTTCGTCAGCCTGTTCGTGCCCCAGGGCGCGACCGCGCCCGAGACGGTGGCGCTCGCCCGGAGCCTGGCCGAGGGCCGAGGCGGCGCGCGCGAGCCGGAGGGTCTCCCCCCGTGGGCCGAGGCCGGCTTCGCGTTCGCCAGCGGCGCCGAGGTGGGGACGGTCTGGGTCGGCGAGCACGCTGGGACGCCGTTCTACGTCCTCGAGGCGTACCCGGTCGAGATGGGCGACGGGTTCGCGCCGCGCGCCGCGCTCGTCTTGGACCGGCTCCGCTGGCTGGACACGGGCGGGGGCCTGTAGGGGCGTCCCGCCGGGGCGCCTCCCCGGCAGAGACCGCCGAGCAGCCGGCGCCACCGCCACCGCCAGCGGCTGGCGGCGCGGTTGTGCCGGGGCCGTGCGGGGGCGATGTTGCGGTCCCCCTCGCGTACCCGCCCATGCGTGCCCTCGCCGCCGCCCTCCTCCTCGCCGCGGCCGCCTCGGCGTCCGCGCAGCCACAAAGCCTCGTCGACCTGTTCGAGCGGCGGTCGATCGAGTCCCGGGGCCTGACCATGAGCTACGGCCTGTTCGTGCCCGATGGGTACGACCCCGAGGTGGCCTATCCGCTCGTCCTCGCCTTCCACGGGCTGGGCGAGTCGGGGACGGACCTCGCCAACCTCGAACGGCACCGCCTCGCGACGTCGTGGGTCGAGCCGGCTCGGCAGGCGGAGCACCCGGCCTTCGTCCTCGCGCCCCAGACGCTGAGGGGGCGCCGGTGGACGAGCGACCAGGACCCGGACGCCTCGGCGTTCACGACCGTCGAGCTCGTCGCCCTCGACCTCCTCGCGCTCGTCGAGGCCGAGTACACCATCGACCCCGACCGGATCTACGCCGTCGGGCTCTCGCTCGGCGGGCACGCCACGTGGGACGTCGTCTCGCGCCTGCCCGACCGGTTCGCCGCGGCCGTGCCGATGAGCGGGCGCGGGTTCACGTCCCAGGCCGACGACCTCGGCCTCCTCCCCGTCTGGGCGTTCACGGGCGAGACCGACACCGTCGTCCCGCCGTCGCAGACGCGCCGCGTGGTGCAGGCGATGGAGGACCTCGGCCGGCGCGTGGTCTACACCGACTGCCGGCGCGCGCCCGTCGACGCGCGTCAGTTCGACTGCCCCGGGCCGATCTCGCAGGACTCGCTGGCGGAGGCCGTGGCCGCGCACGCCAGCCTGATCTACACGAGCGAGCGGACGACGGGCCACGGGCCTTGGGCGCCGTGGTTCGACCGGGCGCTCCTCGACGACTGGCTCTTTTCCAAGGTCCGCCTCGACCCGGACGCGATCGCGCTCACGGCGCCCGCCAGCGGCGCGGTCTGGGACGGCGCCGAGACCGTGACCTGGACCTCGACGCGTGATGGCGCGGAGACGGTCGAGGTGTGGGTCAGCGTGGACGGCGGGCGCGACTGGGGCAAGGCGGGCGAGGCCGCGCTCGCCGACGGCGCGTTCTCCGTCGCCTCGACGGCGTACCGCGACACGCCGCTCGCCCAGGTCCGTCTGTTCGTGCTCAACGCGGACGGCCGCGTGGCCGGGCGGACGACCTCGGCGCGGTTCCGCATCGACAACCCAGGCGACGCGGCGCCGACGCTCCGCCTGGACGACGAGGCCCTCCGCTTTGCCGAGGCGGTCTCGGCCGAGACGGTCGACCTCCCCGTCACCGCGGCCGACCCGGAGGGCGCGGCGCTCGACGTGGCGGTCCGCTACAGCGCCGACGGCGGGGCCTCGTTCCAGACGGTCCAGACCGTCGAGTGGGCGTCGAGCCCCGAGCCCCGGCCGCTCGCCCTCGACCTCGGCGCGCTCCCGAACGCGGCGCGGGCCGTGATCGAGGTGAGCGCGAGCGATGGGGCGAGCACCGCCGCGGTCCAGACCGCCCCGTTCGCCAAGACGACGCCCCGCGCCCCGGGCGACCCGGCCGAGCAGGTCGAGGGCGACGGCGCCGGGACCGTCGCCGTCCGCGTCGTCGACGCCGACGCCCTCACCGGCCACCGCTACCGCGTCACGTTCAGCGCCGACGGCGGGGCGACGGCCTACGCCGTCACGGACGTGACCGAGGGGCGGGCCGTGCTCTCGGGCGTCCCGCTCTCCGACGGGACCGCCGAGAGCCCCGTGTTCGACGGGCTGGCGCTCGTCGTGGAGCGCCCGGCCGAGGGCACCGCCAGCAGCACGACGGGGTGGACCGAGGGCGACACCGACCTCGACGTGACCGTCTCCGGCGGGACGATCCGCATCGCGATCCTGACGATTGACCTCCTCGCAACGGAGGACGACTACACGGTCACCCTTGCCGACGGCGTGGCCGGGCAGTCGGTCGCGCGCTACCGGATTCCCGCGCAGGACCTCCGCTTCACGGTCACGGCCGCGAGCGACGGCGCGGCCCGGTCCGTCGTGTTCGACGACGCGGGCGACGACGGCCGGCCCGGACCGGGCGACACGCTCTACATCCTCGAGCCCGACGGCGAGGGCGACCTCGAGCCGGCGTGGCGGCTCCAGTTCTCCGGCGGGACCGAGCCGCCCGAGACGGGCGACGTGTTCCGCCTCGTCCCCGTCCGCAGCATCGGCCCGGGCGACGTGTTCGAGTTCGTGGGGCGCGCCGTTGTGGGCGAGGACGGGCCGGGCGCCGGCGTCTCGCTCGCCGGCTACCCCAACCCGTTCTCGGACTGGCTGACGGTGGCCTACCGGCTCGACCGGCCGGCCGACGTCACCGTCGAGGTGTTCGACGCGCTCGGCCGGCGCGTGGCCCGGCTGGCGGAGGGCCGGGCCGGGGCGGGCACGCACCGGGCGGTGTGGGAGGGCGCGGCCGCGAGCGGCGTGTTCGTCGTCCGTCTCACGGCG
>CAZDFV010000384.1:0-3094 GCA_964504495.1 uncultured Rhodothermales bacterium
TCGCGGGCTTCGTCGACCGGGAGACCGCAAAGCTCCTCCGGGGCGAGGGCGACCGCCGCGGGTCGCGGCGAGAGGAACGGCTCGCGGTCGAGGGCCTCGTCGCCGGAGAGCCACTCGACTGGGGCGCCGTGCTCGGCCTGGAACCGGAAGAGCCGGCGGAGCGCGCGGGCGCTGTCCCGGTCGTCGGCGACGACGAGCGTGCCCTCGGTCCGGTACCCGACGTCGCGCCCGCTGGCGGCCTCGACGGCACGCGCGAAGGCGGGCCACCGGCGGAGGCTCTCGCGCCCGAGCCGGTACAGGTCGAGCTCCTCGAAGCCGAGCTCGGCGGCCGGCGCGAGCATCCCCGCCGCCGCCCACGACGCCCCCCGCCCCGCCCGGCCGCGCTCGAGGACCACGACGCGGTGCCCGCCCTCGGCCAGCCGCCACGCCACGCCGAGCCCGGCGATCCCCCCGCCGACGACGGCGACCCTGTACGTGCTCATGCGGCGGCGGTCTAGCTTCGAGCCAAGCTACCCGCCGCCGATGCCCGCCATCCCCGCCCCCCCACCCGACACGGCGGACGTGATCGTCGCTGGGGCCGGGCTGGCGGGCGCGTCAGTGGCCCTCGCCCTGAGCGAGACGCGCCGCGTCGTCCTGCTCGACGCCGCCGCGCCCGGGGCGGGCGCCAGCGGGGCGGCAGCCGGGCTCGCCAACCCCTTTACCGGGCGGAAGGCGCGGGCGGGGTGGCGTTGGGCCGAGGCCATTGACGCGCTCGACCGGCTCCTCGACGCGGCCGACGCCTCCCCCCTCCTCCACCGGGCCGGCATCGTCCGACCCGCCCACTCGGAGCGCCAGGCCGAGGCGTTCGCCCAGCGCGCGGCAGAGCACCCGGGCGACCTGGAGTGGTGGACGGGCGCCGCCACCCGCGAGCGGTGGCCGCACGTTGCGGCGCCACACGGGGCGCTGTTCGTCCGCCGCGGCGGGCACCTCGATGTCGGGCGGCTGGTGGAAGCGGCGGTCGATACGGCCCAAGCGCGGGGCGTGTCCGTCCAGACCCGCTGCGCCCTGACCGGCTGGCGGTGCGCGCGCGGAGGCGTGGTCGCCGAGACGGAGCGGGGGGAGGTCCGGGCGCGGCACCTCGTCCTCGCCCTCGGCGACGGGGCCCGCCAGCTCACCGCGCTCGCCGCCCTCCCGCTCGTGCGTGTCAAGGGGCAGACGGTGACGGTCGCCCGGCCCAACGCGCTCCCAGCCGGGCACCCCGCCGTCGCCGGGCGCGGCTACGTCGTGCCGGGGCCGGCGTCGGTCGTCGTGGGCGCCACGTTCGAGCACGACTTCGCGAGCGCCGCGCCCGACCCGGCCCTCGACGCCGGGCTCGTAGAGGCCGCCGCCCGGCTGGTTCCGGCGCTGGAGGGCGCCCGCGTCCTCGACCGGCGGGCCGGCGTCCGCCTCGGCGTGCCCGCATCCGTCTCGCCGCGGCGGCTCCCGTACGCCGGTCCGCTCCCGGGGCATCCGGGCGTGTGGGTGCTGACGGGGCTCGGGTCGAAGGGGCTCCTCGCAGCCCCGCTCCTGGCCTCCCTCCTCCCCGCTGCCCTCGACGGCCGCGCCCCGATGCCGCCGGAGACGCGCCCGCCGGGCTGACGGGCCCCGCCAGTGGGGCGCGCAGAAAGAATGGAGGCGGATGAGCCCCGGCCGGGGGCAGACGGTGTGGTGAGGAGGGACGCCCCCCGGGCTCCCCACTCCATCCACCCCCCGAGGTCCGCCATGCGCCCGCCCCGATCCCTCACGCTCCTGCTCCCGCTCGTCCTCACCGCCGCCCTCGTCGGCTGCGACGCCGCCGACGGCCCCGTCATCACCGGCGACGACGACCTCCTCGTCGCCGACGAGCAGGTCGACTACTCGCTCATCCCCGACGCCGACATGGCCGCGCTCACGCAGGCGGCCACGCTCGACGCCGACCTCGTGAGCCGCCTCGGCTACGACGCCGAGGGCGCCGTCTTCACGATGTCCGACGCCGCCTCAGGGAACGCCGTCCTCGCCTTCGCACGCGACATCAACGGGCGCCTCACGCCGGCGGGCCAGACGCCGACCGGCGGGCTGGGCTCGGGCGACGGCCTCAACGGGACGTCGAACCCGATGGCCCTCGCCCACGACAACCGGTTCCTCTACGCCGTCAACGGCAGGAGCAACTCGGTCTCCGCCTTCCGGGTCCGCCGCGACACCGACCTCCGCCGGATCGGGTCGTACCCGACGAACGGGACCCGCCCGATCAGCGTGACCGTCCGCGGCAACCTCGTCTACGTCCTCAACGCGGGGACGGCGGCCGAGGCCGGGAGCATCGTCGGGTTCCACATCTTGCGGAACGGGTCGCTCCGCGAGATCGCCGGCTCGACGCGGCCGATCGCCCCGGGCTCCGGGAGCCCGTCCCAGATCGACTTCACGCCCGACGGCCGGTTCCTCGTCGTGACCGACAAGCCGACGAACACGATCACGACGTACCTCGTCGACGGGCTCGGCGTGGCCGGTCCGCCCGAGGTCCAGGCGGCCAACGGCCAGACCACGTTCGGGTTCGACTTCGACCGGCGCGGGCGCTTGATCGTCTCGGAAGCGTTCGGCGGGGCGGCCGGGGCCTCGGCCGTGTCGTCGTACGCGGTCTCGGGCGACGGCCTCGTCTCGACGATCACCGAGTCGGCGCCGACGAACCAGACGGCGGCGTGCTGGGTCGAGACGTTCGGGCCGTTCGCGTTCGCGACGAACACGGGGAGCTCGTCGGTCTCGGGCTTCTTCGTCCGCCCCGAGGGCGCCCTCGTCCGGCTCCACGACGACGGCGTGACGGTCTCGACGGGGGCCGGGAGCCAGCCGCTCGACATGGACGTCGCGCTCCGGTACCTCTACGTCCAGTCGCAGGGGACCGACCGGCTCAGCGTCTACCAGATCGCCTACGACGGGAGCCTGACGAGCGTCTCGAACGGGGCCGCAGGTGGGCTCCCGCCGACGGCCGTCGGCGTGGCCGCCTTCTAGGCCGACCGACGTCCGGCCGAGCCGCCGGGGCCGCCCCTGCACCTGCGGGGGCGGCCCCGGCCGTTCGGGCCGGCTGGCGGGGGCGGTCGCCAGCGGG
>CAZDFV010000385.1:0-3093 GCA_964504495.1 uncultured Rhodothermales bacterium
CTGGCCGAGGTCGCCCCCCGCCCGCCCGAGGTCATCGGCCGGGCGCTCGTCGAGCGGGCGCGGGCGTGGTCGGGGGGCGTCCGGCACGACGACGCGTGCCTCCTCGTCGCGCAGGTGCCCCCGCGCAGCCCGCGGTCGTCGGTCGTCGTCCGCCGGGTCTGACGCCCGCCCGGGGGGATCACCGCCCGCGCGGGCACGTCTACCGGCCCCTCTCCCCCGCCATGCCCGAGACCGCCCCCGCCCCGCCCTCGGCGGACCACCCCGCGTTCGACTTTGTCCGCGCCTCGGGCGGGGTCGAGGAGTACCGCCACAGGGGGAACGGGCTGGCCGTGCTCCTCCTCCGCCAGCCGGCCGCGCCCGTCGTGGCGTTCCAGGTGACCTACCGCGTCGGGAGCCGGAACGAGGGGGCCGGGCTCACCGGGGCCACGCACCTCCTCGAACACCTCATGTTCAAGGGGACCGAGCGGTTCAACCGGGACCGGGGGACGAGCGTGTTCCAGCGGCTCCAGGCCGTCGGCGGCCAGGTCAACGCGACGACGTGGTACGACCGGACGAACTACTACGCCGTCCTCCCCGCCGAGCACCTCGGGCGGGCCGTCGAGGTCGAGGCCGACCGGATGCGCGGGGCCCGCGTCCGCGACGAGGACCTCGCGAGCGAGCGGACGGTCGTGCTCAACGAGCTCGACCGGAGCGAGAACGTCCCGACGCGGCGGCTGCTCTGGGCCGTCCACGCGACGGCGTTCCACGCCCACCCGTACGGCCACCCCGTCATCGGCTGGCGGAGCGACGTGGAGACGGTCACGGCCGCCGGGCTCCGCCACTTCTACGACACCTACTACTGGCCCTCCCGGGCGGCGGCGAGCGTCGTCGGGGCGTTCGAGCCCGCCGAGGCGCTCGCGCTCGTGGACCGGCACTTCGGCGCGATCCCCGGCGGCCCGGAGGGCGCCGCCGGGGCCCCTGAGCCGCTCGTCCACCGGGGGCCGGACGAGGCGGTGACGCAGGAGCCCGAGCAGCGGGGCGAGCGCCGCGTCACGGTCCGCCAGGCGGGCGAGCTCGGGTCGGTCCTCCTCTCGTACAAGGGCCCCCGCGGGCTCGGCCCCGACGCCGACGCGCTCGACGTGCTGGCCCAGGCGCTGGGGACGGGCAAGGCGTCCCGGCTGTACCGGCGGCTCGTGGACCGCGGGCTGGCGACGTCGGCCGGCGCGCACTTCCCGCGGCTCCGCGACCCCGGCCTGTTCTCGCTCTACGCCACCCTCGCGCCCGGAGTCGAGCACGGGGCGGTCGAGGCCGAGCTCCGGGCCGCCCTGGCCGACGTCGCCGACGGGGGGCTGGCCGCCCCGGAACTGGCCCGGGCCCGCCGCCAGGTCCTCGCCGACGAGGCGTTCGGCCGCGACGGGCCGTACGCCGCCGCGACGCAGCTCAACGAGGCCGTCGCCGTCGGCGACTGGACGCTGTTCACGACGTACCAGGACCGGATCGGGGCCGTCTCTGCCGAGGCCGTCCGCGAGGCCGCCGCCCGGCTGGCGGACGACGACCGGCTGACGGCCGGGTGGTACGTCCCCGACCAGGCGTGACCGGGCGGACGACTGGGTAGCTTGGGGCGTCCTCCCCCCCGCCGATGCGCTCCGCCCTCGTCGCCCTCGTCCTGCTCACCGCTCCCCTCGCGGCCGCCGGCCAGCCGGCCCTCGTCGCCCGCGCCGGATTCGGGCTGGACGTCGGAGGCAAGTACGGGAAGGTCGGAGGGTCCGGGACGCTCGGTCTCGCCGCCGGAGGGTGGGCGGCCGGGCTGCACGCGGACTACTCGGAAAAGATCTTCGCGCCCACCGCGAGGACGGTGGGGGTGAGCCTGCTGGCCGGGAAGGAGATCGCCGCGCTCGAGGACCGGGTGGTCGCCGTGGCGTGGGCGGGCCCGGCCGTGGTCCGGGCCGTCACGCCCGGCGAGCGCTTGCGCACCCCCAACTGCGGGCTCTTCTGCGCGGAGTACGGGGAGAGCAACGAGCACACCGTGCTCGGCGCCACGGTCCGGGTCGGCGTCTCGGCGTTCCCGGCCCGGCACCTCCCGGTCGGGCTCTCCGTGGACGCCGGGCTGACGCTCACGCAACCAGTCGCCGCGGTTTCCGGCACCGTCGGGCTGGCGGTGCGGCTCGGCGGGTAGGCGGCGGTCCGCCGTAGGCGGCGGCGGTCCGTCCCAGGCGGCCGCCAGCGGGGCGCTAGGTCTCCTCCTCCCCGATCTGCTCCGAGGACGTCGTCAGCCACTTCCGGCTCGACGTCTCGACCAGGTACACCGGCTTCTCGTTGCGGAGCATGTCGGCGAGGTAGACGGCGTCCTCCTTCGGGGGCCGCCAGTTCTCGTTCCGCCACTGGCCGCCGACCTGGTAGTGGACGATGAACCAGGGGCGCTCCTCGTCGAGATCGTAGCGGAGCACGTAGTTTCGGACCATGTGGACGGGCATGGGTCTCTCTGGACGTGGGGGGCAGTCGCGCGCGGCCCGGCGGGGCCGACAGCGACAAGGTAGACGTTTCTACCTAACAAACAGAGGTTTGTGCACCCTTCTGTTACGTCCCCCCGGCCGCGGCCGCCGCGCCGCGGATCGGTCCCGGGGCCGGATCACGGCGCGGGGCGAGGCGTGTAGGCCCGCCCGCCCCCGCTCCGCGTGCCCCCCCTCGCCCTCGCCGACCGCGTCCTCGACACCCCCGTCGGCCCGGCCCGGCTCCTCCTCCTCCGCACCGACGTCGCGGACGTCGTGAGCGTCCGGGGCTCGCTCCGGACGGCCCCCGACCTCTCCGGCCGGGACGACCTCGTCCAGTCCGTCCTCGCCGACACGCTCGACAAGGGGACGCGGGCGCGGGGCCGGTTCGAGATCGCCGAGGACCTCGAGGGGCGGGGCGCCCGCCTCTCGTTCTACTCCGACGGGCTCCGGGTCGGGTTCTCGGGCCGGGCCCTCCGCGACGACGTGGCCGACGTGCTGGCGCTGGCCGCCGAGCAGCTCCGCGAGCCGGCCCTCGACGACGCCGAGGTCGAGAAGGCCGTCGTGCAGGCCGTGGCCGGGGCCCGCCGCGCGCGCGAGTCGACGGCGGCGCAGGCGGCCGGGG
>CAZDFV010000386.1:0-3091 GCA_964504495.1 uncultured Rhodothermales bacterium
CGCGCCCGCTCGCGGGGGCCGCCGGCGGCCGGCCCCTACGCAACGGCGCCCCGCCAGCTCTCGGCTGGCGGGGCGCGGGTCGCGGCGCGTGCTCCGCTCCTAGTCGCTGTTGTTGGCCCGGATCGTCCGGCTCGCGGTGCAGCTCAGGAGCACGTCGTTGTGGTTCCGCATGTGGCCGTTGAGGCGAGCGGAGTTCGGGAGGCACTTGAGCTTCTCGTTCGACTCGTTCCCCGGCGGCCGGTGGAGGATCGGGTACTTGTCCTTCTTCCCGTCCTTCGTGCAGTCGCAGGCATACTCGGTCAACTCGTCGTCGGGGACGAGCGAGGCGGGGGCTGGCGGGGCCGGCTCTTCCGTGACCGGATCGATGACCGCCTGGTCCTGCGGCTCACCGCACGTGCCCTGCTGGGCGATCTCGGCCTCCTCGAGGTCGATGAAGTCGCCAGCCTGCGAGAGCGGGACGAGCGAGACCTCGACGACCTGGTCGCTAAAGTCCGGCCGGTACGACGTGGACTGGCCGTCGTTGACCTTCCCGTCGCGGAGCCAGAAGTCGTCGAGGAGCGAGTAGTCGCTGTCCGGGTCGGGCAGCCAGCCGAGGCCGTCGTAACCGTCCTTCTTGAGCGCCTGGAAGCTCTGCTCCGGGTCGTCGGAGTCGGCGTCGTCCCACTCGGGCCGGTGGAGGTCCTCCCACCCGATCCGCCAGCGGTACGGGCTCGTCGGGTGGGGCTCGACGCGGGCCCAGATGGTCTCGTCGGCCTGGTCGAGCGCGCCGGCCTCGACGTTGAACGCGCGGTGGACGTGGTCGTAGTCGTCCGGGTCGAACGCCTCGGCGCGCTGCTCGCAGATCGGCCGCTCGTCCGGCACGCAGTTCTTCTTCACGGCGATGAAGAAGTTCATCTGCGTCGCGGGCGCGACCTGAATGCGGCGGATCGGCTTCGAGTCCGGGTCGTTCGGGTCGAAGTTCCGCTCGCGGTTGCTCAGCGGGAAGAGCATGACGGGCGTCGGCACCTCGCCCTCCACCATCTCGCGCGTGTACGCCTCGTAGAAGATGGCCGAACAGTACCCGGCCATCGACTCGAGGAACTTGACCTCGAGGATCCCGCCCTCCGGCGCCTCCAGGACCGGGACCTCGTGGACGTCGTGCATCGTGACCGTCGCGTCCCCGAACGTCCCCGTCGCGACGACCCGGGCGGCGTGGCCGCTCGTCGGCTCAGCGAGGAGCGTGTACGAGCCGCCGGCGAACCGGCCGGTCGTGTACGTCCCCTCCCGGCCTGTGTTGGCCGGCCCGTTGAGCGCCCGGGCGCCGTCGAGCACCTGGTTCCCGTACGACCGGAGCTCACCCATCCCGACGTTGAACGCCGAGTGGGCGATCTCGCGGGCGATGACCTCTTCTTGGTAGCCGCGCGTGTCGCGGGCCGTCCTCTTCTCACCCTCGGCGGTCGAGAAGAGTTGGAAGGCGAGGGCCACGGAGGACCCGAGGACGATGACGAGGAGGGCTTTGCCCATGGGGGGGAGGGTCTAGCGGAGCAAGGGGGGCGCCGGCGGCGTCGCTGGCGGGGGGCGCGATGGGTCAGGTCCCGGCCGTCTGCGGCGTCCAGTACGGGCGGATCTTGAGGGTCTTCGTCCAGTACAGCTCCCGGATGTAGTTGTCGGGTCGGAGGACGTACTCGGGGACGATCCCGAACCGGACGCGGACGTAGTCGACGGCGTCGAGCTCGACCGCCCCGTCGTAGTCCCTCGGCGTCGTCCCGTCGCTGCCGAGCAGGTCGATCCGGAAGAACGAGAGCGTCGAGATGCTCCGCGTCGACTCGACCCAGTCGTCTGGGCCGGGGGGCGTGGGCACTCCGTTCACGACCGGCATGACGGTCGTGTCGCGATCGACGCGGTAGAGCTGGTACGTCGTGTCGGCGTCGGCGTAGTACGCCGTCCGCGTCGGGACGAGCCGGTACCGCTTCGTGATGCGGTCCCGGTGCTCGACGCCGTTCTGGGTGTAGACCGAGTCGCTGTAGAACTCCCACTCGGTCGTGTTCCCGATGGCCGACGTGTCGGGCTCCATGATGCGGAAGGGGTTGGTCCCGAAGTTCTCGCCGAGGTTGAGGATGTCGTGCTCGATCCACTCGCCGAAGACGAGCGTCTTGGCCTTGACCGAGTGGGAGGCCACCTGCTCGATCCCGGCGTGGCGCGAGCGGGCCTGCGTGAGCTGGAGGCCCAGGATGAGGACCCCCGCGATGAGGATCGAGCTGAGGTGGTCGAAGAAGAACTGCATGGGGGCGGGGGCTAGAGCTGCTGGACGACGACGTCGTCGTTCAGTCCGGTCTTCTCCCTCCACGCCTCGTGGTCCCGGCTCGCCTTGATCGGGTCGTACGAGATCACGCGCGTCACGCGGAGGATGCCGTCGGGCGCGCTCGGGACGAGGTCGGTCCGGATGTCCATGACGACGCGCTTGTGGAGGGTCGGGGCCGGGGCCGGGGCCATGCTCTCGGCCGAGCTCACGTAGAACACCTGCGTGCGGACCTCGAAGTCGAGGTACCGCCCGTGGGCGAGGTCCACCCGGGCCGGCCGCCAGCCGCCCCCGTGGAGGTCGTCGACGTCGTTGCAGCTCGCCCCGTCCGCGGGCGTGAGGAGGTCGCAGTACGCCGACGTCCCGAACGTCGAGGCCGGGGCGAACCCGGCCGGCGTGGTCGGCACGACCCCGTCGGCGTCCTCGATCCTCCCGGGCGCCGTCGACCGGTCGAACGCCCGGGCCCCGATCATCTCGATGACCTCGGAGGCCAGGCCGGTCGCGGCCAGTTCGAGCTCGCTCGACACCATGTTCTGGTGCGACCGGCTCGACAGTCGCTGCTGGTTGAACGAGAGGAACGAGGCGAGGACGAGGGCGAGGAGGGCGAGGAGCGTTTGGGGCATGGGGGCGGGGGCTCGGGACCCCTAGGATCGACGCCGCCGTCCCGCTCCGATAACGCCGCCCGCGTATGGCGGCGTCCCGCTCCAATCCGCGGCGCCGTACGCCGGCCAGGGTGGGACGGTACGCCCCTCGCCGCCCCGGCCCGCTGGCGGCGCCGACGGACAGGCGGCCGGCGCTGGCCGCGCCCGGCCG
>CAZDFV010000387.1:0-3073 GCA_964504495.1 uncultured Rhodothermales bacterium
CCGAGCGCGCCCCGTCGGCGCCGAGCGCGGCGAACCGGAGCGTCATCGGCCCGCCGTGGTGTCCGCCGCCCGTCTCGCGGCCGTCGAGCCAGAGGAGCCCGGCCCGCCCGCCCGGCACCGGGGCGACGGAGACGAACCCGTGCTCGGCCGGCACGCCGTCGTCGTGGACGAGGACCGGGGCCGACCACGCGCCCCCGACCCGCTGGCGGACGCGCACGTCGTAGGCGTAGGGCGAATCGCCCTCCGGATGCATCGTGAGCGTGTGGGCGAGGAGCCGGCCGTCCGGGAGCGGCACGACGCCCGGCGTGTCGGCCCAGTTGACGAACCAGTCGTCTCCAGCGTCGGCCGTCTGCGCCGCGCCCCAGCCGTTATCGTCCCAGACGGCATAGCGAAGCGCATCGCCGTCGCCCTCCGGCTCGGTCCACGAGAGGAGCGGGCGGCCGTCGGGGCCGAGGGCGAGGCGGGGGGCGCTCGCCTCCGGGCCGGCGGGGACGGGCACCTCGCCGGGCGCAACGGTGACCTCGACGGCGGGCGTCCCGGTCGCCGGCCGGTCGGCGTCGGGCGCGCACGCCGCGAGGGCGAGAACGAGGAAGAGTGGGCGGGCGGTCATGCCCGCAGGATACTCGCCCCCGCTACGGCGCCGTGTTGCCAGGGACGTGGGCGAAGACGGCCGCCTCGCCCGACTCGTCCACGACGAGCACGTCGTAGGGCTGGCGGCGGTCGCCCTGCTCCATCCCCGGCGAGCCGATGGGCATCCCCGGCACGGCGAGCCCGCGCGCGGCCGGCCGCTCGTCGAGGAGCCGGCGGACGTGCTCGGCCGGGACGTGGCCCTCGACGAGGTAGCGGGCGCCGCCGTCCGTGACGACGCCCGTGTGGCACGAGCCGAGGTCGGACGGGACGCCCAGGCTGTCCTTCACGGCGGCCAGATCGGTCACGTCTTCCATGCGGACGCTGAAGCCCTCGGCCTCCATGTACTCGCCCCAGGCCGTACAGCACCCGCACGTCGGGGTCTTGTAGACGGTGAGGGCCGGGCCGTCGCCGGACGGCGCGGCGTCCAGGGTTGCGGAGACGGGCTGGACGCCGACGGCCTCGACGGCAGGGACCTCCGCCGCGGGGGCCTCCGCCACGGGGTCTTCGGACTGGCAGGCGGCGAGGCCGAGCGTGACGGCGAGAACGAGGACGGTGCGCATGGGGGTGGGGGTGGGGAGCGCTGGCGGGCGCCGCCAGCGGGGCGGGCTAGCGCTCGGTGCCGGGCGTGAGAGCCTCCTCGATCTCGGAGGTCGCGTCGACCGGGCCCGTGGTCGGGACCGGCTGCGGGAGCGGGACGGGCGCCTCGCTCACGCTCGGGAGCGCTTCAGGGTCGTACGGGTCGATTGGAACCTCGTTGGCGCCGGTCGCGGTGTAGTCTCCGTCGCCCCGGTGGAGCGGGTCGGCGCCGTCGGGGCGGTCGTCCCAGGTGCAGCCGGTGAGGAGGCCGAGGGCGAGGAGGGCGGGGGCGAGAGAGCGGAGCGTCATCGGTGGGGGAGGGGGCCGTGCCGTCCAGAACGGCGACGCCGTGCCCGGGGTCCGGGGGCGGTCGGGGGGCCGGGTATCTTAACGGCGCCTGCGCCCCATCCGTCCGCGCCCATGCCCCGCGTCTCGCGTCTCCTCCCCGTCTTCGCCGCCGTCCTCGCCGTGTCCGCGCCGACCGCCGCCCAAGAGGCGCCCCCCGTCCTCCCCGAGATCGACGGCGACCCGGTCGTGCTCGTGGTCCACGGCGGGGCCGGGACGATCACGCGCGCGGCCCTGACCGACGAGGCCGAGGTCGCCGTCCGCGGGGCGCTGGAAGAAGCGCTCCGGGCCGGCCACGCCCAGGTCGTCGCCGGGCGCCCGGCGCTCGACGCCGTCGCCGCGGCCGTCCAGGTCCTGGAGGACGACCCCCAGTTCAACGCCGGCCGGGGCGGCGTCTTCGCCGCCGACGGGACCGTCCGCCACGACGCCTCGGTCATGGACGGCGCCAGCGGGCTGGCGGGCGCCTCGACCGGGACGATGCACGTCCGCCACCCGATCCTCCTCGCGCGCGCCGTCATGGAGGCCTCGCCGCACGTCCTGCTGGCGGAGGAGGGGGCCGAGGAGTTCGCCCTCCAACAGGGGCTGGAGCTGGTGCCCAACACGTACTTCCACACCGAGCGCCGGCTCCGGTCGCTCCAGGCCGTCCAGGAGCGCGAGCGGTCGGCGATGGGCGCCGTCGTCACGGGCGGGGCGGCCGGGCCCGAGCCCGAGGCGTGGCAGATGCACGGGACCGTCGGGGCCGTCGCCGTCTCGCACGACGGGCACGTCGCGGCCGGGACATCGACCGGCGGCATGACCAACAAGCGGTGGGGGCGGATCGGCGACAGCCCCGTCATCGGCGCCGGCACCTACGCCAGCGACGCGACGTGCGGCGTGAGCTCGACCGGCCACGGCGAGTTCTTCATCCGCCTCGCCGTCGCCCACGACATCGCGGCGCGCGTGGCCTACCTCGGCGAGACGTGCGAGGAGGCCGCCCGCCACGTCATCCACGAGACGCTCGACGGGGCCGGGGGGACGGGCGGCGTGATCGCCCTCGACGCCCGGGGGAACGCGGCCATGCCGTTCAACACGGAGGGGATGTACCGGGGGACCGTCACGCGGAGCGGCGTCGTCCGCACGATGATCTACGACGACGAGGAGTAGGCCCGGTGGAGGCCGAGCCGCCCTACAACGCCCTTGAAGCCAGCCGGGCGCTCGCCGCTGCCGACGCTCGGCTGGCGGACGTGATCGCCGCGATTGGCCCGCCCGCGCTCGAAGTCCGGCCGGTCGAGACGTTCCCGGCCCTCGTCCGGGCCGTGGTCTACCAGCAGATCACCGGGAAGGCCGCCGCGACGATCTGGGGCCGCCTCCTCGACGCGTTCAGTACGGATGACGGCGGGGCCGATGGCGACCTCCGCCAGCCGGACCCGGCCGCCGTCGCCGCGGCCCCGGAGGGGGCGCTCCGCGCGTGCGGGCTCTCGCGCGCAAAGGCGGCCTCGGCCCGCGACCTCGCCGCCCGCTGGCTCGACGGCCGGCTCCCCCC
>CAZDFV010000388.1:0-3038 GCA_964504495.1 uncultured Rhodothermales bacterium
TTCACGTCGTCGGGCTCACGCTGTCGGTCGCGCAGGCGGCCGTGGCCGCCCGGCAGCCCGGGCCGCCGGGCGTTCCGCAGCCCGAGGTCGTCGTCCGCGACTGGCTGGCGAACGGGCTGCCCGACGCCCGGTTTGACGCCGCGTGGGCCGTCGAGAGCACGACGCACATGGCGGACCGCCAGCGGGCCTTCGACGAGGTCGCCCGCGTCCTCCGGCCGGGCGGCCGGCTCGTCCTGTGCGTGTGGATGGCGAGCCCGAGCCCGACGCCGCGCCAGGTCCGCTGGCTCCTCGAGCCGATCTGCCGGGAGGGGCGGCTGGCGGGGCTGGGGACGGCGGCCGAGAACCGGGCGTGGATGGAGACCGCCGGGCTCCGGGTCGAGCAGGAGGAGGACTGGAGCCGGGCCGTCGCCCCGACGTGGGGGCACGTGGCCCGGCGCGTGGTCTGGGGGCTGGCGACCGACGCGACGTACCGCCGCTACCTCCGCGACGGCCGCAACCAAGACCGCGCCTTCGCCCTCACCGTCGGGCGGATCTGGGCGGCGTACCGGGTCGGCGCCCTCCGCTACGGGTTCTTCGTCGCCCGGAAGCCTGGGGCGTAGCGCCGCCGCCGGTCGCCAGTGGCTGGCGGATCCCCTCACCCGGCGCGCCGGGGCCCGGTCCTATCTTTGGCCCTCCCCTCTCCGACGCACGCATGCCGACCGACACCCTCTCCCCCATCGAAGAGTACCTGGGCGACGAGGCCGAGAGCCTCCTCGGCTTCGACGCCCCCAAAATCTCGAAAGAGCGCCTCCACCTCCCCGGCCCGGACTGGGTGGACCGGATCTTCGGGCCGAGCGACCGCTCCGTCGCCGTGCTCCGCTCGCTCCAGCAGCTCTACAGTCACGGCCGCCTCGGCGGGACGGGCTACCTCTCGATCCTCCCCATAGACCAGGGGATCGAGCACGCCGGGGGCGCGTCGTTCGCCAAGAACCCTGACTACTTCGACCCCGAGAAGATCGTCCAGCTCGCGATCGACGGCGGGTGCAACGGGGTCGCGACGACGTACGGGGCGCTCGGGTTCGTGGCCCGGAAGTACGCGCACAAGATCCCGTTCATCCTCAAGATCAACCACAACGAGCTCCTCACCTTCCCCAACACGTTCGACCAGGTGATGTACGCCCGGGTCGAGGAGGCGTGGAACATGGGGTGCGTGGCGATCGGGGCCACGATCTACTTCGGGTCGGACGAGTCGGGCCGCCAGATCCAGGAGGTGTCCCAGGCGTTCGCCGCGGCCCACGAGATGGGGATGGCGACGATCCTGTGGTGCTACCTCCGGAACCCGGCGTTCAAGGTGAACGGGACCGACTACCACGCGGCCGCCGACCTGACGGGCCAGGCCAACCACGTCGGCGCCACGCTCGAGGCCGACATCCTCAAGCAGAAGCAGCCGACGAACAACGGGGGCTACAAGGCCTTGAACTCGGGCGACAGCTCCTACGGCAAGCTCGACGAGCGGATCTACACCGACCTCGCGAGCGACCACCCCATCGACCTCACGCGGTACCAGGTGATGAACGGGTTCGCCGGCCGGGCCGGGCTCATCAACTCGGGCGGCGGGTCGGGCGCGGACGACTTCGCGCAGGCCGTCCGCACGGCCGTCGTCAACAAGCGGGCCGGCGGGATGGGCCTGATCTCGGGCCGGAAGGCGTTCCAGCGCGACCGCGACGAGGGGGTCCGGCTCCTCAACGCGATCCAGGACGTCTACCTCGACGAGAGCGTGACGGTGGCGTAGCCCGCGTGTCCGGCTGGCGGCGGGCGTCGCCAGCCGGACGCTGCACCTTTCGGGCGCCGGCCCCGTACGCGCGGGGTCTGCCCAGCCCGTCCCGATGAAGCTCTCCGACTGGTCCCTCCTCGCCCTCAACGTCCTCGCCACGTTCGTCGCCTTCGTCGGCGGCGTCGAGTCCGAGGGGGACGCGGGGATGGTCGTGTTCCTGTTCGTCGCCGTGGCCGCGTTCGTGAACAGCCTCGTCATCGCCCGGCGGGCGCGGAGCGCCGAGCCGGCCGCGGCCCGCGCCGACGAGTTCGATGCCCGGACGGTCCTCGACATCGACGCCCGTCTAGAAGCTCTCGAACGGGCACAGACCAACGCTGACGACGCCGCGAAGTGGCGGGCACTCGTCGCAAGCGGTCAGGTCCGCGGTCCCGCCCCCGAGCCGGCGGACGCCGCTGCGGTCCCCCGCCAGCCGCTCGCGAACGGGCGGTAGACCGCGCTCCGCCGGCGCTGTACGCCGCCGGCCGGGCTACTCCTCCGGCCGCTCGAAGACGAGGAGGTGCTGCTGCGGGAGCACGTCCTTGTTCTCGACAAAGCGGAAGCCCGCGGCCTCCACCTCGCGCCGGGCCTGCCGCTCGGTCATCTTGTGGAGCGGTTTGATGGGCACGTCGGGGTCCTCGGCCCGGTACTCGACGAGGACGAGCCGGCCGCCGGGCCGCGTGGCGTCGTAGATCGCGCGGAGCATCTCGTGGGGGTGCGAGAACTCGTGGTAGGCATCCACGACGAGCGTGAGGTCGGTCGAGGCCGGGCGGAGGCCGGGCGAGGTCTCGCTGCCCAGGACCGGCGCCACGTTCTCGACGCCCTCCTCCTCGGCCCGGGCCTCCAGGATCCGGAGCATCTCCGGCTGGATGTCGACGGCGTAGACCCGGCCCTCGGGCACGAGCGGCGCCAGCCGGAACGTGAAGTAGCCGGTCCCCGCGCCGAGGTCGGTCACGACGTCGTCGGGATCGAGGTCGAGGGCCCGGACGAGGGCGTCGGGGCGCTCCTCACGCTCGCGGCCCGGCCGCTCGAGCCAGGCGGCGCCGCGGTGGCTCATGACCTGGGCGATCTCGCGGCCGAAGTAGTACCGGCCCGTCCCATCGCGCGTGGCCGGGCCGTCCTGGTAGACGCCCTGGGCACGCGCGCGCGCCGCCAGCGCGGCGACCTCGGCGGCGGCCTCGTCCGGCGGAACGAGCGCCTGGCGGGGCTCGCCGACGGGGGCGACGCCGAAGGAGTCGGGGCGGGGCGG
>CAZDFV010000389.1:0-3032 GCA_964504495.1 uncultured Rhodothermales bacterium
CCGCTGGCGCGGGCACCTCCCTCAAGGGAGGAGGAAAACCCGAACAGCCTCTGAGTCCCCCCCCTGGACGGGAGGGGCCAGGGGTGGTCGACCGGCCAGCGCGCCGTGCTCGCCCGGCTGGCGGAACACCTCCGCCAGTGGAACGGGCGGTGCTAGCGGAGGGGCGTCGTGCTCGCGTGTTCTACCCCCTCCCGCTTCGCGGACTCCCCCTGTCCAGGGGGAGGACTCGCGTGGGCGATACGTCCGCCGTCCCCACACGCCTCGACCGTGAGCACGGTCACCCACACCGACGCCGACCTGGCGACGACGCTCGGCCCACCCACGGCCGCGGCTGGCGAGGCCGCCGCGCTCGGTCGCCGCTGGCGGCCGCGCCTGCCCCAGGGCGCCGCCAGCCGAGCGGCCGTGTGGTTTCTGGCGCCGGCCCTCCTCGTCATCGGCCTGTTCTTCGTCCTCCCGGTCCTGGCCGCGTTCGCGCTCAGCCTGACCGACTTCGACCTCTACGCCCTCGCCGACCCCGGGACGGCCCGCTTTGTCGGGCTGAAGAACTACGTCGAGCTGGCGCAGAGCGGGGAGTTCTGGCAGGCCCTCGTCAACACGCTCTACTTCGTGGCCGTCGGCGGACCGCTCTCGGTCGCCGTCTCGCTCGGGGCGGCGCTGCTCGTGAGCGCGAAGGCGGTCCGGCTGAAGGGGCTGTGGCGGACGGTCTTTTTCGCCCCCGTCGTAACGACGCTGGTGGCCGTCGCCGTCGTCTGGCGGTACCTCTACAACGGGCAGTACGGGTTCCTCAACTACGCCCTGGGCTGGTTCGGGCTCGGCCCCGTCGACTGGCTGGGCGACCCGGCGTGGGCGATGCCGGCGATCATCGTCCTGGCCGTGTGGAAAAACTTCGGGTACAACATGGTCATCTTCATCGCCGGGCTGGCGGGCGTGCCGGAGGAGCTGTACGAGGCGGCCCGGATCGACGGGGCCGGGGCGTGGGCGCAGTTCCGGCACATCACGGTCCCGAGCCTCGCCCCGACGTTCCTGTTCGTCGGCGTCATCACGATGATCGGGTACTTCCAGCTCTTTGCCGAGCCCTACGTGATGACCGAGGGCGGCCCGCTCCGGGCGACGGTCAGCGTCGTGTACCTCATGTACGTCGAGGGGTTCACGTTCTGGAATCTGGGGTACGCCTCGGCCGTCGCGTTCGTCCTGTTCGCGCTCATGCTCGTCGGGACGCTCGTTCAGTTGAGGCTCCAGAGGGGGGACGACGTATGAGTGCGCTCTTCCACTCTCCCTGCGGTCCCGCTCGGCGAGAGCGGACGTGCTCACGGCCCGCTGGCGACGGCCGCCAGCGGGGCAGTGTGCCCGCCTCGCCCTCACCCCGTCCCTCTCCCAGGGGGGGAGGGGGGCTCGTGGGGGGCGCCCTCGTCCACTCCAGCCTCGCGTCGTGAACCGGACCCTCATGACGCTGCTCCTCTACCTCGCCCTGTTCGTGGGCGCGGCGCTCGCGGCGTTCCCGCTCCTGTGGATGGCCTCGGCCTCGCTCATGCCGACGGGCGAGGCCAGCGCGTTCCCGCCGCCCTTCTGGCCGAGCGCGCCCACGTTCGAGCACTACGCCGCGCTCTTCGCCCGGGCCGACATGGGGCGGTACCTCCTCAACAGCGCGTTCGTGGCGACGGCCATCACCGTGCTCTCCCTCTTCGTCAACTCGCTGGCGGGGTACGCCTTCGCCAAGCTCCGCTTCCGGGGGCGGGACAAGCTGTTCCGGACGCTCCTCGGCGCGCTCGTGATTCCGGCGCAGGTGGCGATGCTCCCCCTCTTTTTGCAGATGCGGGCGCTCGGGCTTATCAACTCGTACGCCGGCGTGATCGTCCCGGCGCTGGCGAGCGTGTTCGGGATCTTTCTGATCCGGCAGTTCGCGCTCTCGATCCCCGACAGCCTCCTGGAAGCAGCCCGGATCGACGGGGCGAGCGAGTTCACGGTCTACTGGCGCGTCGCCCTCCCGCTCTTGCGGCCCGTCCTCGTGACGCTCGCCCTGTTCACGTTCATGGGGTCGTGGAACGACTTTATGTGGCCGCTCATCGTCCTCACCGACGACGACCTCTACACGCTGCCCGTCGCGCTGGCGACGCTCACGCGCGAGCGGGTCCAGGACACCGAGTTCATGATGGCCGGGGCCGTCGTGACCACGCTCCCCGTCCTCGTCGTCTTCCTCGCCCTCCAGCGGCACTACGTCCGCGGCATCACGCTCGGCGGGGTGAAGGGGTGAGGGGGGAGCGTGGGTGTATGGGGGGCCACGCACCGCCCCCGCCCGCCGGCTACTCCCTGAGCGTCCCCACCCCCATCCTCCCCCACACCCTTCCTCTTCGTGGAACTCGCCGTCTCGACGCGGTACGCCGCCGCCGACCTCGCCCGCCCCGACCTCCCCACGCACGTTCTCCGGGGGGGTGAGGTGGAGGCCACCATCGCGGCCGCCGGCACCGCCAGCGTCACGTTCGACGGCCTCGACCTCACGCGCTGGCGTGGCGACCGCGTCGAGGAGGCCGACGGGTTTTTTCTGTACCTCCGCGACCTCGACACGGGGCACGTGTGGAGCGCGGGGCACCAGCCGGTCGGGTCGGCGGCCGACGCCTACGAGGTCCGGTTCGGACCGGGGACGGTCGAGCTCGTGCGCGAGGACGACGGGATCGAGACGCGGCTGTGCCTCGCCGTCGCGCCCGAGGGCGCGCTCGTCGGGCGGCTCCGGCTCCGGTCGCTCGACGGCCGCCCGCGGCGCGTCGAGGCCACGACGTTCGCCGAGGTGGTGCTGCACGACCGAGCGGCGGACGCGGCGCACCCCGCGTTCTCGAAGCTGTTCGTCGAGACGGAGCGGGTGGAGGGGCGGCCGGCGCTCGTCGCGCGGCGCCGGCCCCGCTCGCCGGAGGACGCCCCGGCCTGGCTGGCGCACTGGCTGGACGGGGGCGATGAGGGCGTCTCGTGGGAGACCGACCGCCTCCGGTTCGTCGGGCGCGGGCGGAGCCGCCGGAGCCCGGCCGCCCTCGACGCTGCCG
>CAZDFV010000390.1:0-3024 GCA_964504495.1 uncultured Rhodothermales bacterium
CCACGTCGCCGCGTTCCAGGCCGGGGCCGACATGCCCGACGGCGTGGGGACGGTCTACGCCGAGGCGCCGCCGGCCGCCCACCGCGGCGAGATCCCCGAGGCCGCCTACGCCCCGGGCGCCGCCTGGCGCCTCCGCGGCATGGCGACGTCGGCCGAGGCGCGCGGGACCGGCCTCGGTCGGCTCGTGCTCGAAGGGGGCTTCGCGGCCGTCCGCGACGGGGGCGGGCGGTACCTGTGGTGCAACGCCCGGGTCGGCGCCGTCCCCTTCTACCGGCGGCTAGGGCTGGTGGCGGTCGGGCCCGCGTTCGACGTCCCCGAGATCGGCCCGCACTACGTGATGTGGACGGGCGTCGACGCGTAGCGTCGGCGGGGGCCGGGGAGGCGGGCGGGACACGACGGCGTTCGTCGTACGTTCATGGTTTCCCCGACGCCCTCCCCATGAAGATCCCCTCGCTCGTCCTCCGCCAGCTCTACACGAACGGGAGCCTCACGCCCACCAGCGACGGCGTCGCCTTCAGCCTGAAGAACCGGCTCACCGACGCCAAGCTGACGGGCCTCCAGAGCGTGTCGGTCAACGGGCACGAGGTCGCCGCCGACCGGCTCACGCTCTCGCTCGACGACGGGAGCACGCTCGGCGCCGCCGAGGTCTCGTCCTCGAGCCCGCTCGACTTCCCGCTGAGGCGCGTGATGACGGTCCACGTCCCGGGCGTCGAGGCCGACGAGGGCGTCCACGAGATCCGGCTCCGGTTCGCGATCGACGGGATGGGCGACCTGAAGTTCAAGGTCAAGGACTCGGTCCAGGCCGAGCGGCCCGACCGCGTGAAGGTCCCGCGCGACCGCGAGGACGACTACGCGGAGGACGCCATCGCCGCCCGCCAGCGGTTCGTCGAGGCGTACACGGGGAAGTCGTTCGAGCACATCCCGAGCTACTCGTTCGACCCGCACGTCGCGGCCGGCAACGTCGAGAGCTTTATCGGCGTGGCCCAGGTCCCGATCGGCGTGGCCGGCCCGCTCCACGTCAAGGGCGAGCACGCCGACGGCGAGTTCCTCATCCCGCTGGCGACGGCCGAGGGCACGCTGGTCGCGAGCTACAACCGGGGCATGAAGGTGCTCAACGAGTCGGGCGGCGTGACGTGCACGGTGGCCGGCGACAAGATGCAGCGGGCCCCGGTCTTCATCTTCGAGGACGCCCGCGGCGCCCGCGACTTCAAGCTGTGGATGGAGGAGAACTTCGACGAGGTCGCCCGGCGCGCCGAGGCCACGACGTCGGTCGGCAAGCTCCTCTACGTCGACACGTACCTCTCGAACCACTTCGCCTTCTGCCGCTTCAACTTCTCGACCGGCGACGCGGCCGGGCAGAACATGGTCGGCCGGGCCACCTTCGCGGCGTGCTCCTGGATCCTCGAGACGAACGACACGATCCGGCGGTTCTACCTCGAGTCCAACTTCGCGACCGACAAGAAGGCCTCGATGGTCAACGTGATGAAGACGCGCGGCAAGCGGGTCACGGCCGAGTGCCTCATCCCGGGCGACGTGCTCCGCGGCATCATGCGCGTCGAGCCGAAGGGCCTGGCCTACCACTGGGGCGTCGCGGCCGGGGTCGGGTCGTTCCTCTCGGGCGCCAACAACAACGGGCTCCACAGCCCGAACGGGATCACGGCCATGTTTATCGCCACGGGCCAGGACGTGGCGAACGTCTCGGAGTCGTCGGCCGCCGTCCTCTACGCCGAGCACACCGACGACGACGAGCTGTTCATGTCGATCACGATCCCCAGCCTCATCGTCGCGACGTACGGCGGCGGGACGGGCCTGGCGACGCAGCGGGAGTGCCTCGAGATGCTCGGGTGTTATGGGAAGGACAAGGCGCGGAAGCTGGCCGAGATCATCGCCGGCGTCGTGCTGGCGGGCGAGGTCAGCCTGGCGAGCGCGATCTCGTCGAACGACTGGGTCTCGAGCCACGAGAAGTACGGCCGGAACCGGTAGACCACGGCACGGAGGGGGCGATTCGATGCGCTCCGGGCCCCTCCCACAGGTCCCTACCTTCACCCCAATCTGAACTCTGCGTAGGCCGGCGACGGCTCGTTCCACCGCCCCCACTCTCCGACATGCCTCGTCTCCTCTCCGTGCTAACCGCCGCGTTCGTGCTCGCGGGCTGCGGGGCCGATGCCTCCCCTGGCTTCGGCGGGGCCGTCGATGAGCCGGAAACAGAGGTCAGCGAGTTTCGGGCCGTCCCTGGCACCCGGTTCCTCCTCGCCTCCGCGCACGGGCGGTCTCGGTCGTCGTACGGCGACTCGTACTACGGCGGCTCCGCCGTCAACCACCTGTTCTACGACCTCGACGCTCGGGACGCCCGGTGGCTCTTCCCGAGCGACGGCCAGCGCGTCCTCCGCACGGTCCCGCTGGCCGACGGGCTAGAGAGCACTCCCGCCAGCCCGCCATACGGGCCACGGTATGAGCCCGCCGCTGAAGGCCCCGTCCGCGCGTTCCTCTACCGCGTCGTCAGTCGGGACACGAACGGCGACGGCGACCTCGACGGCGACGACCTCTCGGCCCTCGCCGTCTCTGACGCGGGCGGGCGCGGGTACACCGTGCTGGTCCCGGAGGCCGAGCGGTTCCTCGGAGCGTTCTGGATCGACGGGGAGCACGCGATAGCGGTCTACGAGGCCGGGGGCACGGTCCGGGGCGTCGAGTTTGACGTGGACGCCCGGGACGTCACCCGCCGCGTGGACCTCCCGGCCGCTCCGGGACCCGTCTCAGTGGGGTAGCCGGCTGCTCCGGGTCGTTGCGGGGCGGCCCCCGCCCCCCGCCGGGGAGCCCCCGACCCGGCCGATGGTACCATAGGCCATGCCGCCCCCAGACCGTCCGCACCGCCCGACGCCGCCGCTGGCGGACGACCCGGCCCCGCTCGCGGGCGGGGGCGACGGCATGGAGCCCGGCGCCGAGCCGGTCCCGTTCTCCGAGTCGGCCCCGGACGCGCACGCGCCCGACGACGCGGCGGCCGGCGGGCCGCGCGACGCCGCCGCG
>CAZDFV010000391.1:0-3019 GCA_964504495.1 uncultured Rhodothermales bacterium
GCGGCTGAGGAGGGCGTCGAGCGGCGGGGCCGGCGTCCCGGGCGCGTCGCGGAAGGCGAGCGCCGGCCCGTGTGGGAGGACCGCCAGGTCGCCGGCCGCGAGCTCGACGTCGCCGGCCCCCTCCGCGCTCAGCACGCACCGGCCGGACTCGACGAAGTGGAACGAGGCGAGCCCCGGCTCGGCCGAGAACCCCCACGGCGCGCCGAGGTCGCTGCGGACGTAGAACGCCCCGCGCGGGTGGAGCCCGGCGAGCGCGGCGTCAAGCGGGTCGAGGGTGAGGGGCGGCTCCACGAGGGCCGGGCGGTTGTGGACGATCGGCACGAAGGTACGGCGTCGGGGGCATGGACCGTCCGCGGGCGCCGGCCCATCTTGTCCGCCTCACCATCCCACCCCGCCATGCCCCTCGCCGTCACCACGCCCACGGGCCACATCGGCTCCGCCCTCGTCCGCCGGCTCCTCGACGCCGGCCGCGACGACGTGACCCTCCTCCTCCGCGACGCCTCGAAGCTGCCCGACGACGTCCGCCAGCGCGCCGAGGTGCGCGAGGGCGAGCTCCAGGACGCCGGCTACGTCCGCCGTGCGACGGAGGGCGCCGACGCCCTGTTCTGGCTCTCGCCCAACGACTGGACCACGCCCGACCTGTACGACTGGTACGAGGCCCTCGGGCGCTCGGCCGCCGGCGCCGTCGAGGCGAACGGGATCGGCCACGTCGTCCACCTCTCGTCCGAGGGCGCGCAGGAGCGGAGCGGGCACGGGCCGGTCAGCGGGCTCGGGCGGATCGAGGACGCCCTCGACGCGACGGGCGCGGCCGTCCGCCACCTCCGCCCGACCTACTTCATGGAGAACTTCGAGGCCCAGCTCGGGCCGATCCTCGAGGCCGGCGCCGTCTTCTTCCCCGTCCCCGACACCACGACGACGGGGATGATCGCCACGCGCGACATCGCCGCCGTCGCGGCCGGCCTCCTGCTCGACCTCGGGTGGTCGGGGACGGGGGTCGTCACGCTCCAGGGGCCGCGCGACCTCTCGTACGCCGAGGCCGCGCGCGTGCTCTCCGACGGGCTCGGCCGGGAGGTCCGGGCTCAGCAGGTCCCTGAGGCGGCGCTGAAGGCCCAGCTCCAGGGCATGGGCGCGACCGAGCCCTGGGCCGACGGGCTCGTCGAGCTCTACACCGCGATCGGGACCGAGGGCTACAGCGACACCCCGCGCTCCGAGGCCACGACGACGCCCACGACGCTCGAGACGTACACCGCCGACACGCTCCGGCCGATGCTCGAGGCGATGGCGGCCGGCTGACCGGGCCCCGCTGGCGGCCGTCGCCGAGGCGCGCCGCGAGCGGGAGGGCTGCGTCGAGGGCGCCGGGCGCGGGCCTACTGCTCGATGCTCCGGGCCTCGAACGCCGTCACGTCCTCCCCGTCCGACTGGTAATAGACCTCGATGGGGTTGCAGCACACCTCGCAGTCCTCGACGTAGGTCTGGGCCGGGACCGTCGGGTCGACGAGCACCGAGATCGGCGCGGCGCAGTACGGGCAGGGAAAGGGGACCTCGACCTCGAACACGGGGGCGGTAGGTTGGCTCGCACAGCCTACGCGCCGATGCCGCGCCTCGCTCCCGCCGCCCTCGCCGTCCTCCTCGCCGCGTTGGCGGGGTGCGCCGCCAGCCGCCCGGCCCCTGTCCCGCCGTGGCCCGAGCCCCGCACCGACGTCGCGCTCCAGGCGGACGTCGAGCAACTGGCGGCCGGGTTCGACGGCGTCGTCGGCGTCCACGTCCGCCACCTCCCGACGGGGCGGACCGCCGGCCTCCGAGCCGACGAGGTGTTTCCGACGGCGAGCATGGTCAAGGTGCCGATCCTCGTCGCCGTGTTCGACCGCGTTGAGGCGGGCGACCTCGCCCTCGACGACTGGCTCACGTTCCGCGACTCGCTCCGGTACATCGAGGACACGGGCGAGCTGTTCGCCCAGCTCCAGGACTCGGCGGTCGTCGCGTTGCACAGCGCCGTCGAGCAGATGCTCTCGGCCTCCGACAACACGGCCAGCCTGTGGCTCCAGGGGCTCGTTACGGGCGAGGGGATCAACGAGTGGCTCGCGGACAGGGGGTTCGAGCACACGCGGATGAACAGCCGCACGCCCGGCCGCCGCCCCGACTGGGAGCGCTACGGGTGGGGCCAGACGACGCCCGCGGAGATGACCGAGCTCGTGCGGACGGTTGTGGACGGCGAGGCCGTCTCGCCCGCGGCCGACGAGGAGATGCACCGGCTCCTCACGCGGACGCACTGGGACGACACGGCCGTCGCGGCTGTGCCTCCGTCGGTCCAGGTGGCGAGCAAGCAGGGGTCGGTGAGCGCGTCGCGGAGCGAGGTCGCCTACGTCCACGCGCCGAGCGGGCCGTACGTGTTCACCGTCGTCACGCGCGACCAGGCGGACACGTCGTTCGCGCCCGACAATGCGGGCTACGACCTGATCCGGGCCTACGCCCGGCTGTTCTGGGAGACGTTCGAGCCCGGCTCCGACTGGCGGCCGGCGCCGGGCGCCGAGCGGTTCCGGCTCTAGAGCGACCCTCGGGTCGGTACGCGGCACCGGGTACGAGGTCCGGTCGGGGCCCGCGACGGGCTGCCACGTACCCGGTACCACGTACCGAGTACCTCCCTGCGATCGGCTCTAGCGGCGGGGCTTCCCCCAGACGGCCTTGTCGGGGATCTCGACGGCGAGGTCGCGCGCGACGCGGACCTGACAGGAGAGGCGCGGGTAGCCCCACGCCGCCGCCAGCCGGTCGTGCCAGTGCCGCGCCGGCGGGGCGGGGTCCAGGAACACGCCGCACGTGGCGCACAGTCCGCGCCCGCCGCAGTTGGCCCGTTGTGTGAGCGCGGTGTAGGGAGAGAGGCCGGCGTCGAGGAGCGCGTCGCGGAGGACCGTCCCCGCCGCGACCTCGAGCCGCCGCTCCGGGCCCCGCCCGCGGACCGTGACGACGGGCACTACCGGCGCGCCCCGAGCGCGAGCCCGGCCGCCAGGCCCAGGCCCGCGAG
>CAZDFV010000392.1:0-3015 GCA_964504495.1 uncultured Rhodothermales bacterium
ACCCCTGGGAGGTGGACGGGCGCTCGAGAGCCGAGCACGGCGAGCGGGTTCGGCGCGAACCGGAGCCGCGCCCGGTTCCGGAGCCCGAACCCGAGCACGCCGGCCGCCGTGTCCGGCCACGCGGCGACCTCGGCGTCGAGCACGGTCCGGGCGGCGGCGAGGGCGGCCTCGAGCCACTCGGCCCGGAACGGGCTCTGCCGAAGCCGATCAGCCCGACCGCCAACGACGCGGTCGAGGTACGGCCCGAAGCCCCCCTCCTCGTACGGGGCCACATTGAGGAACCCGGGCAAGAGCCCGTCCCAGGCCGCCCCCTCCACGGCCGGCCCGGCCAGCTCGATCGTGGCGATAAAGAGGAAGAGCGACGGGGTCATCGCCTCCGTCCGCCGGAGGTACTCGGCGTAGGCGTCGCTGTCGTAGTAGTCCGCCGGCGGGTCGATCACCCGAGACCGGACCCCCAGCGCCCGGCCGACGGCCCGGGCCACCCGGAAGTCGGCGTCGGCGTTCTCGTCGCGGTGACGGAGGGCGACGGCCGGGGGGGCCTCGCCGGCGGCCGCCAGCAGGCCGGCCGCCAGCCGCGAGTCGTAGCCGCCGCTCAGGAACAGCGTCCCGGCCCCGTACTCCCGGCGCGACGCCCCGTACCAATCGGTAAGCGCCTGCTCGATGGCCGCGACGTGCTCGGCCGGCGGGGCGTTGGCGTCGACATCGGTGGGGAGCCGCCACCACGTCCGCTCGTCGACGGTGCCGCCGCAGTGGCGGACGATCACGGCCGGGGGCACGCGGCGGACGCCGGCCGCCACCGTCCGGTCCCCGAGCATGTGGCCGGCGAGGAGGAGCGCGCCGGTCCCCGCCAGGTCCTCGTCGGGCGGGAGGCCGGCGGCCGCGAGCGTCCCGCGAACGGTCGAGCCGTAGACCGTCCGGCCCCCGGCCCGGGCCCGGTACAGCGGCTGGAGCCCGAGCGGGTCGGTCACGACGGTGAGGGCGCCCTCGGCGTCGGTGACGAACGCGGCGAACGCGCCGTCGAGGCGGGTCAGGGCATCGGCCGGGTCGCCCCCCGCGACCGCCCGGGCGAGCACCTCATCGACCGACTCGTGCCCCGTGTGCACGGGCGAGCCCACGACGACGCACTGCCCGCCCGGCCCCTCCGCCCAGCGGACGAGCGCAGGCGAGGGCACGTGCACCGCGAGCCGGACGTCCCGGCCCGGCGCGCTCCGCACGACGGAGCCGTTCATCGACAGCCGGACCGGGGCCGGACCGGCGGAGCGGGTGGGGGGGGGCAGGTCGAGGATCACCAGACGTCGGGGAGTGGGGCTTGGCCTTGGCGTCGACACAAGCCGTGCCGGACGGCGGACCGGCGTCTAGACCTGCCCCGAACGTCTCCGGCCCGCCCCGTCCGCGTGCCCTTTCCGATGGCCGAGCCCGTCTCTGGGAGTCGGGGCGAAGATATCGCCCGCAGGACGAACGTAGGTTTTGGGACGCCCCCCGACCGATCGCCCGTGCTCGTCCGCCACTCCGCCGCCCCACTCGCCCCGCTCCTCGTCGCCGCCCTGCTGGCGGCCTCCGCGTGCCGCGCGCAGCGGTCGCCCGCGCCGGCGCCCGTGGCGGCCGAGCGGGGGATGGTGGTCTCGGCCGAGCGGAACGCCTCCGAGGCCGGCGTCGAGGTCATGCGGAAGGGCGGGAACGCCGTCGACGCCGCCGTGGCGACCGGCTTCGCGCTCGCCGTCACGTTCCCCGTCGCCGGCAACGTCGGCGGCGGCGGGTTCATGGTCGTCCGGTTCCCCGACGGCACGGCAACGACGCTCGACTACCGCGAGACGGCCCCGGCCGCCGCCACGCCCGACATGTACCAGGACTCGACCGGCGGCATCCGCCCCGACCTCAGCCGGCGCGGGCACCTCGCGTCAGGCGTCCCCGGCGCCGTCGACGGGCTCCTCCAGGCGCACGAGCGGTGGGGCCGCCTCCCGCTGGCGGACGTCCTGGCCCCGGCCATCCGGCTCGCCGAGGGCTACCCGCTGAGCGCCGCCGAGGCCGACCGGATGAACGCCTACGCCGGCCGGTTTGCTGACTACCCCGGTACGGCCCGGGCTTTCACGCAGCCTGAGGGCTACCAGGCCGGCGAGACGTTCCGCCAGCCCGACCTCGCCGCCACGCTCCGGCGGATCCGCGACCGCGGCCGGGCCGGGTTCTACGAGGGCGAGACCGCCGACCTCATCGTGGCCGAGATGGAGCGGGGCGGGGGCCTCATCACGCACGAGGACCTCCGCGCGTACCGGGCCGTCGAGCGCAGGCCGCTCGTGGGCGAGTACCGCGGGCACCGCGTGATCTCGATGCCGCCCCCGTCGTCCGGCGGCGTGGCCCTCGTCCAGATGCTGGACTCCGTCGAGCCGTTCGATCTGGGGGAGATGGGGTTCAACTCCTCGGCGTACGTCCACCTCCTCGGCGAGGCCATGCGCCGGGCGTTCGCCGACCGCGCCGAGTTCTTGGGCGACCCCGACTTTGGCCTGATCCCGGCGGCCGGTCTCGTCGACTCGGCGTACACGGCGCGGCGGATGGCGAGCTTCGACCCGGACCGGGCCTCGACCAGCACCGAGGTCGGGGCCGGGCGCCCGGCCCCGCGCGAGTCGCCCCAGACGACGCACTACTCCGTCGTCGACGCCGACGGGCTGGCGGTCTCCACGACGACGACGCTCAACGGCGGGTTCGGCTCGCTCGTCGTCGTCGACGGCGCCGGGTTTTTTCTGAACAACGAGATGGACGACTTCACGAGCGCGCCCGGCGTGCCCAACATGTTCGGGCTCGTCCAGGGCGAGGCGAATGCCATCGAGCCCGGCAAGCGGATGCTCTCGTCCATGACCCCGACGGTCGTCGAGGACCCCGACGGCCGGCTGATGCTCGTCGTCGGCTCGCCCGGCGGCCCGCGGATCATCACGTCCGTGTTCCAGACGGTCCTCAACGTGATCGACCACGGGATGGACGTGCAGGAGGCGGTCGCGGCCCCGCGCGTCCACCACCAGTGGC
>CAZDFV010000393.1:0-3006 GCA_964504495.1 uncultured Rhodothermales bacterium
CCCCACGGGCCCGGCGCCGCGGCCACGACGAGGACGTCGGGGCGGCCGCCGGGAGCCAGCTCCGCAGCCGCGCGGGCCGCGGCGTCGAGGGCGGCCCGGAGGTTCCGGCGGCGGACCGCGGGCGCGTCCGGCCCGTCGTGCTCTGGGTGGGCGTCGCGGTACGGGTTGAACAGGTGCTCGCCCGACGGGGCCTCGAACAGGTCGGCCTCGAAGAGCGCCCAGAGCGCGTCGGTCCAGTCAGCGGGGGGGGGCACGGCGGGGGGCTGGCGGGTTCGCCCGCCGGTCGGCGGAGCGGGCGGCCGAACCTAGCGCCGGATCTCCGGTCGGGCGGGGGCGTCCCAGCCGCCCCCTCCCCCGTCCCGCATGGCCTCGACGCTCTTCGCCCGCATCGCCGACCTCCTCGCCGAGTCCGAGCCGTTCGACGCGCTCTCGGAGCCCGAGCGCGAGGGGCTCCTCCAGAAGATGACGCTCGAGCTCTACGCCCCCGGCGAGGTCATCCTCCAGCAGGGCGACGACATCCACCGGGCGCTCTACGTCGTCGAGTCGGGCGTCGTCCGGCTGGCGGACGCCGAGAGCGGGCGGACGGTCGACATGGCCGGGGCCGGGTCCCACTTCGGGTCGTACGGGCTCGTCCAGGGCGGCGCGCTCCCCTACGAGGCCCGGGCCGTCGAGCAGACGTCGTGCGCGCTGATCGCGGCCGAGAGCTTCGGGCGGCTCCTCAAAGAGAACGACGCGTTCCGGACGTACTTCGAGGAGGACATCAAGCGGTACGTCCGCGCGCTCGACGACGACATCGACGCCTCGGGCGCGTTCCTCCTGTTCGAGACCCGGCTCGGCGACGTCCTCCGCGGCGAGCCGCCCACGGCCGAGGTCGGGGCGACCGTCCGCGAGGCGGCCCGGACCATGGCCGAGCACGACGCCGACACCGTCGTCCTCGTCCAGGACGGCGTGCCGATGGGGCTCGTGACCGAGGGCGACGTGGTCGAGCGGGTCGTGGCCGCCGGGGCCCCGACGGACCGGCCGGTCATGGACCTCGTCGAGCGGCCGCCGATCGCGCTCCGGGCCGACGAGAGCCTGTTCGACGCGGTGCGGACCATGATGCGCCACCGGATCCGGCGGATCGTCGTCGTCGAGCCCGAGAGCGGGCGGCTCCAGGGGCTCCTCACGGCCGGCGACGTGAGCCACTACCGCGGGCTCGACCCCGTCGCCACGACCGAGCGGCTCGAGCAGGCCCAGACGGTCGAGGAGCTCGCCGCGCTCCGGGCCGACTCGAACCGCCGGCTCTACCGGCTCTACCACCAGGGCGTCCACTCGGAGAGCCTCCTCGACGTCGTGACCGAGGTGGACGACCAGCTCAAGGAGCACCTCCTCCGGACCGTCGAGCGGGACCTCCGCGAGGAGCTCGGGCCGGACGCCTACGAGGGGCCGTGGGCGTGGCTCGCGTTCGGGGCCGCCGGCCGGCGCGAGTCGGTCCTCCGGGCGTGGCAGGACAACGGGCTCGTCTACGCCAACCCGCCCGCCGGCGACGCCGACCGCGCGGCGGCCTACTACGAGCAGCTGGCGACGCGCGTGGTCGAGGCGCTGCGGACGTGCGGGTACGGCCGGCCCGAGAACGGGATCGACGCGGCGAGCGAGCCGTTCCGCCAGCCGCTCGCGGCGTGGCGCGCGGCCTACGACACCTGGGCCTCGGGCGCGAACGCCGAGGCCACGGCCCGGGCCGCCCTCTGCTTCGACCTCCGCGTCATCCACGGCGACCGCGACCTCGGCGAGGCCATCCGCGAGGCGATCCGGGGCCACCTCCCCAACGACCGGCTCGCCCGGATCTTCGCCCGCCAGGGGACCTCCGGCGACCTCCCGCTCTCGACGTTCGGGCGGATCGAGACCGACGACCACGACGGCCGGACGGGCGTCGACCTCCGCCGGCGCGTGCTCCAGCCCATCGTCCGCATGGCCCGGGCGCTCGCGATCGACACCGGCTACCTCGCCTCGGCCAACACGTTCGACCGGCTCCGCCACGTGGCCGCCTCCGAGCACCCGCTCGCGCCGCAGGCCAAGGCGCTCGCCCCGCCGTTCACCACGCTCGTCGACTTCCACCTCCGGGGCCAGATGCAGGCGGCCGAGCGGGGCGAGCCGGTCTCCGACGTGCTCGACCCGGCCGCGCTGCACAAGAGCCAGCAGAACTTGCTCAAGGAGTCGCTCAAGTCGGTCCAGGCCGCCCAGTCGGACGTCCGCAAGCACTACAAGCTGTAGCCCGGGCGCCGCTAGCGGCGCCCGCCAACGCCTACGCCCGTGCTGGTTCGCCGACCGGGGCGCGCTCGCCGACCGCCGGCGTTGCCCGGGCCTCCTTGAGCGGGGCGTAGTACGCGCGGTAGGCCCAGGCCAGGAAGGCGTTGAGCCCGAGCACGGCCGTGCCGAGGACCACGCCCGGCACGGCCGGGTCGAGGAGGAGGTTGAACAGGAACACGTTGAGCGTGATCGGCACGAGCGCGACGAGCGCCAGCGGCACCCACCGGCCCGCGAGCAAGAGCGCGCCGGCGACGATCTCCGTGACCTTGATGAACGTCATGAGGTATCCACTCTCGACGAACGCCCCGAGAAGGGCCCCGGCCGCCGGCCCGGGCGGGGGCTGGGGGATGAACCCGAGGAAGTAGTTCAGCCCGAAGACGAGGAAGACGACGCCGAGGAGGACCCGGGCGGCGGTGACGGCGAGGCGCATGGGGCGGGGGTTCTGGAACACTTGTTCCAACAACCACCCCGCTCCCCGGTTCCTACGCCTCGCCCCGGGTGCCGACGGCCGCGAGGAGTTTGGCCCGGGCGAGGGGGACGAGCGTCTCCTCGACCGGGAGCGGGAGGTCCGTGCGGAGCCGGAACGCGGCCGGGGCCGCGAGGTCGGGGGCGGCGGCGGCGAGCGCGGCCTTCCAGCTCGGCGGCGGCGCCAGCGGGTCGAGCACGACGCCGGCCGGGCGCGTCTCGGGCACGCTGGCGGGCCCCGAGGGCGCGCCTCGG
>CAZDFV010000394.1:0-2992 GCA_964504495.1 uncultured Rhodothermales bacterium
CGACGACGCCCCCTCGCGCCGCCGGAGCCGCCGCGGCGGAAACGAGTAGCCGTCGCTCCCCCCCGGGCCGCTGGCGCCCGCTCCGGCCGAGGGCTGGGGCGGGCGCCGGTCGTTTACGCCCTCAAGGCAGCCGCTCGCCGGCCGTGACCGCCAGCCCGAGCGTGTTCTCCGGCGGCGGGAGCGGGCACGAGTACGACGGGTCGTAGACGCAGTACGGGTGGTACGCCCGGTTGAGGTCGAGCGCGTACTGGCCCGACGGCTCCAGGTCGAGGTCGAGGTACCGTCCGCCCCCGTACGTCGTCGCTCCACTCGTCGCGTCGCGGAACGGGACGAACAGGCGGGCCGCCGCGGCGGTCCCGTTCGGCCCGACCCCGTCGAGCGTCTGGAACGCCTCGAGCCGGCGCTCGACGCCGTCCGCCCGGAACACGAGGTGCCCGGCCGGGAGCATCGGCCGGAGCTCGCCGGTCGTCGTCGGGAACCGGACCGTGTCCTGCCGGAGCGTCGGGACGAGCGCGGCGGGGACGGCCAGCGCCGAGTCGTACGGGAAGTACGGGAGGCCCGCGAACGTGTCCTGCGTGGCGGGCGGGAGGGGCGACCCGCCCGAGCGGAACAGGGAGTCGCGCGCGGCCACCCACCGCTCCCACTCGGCCGCCAGCCCGGCCCGGTCGAGGTCGATGGCCGGGGCGTCGGACGCGCAGGCGCCGATCCCGAAGGCGCCGATCCCGAAGGCGGCGATCCCGAAGAGGAGGGGGAGGGGGCGGGACATCGTGGTCGTAGTCTAGGAAGCTACGCCGCCCCCGCCCGGACCCATGCGCCTCGCCCTCGCCGCCGCCCTCGCCCTCACGTCGGCCGCGCACGCCCAGACGGTCGGGGTCGAGGACGCCTTCCCCGGCCTCACGTTCCAGTCTCCGGTCGGGCTCGAGACGGCCCCGGGGCAGCCCGACCGGGTCTACATCCTCGAAAAGAACGGGCGGGTCCAGACGACCCTGCTCGGCGGCGCTGGGGCGAACACGTTCCTCGACCTCCGCGACCGCGTCGACTCGCAGGGGGAGGGTGGGCTGCTCGGCCTCGCCTTCCACCCCGACTACGCGGAGAACGGCCGGCTCTTCGCCAGCTACACGGCCCCGGTCACAAACCCGCAAGTCGGGACGCGCGTGCTCGTCTCACGGGTCTCCGAGTTCGTCACCGTGTGTCTGACGGCCAGCGGGTCGGAGTGCTTCGCCGAGGCGGACAGCGAGCGCGTCCTCCTCGAGGTCGACCAGCCGCGCGACAACCACAACGGCGGCATGATCGCGTTCGGGCCGGACGGCCTCCTCTACGTCGCCCTCGGCGACGGCGGGGGCGGGGGCGACGAGTTCGAGAACGGCCAGGACCCGACGACGCTCCTCGGCGCCCTCCTGCGGATCGGCGTGGACGACGTGCCCGAGGGCGAGCCGTACGCGATCCCCGAGGACAACCCGTTTGCCCTGACCGACGGGCCGGAGCGCGACGAGATCTACGCCTACGGATTCCGGAACCCGTGGAAGTTCTCGTTCGACGCCGAGACCGGCGCCCTCTGGCTCGGCGACGTGGGGCAGTCGGCGTACGAGGAGGTCAACGTGGTCGAGGTCGGGGGCAACTACGGGTGGAACGAGGTCGAGGGGCCGGCCTGCTACCCGGCGGGGAGCTCCTGCGACCCGGACCGCTTCGACGCGCCGGTCTACAGCTACGCCCACGGCAGCGGTACCGGCTTCTCGATCACCGGCGGGTTCGTCTACCGGGGTAGCGCGATCCCCGACCTCGTCGGTCGGTACCTCTACGCCGACTACCTCACGGGGCGCGTTTGGGCGCTCGACGCAGCGGGCGGCGAGCCCCAGAGCACGCTCCTCGTCGAACGCTACGACGGGTCGAGCGCGCGCGTTTCGGCCCTAGAGCGGGGGCCGGACGGCGAGCCGTACGTCGTGGCCTACAACGCCGGCCGCGTGTTCCGCCTCGTCTCCCTGACCTCCTCCGCTGGTGAGACGCCCAGCGCGCGCCCGTCCCTCGTCCTCGCCGGACCGAACCCGTTCCGCTCTCAGACCGCCGTCGAGGTCGCCGGCAGGGGCCGGCCTGTCCGAGTTGCCGTGTACGATGCGTTGGGACGCGAGGTGGCCGTCCTCCACGACGGGCCCGCGGCGGACTCGCTCCGGCTCACGCTCGGCGGGCGGGGCCTCGCGCCGGGCGTCTACGTCGTGCAGTCGGTGGGGGCCGACGGCGTCGCGGCCGTCCGCGTCGTCCGCACCCGCTGAGCGGCCCCCAGCGGTTCCCTAGCCGTGGACTGTTCAGGCCGGCGTCGGGAGTAGGCGATCCCACAGGGGCGCCAGCCCTCTCCGCCCGTGAGCCGTCTCGTCCTGTTCGCCCTCGCCTGCGCGGGTGCCACGCCGTTCGTCGCGCTCGGCGTCGCCGCCAGCGGGCCGGTCTACTCCTCCGGGGCCCCGCCCGGCTTTGCCGGGGACCAGACGAGCGGCAGTGCTCCCGTCACCTGCGCGGCGTGTCACTCGTCGTTCGCCCTGAACGAGGGCCCGGGCGGCGTCACCGTCGAGGCGCCGGAGCTGGTGGCGCCCGGCGAGACGGTCGCGATCACTGTGACCGTGGACAACCAGACGCAGGCGGACGGGACGCGGCGCCAGGGGTTCGAGGTCGCCGTCCGCGTGCCCGGTGGCGACCACGTCGGGACGCTCGGGCTGGGGACCGACGGCGGCACCCGGTTCGCCCAGGGGAACGCCGCCTACGTCACCCACGACGGCGCCGACCCCGAACAGACGGAGTGGACGTTCACGTGGACGGCCCCGCCCGCCGAGGACGCCCCGGCCTCGGTCCGCCTCTACCTCGCCGCGAACGCCGCGAACGGGGACGGCGGGACGGGCGGCGACCGGGTCTTCGCGACGGCGGCCGACGTCACGCTCGCCGGTACCTCGGCCCTGGGCGGCCCGGATGCTCGGCCGCTCGCGCTCGGCCCGCCGCGCCCGAACCC
>CAZDFV010000395.1:0-2990 GCA_964504495.1 uncultured Rhodothermales bacterium
CCCCCGCCGCCCCGCTCACAGACGCGGACGAAGTGGCAGCCGGCCGCGTGGGCGACCGCCAGCGCGGCCCGGCCCGCCCCGGGGACGCACACGCCGACGGGCAGCCGGTTCACGTTCCGGCGGACGGCCACGGCGATCCGCGTCATGAACGCCACGGTCTCCGGGCACGCGTCGAGGTCGTCGGGCCCAGACGGCTCGCCCTCGACGAGCACCCCGTCGACGCCGAGGTCGAGGAGGACCCGGGCCTCCGCCACCGCCCGCTCCTCCGCCGACCAGACGCTCACCGCCCCCGCCCCGCCCGGCATCGGCCCCACGTCGAGGACGGCGACGACGGGCTTGGCGCGGGGGAACAGGTCGAGCGCGGGGTCAGGCATGGGGGTGGGGCTCGCCCGGAGGGCCCGTCTCTAACCGGCCCTCAGGGCCTCCCAGTTCCGTGAATAACCACGGACTGGGGCTCGTCGGCGGTCGGCCTTTGGCGCATCGCGGTTCGTGGAGGGACGCGGCCCCGCTGGCGGACGCCATCGGCAGCGGCCGAGTCGGAGGTGCCCCGGAGTTGCCCGCAGCGCGCGACGCCCTTGTCCAGCCCCCTCCCCCCGGGGGCAGGGTCGCTACGTTCTCGACGCTGCTTCGGATTGGTGATCAAACAAAACAGGTCATTGCCCGCGCAGGCGGGAATGACTACGTGTATTCACACAGCCGGACCAGAACGTAGCAGCCCTGCCCAAGGGGAGGGTCGGGGTGAGGGTGGGCCGAACGGGACGTTGGCGACGGCCTCCGCCAGCCGGCCGGGGGCTCGTGCCCGGTCAGACCACCCCGCCCCCCTCCTGTCCCGGCGGGGAGCGTTGCCCCGCCCCCTCTCGAACCCCGGACCTCTTCACCCGATCCGCCGAATCACCGGGCGGGGCGGGGCGTACCCGGCCCCATGACCGCCACGCACGCTCTCGACGACGTCGTCGTCCTGTTCGCCGGAGACTCGGGCGACGGGATGCAGCTCACGGGCTCGCAGTTCACGCTCGCGAGCGCCCACGCCCGGAACGACCTCGCCACCCTCCCCGACTTCCCGGCCGAGATCCGCGCGCCGGCCGGGACGCTCTACGGCGTGTCCGGCTTCCAGCTCCACTTCGGGAGCGGTCCCGTCCTCACGCCCGGCGACGAGGTGGACCTCCTCGTGGCGATGAACCCGGCGGCCCTCCGGGTGAACCTCGAGCGCGTCCGGCCCGGCGGCGCCGTCCTCGTCAACACGAACGCATTTACCGAGCGCGACCTCGGACTGGCGGGCTACGCGAGCAGCCCGCTCGACGACGGCACGCTCGACGGCTACGAGCGCCACGACGTCGAGCTCACGCGGCTGACGCACGAGGCCCTCGCCGACTCCGGCCTGAGCAAGCAGGAGACGGACCGGGCGAAGAACATGTTCGCGCTCGGCCTCGCATTGTGGCTCTACACGCGGCCCGTCGAGCCGGCCCGCCAGTGGATCCGGACCAAGTTCGCCGCGAAGCCCGAGATCCGCGACGCGAATCTCCGGGCGCTCGACAAGGGCTACCACTACGGCGACGTCTCCGAGAGCTTCGTCGCCCGCTACGAGGTGGCCCCGGCCGACCTCCCGCCCGGCACGTACCGGGCGATTAGGGGGAACGAGGCGCTCGCGCTCGGGCTCGTCGCGGCGTCGGTCAAGAGCGGCCTCGACCTCTTTTATGGGACCTACCCCATCACCCCGGCGAGCGACCTCCTCCACGCCCTCTCGAAGTACAAGAGCTTCGGCGTGCGGACGGTCCAGGCCGAGGACGAGATCGCCGCCGTCGGCGCGGCGATCGGCGCCTCGTTCGGCGGGGCGCTCGGCGTCACGGCCACGTCCGGCCCGGGCATGGCGCTCAAGGCCGAGTTCATGGGGCTCGCCACGATGACCGAGCTCCCGCTCGTCGTCGTCGACGTGCAGCGGGCGGGGCCGTCGACGGGGATGCCGACGAAGACGGAGCAGTCGGACCTCCTCATGGCCCTCTACGGCCGCAACGGCGAGGCGCCGACGCCCGTCCTCGCGCCGAAGACGCCGGGCGAGTGTTTCGAGGCGGCCTACCACGCCGCCCGGATCGCCCTGAAATACATGACGCCGGTCGTCCTCCTCTCGGACGGCTACCTCGGGAACGGGTCGGAGCCGTGGCGCCTCCCCGACCCCGACGCTCTCCCCCCCATCGACGTCTCGTTCGCGGACGCCGCCAGCGCGGCGGTGAGCGACGACGGCGCGTTCCTCCCCTACGTCCGCGACGAGGCGACGCTCGCGCGCGGCTGGGCGCGGCCGGGGACCGCCGGGCTGGAGCACCGGATCGGCGGGCTGGAAAAGGACGCGCGGACGGGCGGCGTGAGCTACGACCCCGAGAACCACCAAAGGATGACGGAGACGCGCGCGGCGAAGGTCGAGCGGATCGCCCGGGAGTTCCCCCCCGTCGACGTCGAGGGCGACGCGGCGGAGGACGGGGAGGGCGACGTGCTCGTCGTCGGGTGGGGCTCGACGTACGGGGCCATCAAGAAGGCCGTCGCTCAGGCCAACGAACGGGGGCGCCGGGTCGGGCACGCGCACCTCCGGTGGCTCAACCCGCTCCCGCCCGGGCTGGCGGAGGCGATGGCGCGATACCGGCACGTCCTCGTCCCCGAGCTCAACCACGGCCAGCTCGTCCGCGTGTTGCGGGAGCGGTTCCTGGTGCCGGCCCGGAGCCTCGCCAAGATTCAGGGCCTCCCGTTCACCGGCCGGGAGGTCGAGGCCGCCGTCGCGGCGCTGGCGGCGGAGCCGAGCGCGTAGGCGACCCCGCGCCGCGCTGTACGACAGAGATCTCGAACCCATGCCTGACACGTCCCCCGACGACCGCCCCTCCGACGACGGCCCCGCCCGCCCCGGCGGCGAGCCTCCCCAGCCGCGCGGCGACAAGGGCGCCCGTCCTGACACGCCGGAGCCGGCCGGGAAGCGCCACCCGGTCCAGGCGCCCGCGCAGCCGGCC
>CAZDFV010000396.1:0-2988 GCA_964504495.1 uncultured Rhodothermales bacterium
GCGCGTCCCCCGCGCGTCCCCCGCACCGTCCGCCTCGCCGACCGCGTCTCGGCCGCCGTCGGGTGGCTGGCGGCGCGGCTCGTCGTCGCGATGGTCGCGGCCGGGGCGCTCGGGGCCGTCCTCCGCTACCTCGCCCGGCCGCTCGGGATCGCGCCCGCGCTCAACGCGCTGGCCGACCTCCAGTGGATGCTCTTTAGCGCCGTCTTTCTCCTCGGCGCCGCGTGGGCGCTCTCGACCGACGCCCACGTCCGCGTGGACGTGCTCTACTCGCGCCTCTCGCCCCGGCGCCGCGCGCTCCTCGACCTCGTGGGGACGCTCGTCCTGCTCCTCCCCTTCTGCGCGCTCCTCCTGTGGGCGACGTGGCCGGCGGTGACGGAGGCCGTCGCGATCCGCGAGGGGGCGCTCGACCCGGGCGGGCTGGCGCGGTGGCCGGTCCGCCTGCTCGTCCCGCTCGGGCTGGCGCTCCTCGCGCTCCAGGGCGTGGCGCAGGCCGTCCGTGCCGCCCACGCGCTCCGCCCCCCGCCTCCGCGGGGGCAGGCAGCCAACAGCGCCGCGTAGTGGAGGCCCTCCTCTCGCACCTTGCCGACTGGCTCGGGCCGATCATGGTCGGCGTGGTCCTCGCGCTCGTGTTCTCGGGCTACCCGGTCGCCTTCGCGATCGGCGGGGCGTCGGTCGCGTTCGCGCTCTTGGGGATCGCCGCGGGCTACTTCGACCCGCCGTTCCTGCTCGCCCTCGCGGACCGGCTGTTCGGGGTGATGCAGAACCCGGTGCTCCTCGCCATCCCCTACTTCATCCTGATGGGGACGGTCCTGGAGAAAAGCCGCCTGGCGGAGGACCTCTTGACGACGATCGGAGCCCTCTTCGGACGCGCGAGGGGCGGGCTGGCGCTCGCCGTTGTCGTCGTGGGCGCCCTGCTGGCGGCGGCGACGGGCGTGGTCGGAGCGAGCGTCGTGGCGATGGGGTCGATCGCGCTCCCGGTCATGCTGCGGAGCGGGTACGGCGTCCCGCTCTCGACCGGCGTCGTGGCTGCGTCGGGGACGCTCGGCCAGATCGTCCCCCCGTCGATCGTCCTCATCGTCCTGGGCGACCAGCTCGGCGTGAGCGTGGGGGCCCTCTTCGCGGGCGCGCTCGTGCCGGGCCTGATCCTGGCCGGGCTCTACGCCGCCTACGTCGGGCTCGTCGCCTGGCGCCGGCCGGACGCGGCGCCAGCCCTCCCACCCGAGGGGCGGACGGAGCGGGGGCTCGACCTGGCGAAGCGCGTGGCCGTCTCGCTCGTTCCCCCGCTGGCGCTGATCCTCGTCGTGCTGGGGAGCATCTTCGCCGGCGTCGCCACGCCGACCGAGGCCGGGGCGCTCGGCGCCGTCGGCGCGCTCGTGCTGACGGCCTTGAACGGCCGGCTCTCGCGCCCGCTCCTCTGGGACGCCGCGCGGTCGACGGCCTCCCTTACGACGATGGTCGTCGTGCTCCTCATCGGGTCGACGGCGTTCGCGCTCGTCTTCCGCGGGCTCTACGGCGACGTGTGGATCGAGGAGGCGCTCGTCGGGCTGCCCGGCGGGAGAATCGGTCTGCTCGTCGCGGCGAACCTCGTGGTGTTCGTGCTGGGGTTCTTCGTCGACTTCTTCGAGATCGCCTTTATCGTCGTCCCGCTCTTGGCGCCGGCGGCGTCGGCGCTGGGGATCGACCTCGTGTGGTTCGGGGTGATGCTCGGGCTCAACCTCCAGACGTCGTTCCTCACGCCGCCCTTCGGGTTCGCTCTTTTCTATTTGCGCGGCGCGGCGCCTGAGGAGGTCAGGACGACACAGATCTACCGGGGGGCCATCCCGTTCGTCATCATCCAGCTCGTCATGCTGGCCGTCGTCATCTTCTTCCCCGAACTGGTGACGGCGTTTAGTGGCGAATAGCGTAGGCTGACATCCCCCCGCCTTACGTCCGGCTCCCGAACGCGGCCATCGCCAGCTCGGCCGTCCCGAACCACCGCTCGCTGACGCGCTGGAAGTCGCGGTAGCTGGTGAGGAGCGCGCGGTAGTGGCCGTCGGCCCCGCTGGCGGTCTCGCTCAGCAGGTCCTCGGCGGCCTCCGACGCCGCGCGCATCACGTCGGCCGGGAACGGGACGGTCTGGACGCCCTGGTCGAGCAGGCCGGCGAGGGCCGCCGGGTTCCGTCCGTCGTAGGCCGAGAGCGTGAGGGCGTTCGCCTCGGCCGAGGCCGTTTGGAGCGCCTCGCGGTACGACGCCGGGAGCCCGTCCCACGCGCTCCGGTTGACGTAGAACGAGAGGCTCGCCGAGGGCTCCCACCAGCCCGGGTAGTGGTACGTCGTGGCGACGCGGTAAAAGCCCATCGTCGCGTCGTCGTACGGGCCGATCCACTCGGTCGCGTCGATCGCGCCGCGTTCGAGGGCGCCGTAGATCTCGCCCCCGGCGATCGTCTGGGCCACGACGCCCAGCCGCTCCATGACCTGGGCGCCGAGGCCGGGGATCCGCATGGTCAGGCTCTGGAGGTCGGCGAGCGAGCGGACGGGGCGGCGGAACCACCCGCCCATCTGGGTCCCGGTGTTCCCGCCGAGCAGGCCGACCACGCCGAAGTCGGCGAGCGTCCGCTGGGTGAGGTCGCGGCCGCCCCCGTGGCGCATCCAGGCGTCGTGCTGGCGGGCCTGGAGCCCGAACGGGACGGCCGAGTCGAACGCGAGCGCGGGGTTCTTGCCGAGGTAGTAATACCCCGCCGTGTGGCCGACCGGGACGGACCCGGCCTGGACGGCGTCGAGGACCTGGAGGGCGGGGACGAGCGCGCCGCCCTCGGCCGGCTCGATCTTGAACCGCCCGTCCGTCAGCGCCGCCACGCGTGCGGAGAGCCGCTCGGCGGCCCCGTAGAGGATCTCCGTCGACCGCGGGAAGCTCGACGCCAGCCGCCACCGGACGCGCGGGCGCGTGACGACGGCCGGGCCCCCGTCGCGGGCCTCGCCCGCGTCCCGGCGGCCGTGCCCGGGGCCGGG
>CAZDFV010000397.1:0-2967 GCA_964504495.1 uncultured Rhodothermales bacterium
CACGCACGCGGCCCCGAACGTGTGGGCGCGGGCGCGCGACCTGCCGGAGCCGCCCGCCCAGAGCTTCCGCCAGTGGGTGCGGACGCACCGGCCCGAGGCCGAACGCGCCGGGCCGGACCCGTGAGCCCCCGCGACGCCATCCTCGCGGCCGTCCGCCGGAACGCGCCGCCGGCCGTCCCGCTCCCCGACGTCTCCGGGTTCGGAAGCGAGGCCGAGGGGATGGCGGAGCGGTTCCGCCGGTCGGTCGAGGCCGCCGGCGGGACCGTCGTCGAGGCGGAGGATGCCGCAGCCGCTATCCGCTCGGCCTCCCCCGACGCGGAGCGCATCGCCTCAGCGACGGACCGAGTACGGGGCACGGTCGGGCTCGACGGCCCGGCACACGCCCTCGCCGACCTCGACCTGTTTGTGTGCGAGGGCACGCTCGGCGTGGCCGAGAACGGGGCCGTCTGGCTCCCCGACTCGGCGCTCGGCGGAGCGGCTCCGGGCGCTCGCGTGGTCCCGTTCCTGGCCCCGCACGTCGCGCTCGTTCTCTCCCGCCGCGCGGTCGTGGCGACGATGCACGACGCGTACCGCCAGATCGATGCGGACCCGGACGGCGGCGGGTTCGGCGTGTTCGTCGCCGGGCCGAGCAAGACGGCCGACATCGAGCAGTCGCTCGTCGTCGGCGCGCACGGCCCGGTGAGTTTGGAGGTCGTGCTCGTCGCCTAGCAGAGCCGCTAGCGGGCAGGGCCCGGTCGCGGCCGAACGCGCTGGCGAGCACGGGGCACCCTGCGAGACGGCATCGTGAACGCCCCGTCGCTAGTGTGGCAACCGGTCGGGGCTGAGTACTGGGGAGCACGTCGTACCGGATCCCGGAGGAGTGCGGGGGCAGGGGGTCTCCAAGCCCCCCCTCCCACACCCCGTACCGCTACGGAGCGACCGGACTCGGTATCAGACGACGCGTCCGTCCCCCTGACAGGCGTCGTCCACGCTACAGGCCCGGTTCGGGGCGGACCCTCCGCGCTCGGAGCGGGGCGGGAACTACTAGGAAGGGGGGAGTTGAAGGGGCGCTTTGAAGACCACGTCTCTCCCGCCATTCCCTACCGCCATGATCAACCTCCTCCTCTTCCTCATCGTCGGCGGCCTCATCGGGTGGGCCGCCAGCAAAATCATGGGGACCGACGCCCAGCAGGGCATCCTCCTCAACGTCGTCGTCGGCATCGTCGGGGCGTTCCTCGCCGGGTTCATCATCAGCCCGCTCGTAGGCATCCCCGACATCACCGACGGGTTCAGCATCGGGGCCGTCCTCGTCTCCCTCGCGGGGGCCTGCCTGCTCCTCTTCGTCTGGAAGCTCTTCACCGACCGCAAACGGGCGGTCTAATCACTCGGGCCGGCCTGCCACGGCGGGCCGGCCCGTCGTATCACCCACCCCCCACGTTATGAAGACCTTCACCCACCTCCTCGCCGCCGCGTTCCTCGTCGGCGGCTCCCTCGCCCTCACCGGGTGCGAGACCGAGACTCAGCGCGAGGTCGAGGCCGACGGCGACGTCGACTACGACACGGAGATCGGCGTCGACGAGGCCGAGCTCCAGGAGCTCGAGTCCGAGGCCGCCCGCGCGGGCGAGGACATCGAGGCCGGGGCCCGCGAGTTCGGCGAGGACGTCGAGCGCGGCGCCGAGTCGGTCGGCGACGCCATCGACAGCAACGTCGACCTCGGCGACAACGCCGAGAACCAGTAGCGCCGCGCGCGGGGCCCGTGGGTTCAGGCCCGCGGGCCCCGTGCCGGGCCGCCGCCCGCTGGCGCACGGCGCCGGCGCGAGGGGTCACCAGCCCCACGTGCCGGGCGCGCCCTTGAACGGACCCGCGACCCGCGACGTGACCCACCCGCCGTAGAAGCCGCCCGGCTGCGGCTCGACCCGCTCGTCGCCGACCCAGCAGGCGTCCATCGGGCCGGCGTAGACGGCGACGTGGTCCTTCAGCGCGCGGAAGCGCGGCGTCGGGTCCGGGTAGCCCCAGGCCACCTTCTCGGCCCGCCGCCCGCCGGCGACGACGTCGAAGTAGACGGCGCGGCCCTTCCACTCGCAGTGCGACGAGCCCTCGCGGGGCTGGAGGACGCCCTCGGCGAAGGCGTCGGGCGGGAGGTAGACGGTCGGCGGGTGGCTCGTCTCGAGCACCTGGAGCGCCTGGTCGGTCCGCGCGACCTCCTCGCCCCCGAACTCGATGCGGACCGTCTCGCCGACGGGTTCGAGCGCGGGCGGGCGGGGAAAGTCCCAGACGGAGCGCTGGCCGGGACCGGGCGGGTCGGGCGTGACGGGGGGCATGGCGGCGAGGGCGGGTCGCCTGAAACCCGGCCCGGCGCGCGAGGCTCCGCCCGGACTGGCGGCGTCAGTCGAACGGCCAGAGGTCGAGGTCCGGCGCTCCCACGTCGACCGGGAGGAGTGCGGGAGCGTTGGCGGCGCCACGTGGGAGGAGCACGCCGGCGAGGAGGCGGAGCTCGGCCTCGGCGAGCCGGGCCTGGTAGACCGCCTCCACGCGCCGCGTCCGCACGTCGACGAGCGTGAGCTGGACCTGCCGGAGGTCGACCGGCGTGATGAACCCGAGGCGGAGCTGGGCCAGCCCCACGCGGACGTTCTCGCGCGCCACGCGCTCGTTCAGCGTCTCCAGCTCCACGAGCGCCCGGTAGCCGCGGACCTCGGCCGCCAGCCGGGCGGCCCGGGCCCGGTTCACCACGCGCTCGCCGAACGTCGTCAGCTCGGCCTGCTCCAGGCGGATGCGGGCGTTCTGGACGCGCCGCTCGCGCTCGCCCCCGTCGAAGATCGGGAGCGACGCCGTCAGCCCGTACCGGAGGTCCGGCCCGACCGTCGGCGCGAGGCCGGGCGGGAAGGCCCCGGCGTCGAACGCCGTCACGCCGACGCCGGCTGAGGCTCGGACCGTCGGCCGGTACTCGGCGCGGACCTCGCGGACGACGAGGGCGGCGGCGGCCTCGGC
>CAZDFV010000398.1:0-2934 GCA_964504495.1 uncultured Rhodothermales bacterium
GGACACGGGGGCGGGGCGGCTAGGGCGTAGCCGGGGCGGGGTCGGCGGGGACGGGGCCGGCCGGGGCCGCGTCGGCGAGCGCACGGCGGGCGTCGAGGTCGGCGGCCATGTCGACCTCGTCGCGCCGGCGGATCGAGTAGAGGAGGACGCACGCGGCGCCGAGCCCGAACGTGAGGGCGGGGTAGACGCTGACCAGCAGGACGATGCCGTCGAGCGCCCGCTCGGTCTGCTCGACGTTGGCGACGTAGCCGTAGGCCCCGAGGACCCACCCCGCGATGGCCCCGCCGAACCCGAGCCCGGCCTTAAGCGCGAACACGACGCCGGCGAAGACCATCCCCGTCGCGCGCCGGCCGGTCGTCCACTCGCCGTGGTCGGCCACGTCGCCCATCATGGCCCACAGGAGCGGGGCGGTCAGGCCGTAGGCCACGTTCCGCACGGCCTCGACCCCGAACAGGACGCCGAGTTCGTCGGGCGGGATGACGGCGAACGCGGCCGTGAGCACGGCCGTCGCCGCGAGCGCGAGTCCGAACACGGCCCGCTTCCCGAACCGGGCCGCGAGCGGGTTCGCGACCACGATCCCGACGACGAGCCACGCGATGCTGTACGCGTTGAACCAGCTGAACAGGCCCTCGTACCCCAGCTCGTAGCCCAGGAGCGCCCCCTCGACGACGTAGTACCGGAAGTAGTAGAACATGACGCTCCCGCGCATCGAGAGCGTGACGAACACGAACAGGGCGATGAGGAACATGGCCCGCCACGGCCCGCTCGTCGCCAGGTCCTTCAGGTCCTGCCCGACCGACTGGCGCCCGGACGCCGCGGGCCGGACCCGCTCGGTCGTCGACAGGAACGTGACGACGAAGAACAGGAGGGCGAGCCCGGCGAAGACCGTCATCGTGATCCGGTAGCCGAGCGCGTCGTCGCCGCCCCCGAAGAACGAGACGAGGGGGAGCGCCAGGCTCTGCACGACGAGGGCGGCGGCCATCGCCGCGATCATCCGGTACGACGAGATCGACGTCCGCTCGTCGGGGTCGCCGGTGAGGACGCCCGAGAGCGCCGAGTACGGGAGGTTGTTGACGGTGTAGAACACCATCAGCATCGTGTACGTGACGTAGGCGTACGCGAGCTTGCCGCCCGGGCTGAAGTCGGGCGTCGTGAACGTGAGGACGGCCAGGATCGCGAAGGGGACGGCCGAGACCAGGATCCACGGCCTGAACTTCCCCCACCGCGTCTCCGTCCGGTCGGCGATGACCCCCATGAGCGGGTCGGTAAAGGCGTCCGAGATCCTCACGACGAGGAACAGGGTGCCCGCCGCCGCCGCCGTGATCCCGAACGTGTCCGTGTAGAACGCGAGCTGGAAGACGAGGAGCGTCTGGAAGATGAAGTTGGCCGCGACGTCGCCGAGGCTGTACCCCAGCTTCTCCCCGACGGAGAGCTTGACGTTGGCGGCGGGCGGGGGGGCGGTGGTCATCGGGTTACTCGGCCCGGTCCGCGCGCCAGTCGGCGAGGAGCCTCTGGAGCCGCTCGACGGCCGCCCCGCCCTCGGCCCGGTCCGCGAGGCTGACCGTCTCGAGCGGGTCGGCGTCGTGGTCGTAGAGCATGTGCGCGACGAGGCTGTCGGCGTCCGTGGTCCACGTCGAGTACCGGTAGCGGTCGGTGCGGACGGTCTCGGCGTCGATGTAGCGCCCGAAGGCGGTCCCCGTCCACACCATCCGCGGCTGGCGGAGGAGCGGGACGAGCGTCTGGCCGTCGAGGTGGTCGGGGCGCGGGATGCCCACGAGGTCCACGAGCGTCGGGTACAGGTCGAGGAGCGAGACGACCGCGTCCGCGCGGCCCGGCGCGACGCCCGGGGCGCGGACGAGGAGCGGGACGCGCATGGAGACCTCGAACGTCGAGTGCTTCCCCCACAGCCCGTGCTCGCTCAGGCTAAAGCCGTGGTCGCCGAACAGGACGACGACGGTGTTCTCGGCCAGCCCTTCCTGCTCGAGGGCGTCGAGGACGTGGCCGATCTGGGCGTCCACGTACGAGGTCGCGGCGCGGTAGCCCTGGACCAGCTTGAGCGCGAGGGTGTCGGGGAGCGGGCCGGCCCGCTGCTCGGGCAGCCCGGTCGAGCGGGAGTACGTCTCCAACTCGCCCCACGAGTGAACGTCCCATGCCTCCCGGGGCGCGTACAGTGGCATCGCGCGGTGCTCCGGGAGCGTGATCGACTCGGCCGGGTGGAGGTCCCAGTACCGCGCCGGCGCGTTGAACGGGAGGTGCGGCTTGACGAACCCGACGGCGAGGAAGAACGGGCCGTCGCCGTCGGCGTAGGCCGCCAGCCGGCGGGCGGCCTCGTAAGCGATCTGGCCGTCGTAGTACGCCGTGTCCGGGACCGCGGCGCGCTCGTAGAGCGGCCCCTCGTCCCGCTGGGCCGCGTGGAGCGCGTCGCTCTCCGGGTCGAGGTAGTTCCGCCACGTCGAGCTCGGGTTGCCGGGCTGGTCCAGTGGGGTCCAGAGCGGGACCGACCACGACGCCGGACTGTCGTCGCGGTCGTGGAAGACCTTCCCGATCCCGGCCGTGTGGAAGCCCTGAAGGCGGAAGTACTCGGGGAGCGTCGGGACGTCCGGGGCGTCCTCGTCGGCGCGGGAGTAGTAGGTCGTGAACCGCTCGCGCGTCGGGTGGAGCCCGGTGAGCAAGCTCGCTCGTGAGGCCCCGCACACGGGGACGTTCGCATACGCCCGCTCGAACGCCACGCTCCGCTCCGCGAGCCGGTCTAGGTGCGGCGTCACCGCCGTCTCGTCGCCGTAGGCCCCCAGCGCCGGGCGGAGGTCGTCGACGACGATGAACAGGACGTTGGGCCGTCGGCTGGCGCCGGCCTCCGGCTCGGCTCCCCGCCCCTCCGGGCCGAGCGCGCCGCCCGGCGTCGGGGCACGGGCGGGGGCGGCCGTCTGGCCCGCG
>CAZDFV010000399.1:0-2934 GCA_964504495.1 uncultured Rhodothermales bacterium
CGTCCCGGGGCACTCCGCCGGCGGACGCGACGACGGCCGCCGCGCCCCGCCGTCCGGTAACGCGCCGCGCTGGCGCGGGGGCGTCCGCCAGCGGCCGGGGCGCTAGGCGTACGTGTTGAGCATGACCGGCATGATGAGCATCAGGAGCTCCTCGCCCTCGTTCGGCTCGGCCGGCGAGACCACGCCGGCCCGGTTGGGCGACGAGAACTCGAAGACGGCGTCCTCCCCGTCCACGTTCTGGAGCACCTCCTGGAGGTACTGCGAGTTGAACCCGATCTCCATCGGGTCCGCGTCGTAGTCGCAGAGCACGCGCTCCTTGGCCTCCGACGCGCGCTCGATGTCCTCGGCCGAGACCGTCAGCGCGTCGCCGTCGAGGGCGAGGCGGATCTGGTGCGTCATCGACGACGAGTAGAGGGCCACGCGGCGGACGGCTGCGAGCATCGCCTCGCGCCCGACGACGAGCCGCTTCTCGTTCTCGACCGGGATGACGGCCTCGTAGTTCGGGTACTGCTCCTCGATGAGCCGGCCGATCACCTGGGTCTCCCCAAAGTCGAACCCGACGTAGCCCGAGGCTACGCGGACGGTGCACGTCCCCTCGCCGGCCGCCTTGCCGGCGAGCGCGAGCGCCTTCTCGGGCACGATCACGTCGACCGCGTCCTCGGCCGTGATCCCATCCACGACGAGCTTGACGAGCCGGTGCCCGTCGGTCGCCACGATCGTCGACGTGTCGGGGCGGATCTGGAACAGGACGCCCATCATGGCCGGCCGGAGGGCGTCCTTCGAGGCCGCGAACCCGGTCTTGTCGATCGCCCGCTTGACGAGGGCGCCGGGCGCCGTGACGGTCTGCGCGTCGTCGAGCGACGGGAGCGCGGGGTAGTCCGCGCCGTCGTACCCGACCATCTTGTAGCGGCCCTGGTCCGTCGTCAGCTCCACGTTGAACTCGCCGTCGGTCGCGACGGTCACGGGCAGGTCGGGGAGCGCGCGGAGCGTGTCGAGAAGGCGCCGGGCCGGGACGGCGATCCGGGCCTTCGCGCCGTCCTCCCCGTTCTGCTCGAACTGGACGGCCAGCCGCTGGACGATCGAGATCTCGAGGTCGGTCGCCGCGATGACGAGCGCGTCCCCCCCGCCGTCCTCGGCGGGCCGGCGCTCGAACAGGACGCACTCGAGGATGGGGAGCGTGCTCTTCGACGGGACGGCCCCGCCGGCGGTCGAGAGGGCCCGGAGGAGGTCAGCGCTGGAGGCGGTGAATTTCATGGCTCAGTGGGTCAGTAGACGGTGCGTCAGTGGGCAGTGCGTCAGTAGTACGGCGCGCCAGCCTCTCCCGCTAGGCCCCCTCTCCCCGGGGAGAGGGACGGGGTGAGGGGGAACGGATGGTACGGTTAGAACCCGTCCCACTGGCGGGTCGGTTCCGCCAGTCGGTAGGGCTGTTAGCAACCACTCGCCGTCAGCGCGCCGAGCACCACAACTGCGGACGCGATAGTCCGGACATATTGAACGTTGCGGTACGTCTCAAAGGCGAGACGCTTGTTGCGTCGGACTCACCACGGGGCACGAAGACGCCGCGAGTGCTGACAAAAGTGGCGCGCCGTTCTCCAAGAGATGGGGGCTTCGCCTTCCAGTTGTGGAAGGGACGAGCGGGCGGAGGGTGGCGACGGGTACGCGGCATACCTCAATGGTAACTGAGGCGTCTGCCTGCCGCTTAAAACTGGGCTCTCGGAGATCGTCTGCGTATGGTTAGGAGGATCTCCGTCTGATGTGCCGAGGTCGGGCACCGAGTGGCACGATCGGTTACCGCTGGTGGAGCTCGAGCTTCTTCTCGACAGCCGAGACCATCTCGCGGAACGACCCGTCGGTGTCGATCTGGTCCTCGACCGACCGGACGGCGTGGATCACCGTCGAGTGGTCGCGCCCGCCGAAGTGGAGCCCGATCGTCTTCAGGCTGTGCTTCGTGAGCTGCTTCGAGAAGTACATCGCCACCTGCCGGGCCTGGACGATCTCGCGCTTCCGCGTCCGCCCCTGCACGTCGTCGGTCCCGATCCCGAGGTACTCGCAGACCACCTTCTGGATGGCCTCGATCCCGAGCTGCGGGCGGCTCTCCTTGATGAGGTCCTTCAAGACCTCGCGGGCCAGCTCGAGGTCGATCTCGCGGCTCGTGAGCGCCGCGTGCGCCTGGAGCCGGATGAGCGCGCCCTCGAGCTCGCGGATGTTGCTCTTCACGTGCGTCGCCACGTACTCGATCACGTCCGGGCGGACGCGCGTCCCGTCGTCCTTGGCCCGGCGGTTCAGGATGGCGATCCGCGTCTCCACGTCCGGCGGCTGGACATCGGCGGCGAGCCCCCACTGGAACCGCGAGAGCAGCCGCTCCTCGATCCCGACGATGTCGCGGGGCGGCCGGTCGGTCGAGAGGACGATCTGCTTCCCCTGCTGGTGGAGCTCGTTGAAGATGTGGAAGAACTCCTCCTGCGTCTTCTCCTTCCCCCCGAAAAACTGGACGTCGTCGACGATGAGGATGTCGATGCCCCGGTAGAACTGGCTGAACTCGCCGATCCGGTTGTTCTGGATCGACTGCACGAACTCGGCCGTGAACATCTCCGACGAGACGTACCGGACGGTCCGGGCGTGGCCGTTGGCCCGGGCGTAGTTCCCGATGGCCTGGATGAGGTGCGTCTTCCCCAGCCCGACGCCGCCGTAGATGAGGAACGGGTTGAAGCTCGTCGCGCCCGGGGCCTGCGCGATGCTCCACGAGGCGGCCCGGGCGAGCCGGTTGCAGTCGCCCTCGATAAACCGCTCGAACGTGTACGTCTCGTTCAGCCGCGGGTCCACGTGGACCGGCTGGACGCCCGGGATCGCGAACGGGTGGGCCGGGGCGGGAGCCGCCACCGGCTGGCGGAGCCCGTCGCGCCGGGCGTCGGTCGGGGCCGGGCCCCGCGGCGG
>CAZDFV010000400.1:0-2928 GCA_964504495.1 uncultured Rhodothermales bacterium
CATTCCCGCGCAGGCGGGAATCCAGGGCGTCCGGGCGGGGTCATGCTCGCCCGTCTTGGGCCCCCGCCTGCGCGGGGGTGACTCGTTCCTGAAGGGCTCAGCCGGGTTTGGTTGTCATCCTGAGCAGAGCGAAGGATCTCAACGCCGACGTCCCGAGCCGTCGGGGCCGTCGCCAAAGGGCTCGGGGGGCCGAGTCGAGATCCCTGGCTTCGCCGTCGCTTCGCGGTCGCTGGCGCTCAGGATGACGTTAGGAGTGACCCTCGACGTCCCTCTCCCCGCTGGCGCCGTCCGCCAGCGGGCAGCTAGCCGACGAGGTCGAGCCAGCGGTAGACGATCCACCAGAGCTGGACCTGCGGCACGATCAGCCCGAACGCGGCCCCGGCGAACACCTGCCCGACCGTGTGCGCGCCGACCCGGACGCGCGCCCACATCAGGAGCGGGATCGCCAGCAGGAGCGGGGCCACGGTCGCCAGCGTGAGCGCGGTCTCGACGTCGGTCGGGAGGTCGCGCCAGACGGTCAGCGCCGTGAACAGCAAGACGCCGCAGAACCCGGCGAGGGCCGTCATGTGCAGCGAGATCTTCCACCGCATGTTGATGAGGAGGATGAGCGCCGTGTTGAGGGGGAACAAGGCCGCGAACGAGGCGATCACCGGGAGCGCCGGCCCCTCGACCGTCTGCCACAGGAGGAGCGCGCCGACCGCGTACGACGCCATCCCGACGAGGAGCGGCCCCAGCCGGGCCTTCTGCTCGCGGACCTCGAGGCTCTCCGTCCGGCCCGTCCGGATCATCCCCACGACGTAGAGCAGGGGGACGAGGCAGAAGAAGACGAGCGAGACCCCGAACGTCCATGCGACCTCGACGGGCCCGGCCCCGAAGTGCGCGTCGATCAGGGCGAACCCGACGGGGGGGAAGACGAGCGGGTTGAGGACGTACGAGACGGCGTTCGCCACGCGGTACGCCCGGTCGCGCCGGGAGGGCACCGGACGGAGGGCGTCGGCCGCCCCCTCGCCCCGGCCCTCTCCCCCGCGGGGGGAGAGGGAGACGTCGTCGCTGGGAACCTGCATGGGAACCGCGTCAGAGCCCCCTCTGCCTCAGGGAGAGGGACGGGGTGAGGGGAAACAGGACCGCCAGCTGGGCACGGGGCTAGTACGCCCGGGCATAGACCACGCGGCCGTCGGAGGGCCGGCCGCTGACGGGGTCCGTCCCGGCCGCCTCCGTGTCCACGCCCGGGAACTGGTCGGGGAACGGGACGCACCGGATGGTCGCCTTCGTCTCCTCCTTTACGCGCGCCTCGGTCTCGGCCGAGCCGTCCCAGTGCATGAGGAAGAAGCCGCCGCCCTCGACGCGCGTTTTGAAGTCGTCGTAGTCGTCCACGACGTGGGTGTGCGCGTGGCGGAAGGCGGCGGCGCGGTCGTAGAGCCCCTCCTGGACGCCGTGGAGCGCGGCCCGGACGGCGTCAGCGATCCCGCGCTGGGGGGCGGACTCCTTCTCGCCCGTGTCGCGCCGGGCGAGCTCGGCCGTCCCGTTCTTGACGTCGCGCGGGCCGACGGCGAGCCGGACGGGCACGCCCTCGGCCTCGTACTGAGCGAACTTCCACCCCGGCCGGTACTGGTCCCGGTCGTCGAGCGTGACGCGGATCCCGGCGTCGGCGAGGGACTGGCGGATGTCGCGGGCGGCGTCGAGGACGGCCTCGTTGTCCCCGTCCTTCCGCACGATCGGGACGATCGCGACCTGGACCGGCGCCAGCCGGGGCGGCATCACCACGCCGGCGTCGTCGCCGTGCGTCATGACGAGCGCGCCGACGAGCCGCGTCGAGACGCCCCAGCTCGTGGCCCAGACGTGCTCCGGCTCGTTCTGCTCGTTCTGGAACGTGCAGTCGAACGCCCGCGCGAAGTTCTGCCCGAGGAAGTGGGAGGTCCCGGCCTGGAGCGCCTTCCCGTCCTGCATCAGCGCCTCGATGCAGTACGTGTCGACGGCGCCGGGGAACCGCTCGCTCGCCGTCTTGACGCCCTGGATGACGGGCATCGCCATCCACTCCTCGGCGAAGGTCGCGTAGACGTCGAGCATCTGGCGCGTCTCCGCGACGGCCTCCGCCCTAGAGGCGTGCGCCGTGTGGCCCTCCTGCCAGAGGAACTCGGCGGTGCGGAGGAACAGGCGCGTCCGCATCTCCCACCGGACGACGTTCGCCCACTGGTTGAGCTTGACCGGCAGGTCCCGCCAGCTCTGGATCCAGCGCGAGTACGTGTCCCAGATGATGGTCTCCGACGTGGGCCGGACGACGAGCGGCTCCTCCAGCTTCGCGTCGGGGTCGACGACGAGGGCGCCGTCCTCCTCCTTGAGCCGGTAGTGCGTGACGACGGCGCACTCTTTGGCGAACCCCTCGACGTGCTCGGCCTCGCGGGCGAGGAAGCTCTGGGGGATGAGGAGGGGGAAGTAGGCGTTCCGGTGGCCCGTCGCCTTGAACATGCCGTCGAGCGCGCGCTGCATGTTCTCCCACAGTTCGTACCCGTTGGGCGGCATGATCATCGAGCCGCGGACGGGCGAGGGCTCGGCCAGCCGGGCGGCCCGGACGACGTCCTGGTACCACTGGGCGTAGTCGTCGGCGCGCTTCGTGATGGTCTCGGCCATGTGCGGGCGGGGCAACCTTGCGGCGGCCCCGGAGTTAACGTGGGAGTGCAACGCGGGCCGTTCGGACGCCGGGCAACAATCTCGGACCGGCGTTACTTCGGCTGGGGCGGGCGCGGCCGGAAGGGACGCGGGCGGGAAAATAGATCCCGACCCCCCCGCCCCGCCGGCCCCCGGCCCCTCTTCGCGCGGCCTCCGCACCCACGCATCCCCGCCGTCATGGCCCACGCCCGACCGCTCCGCCTCGCCGCCCTCGCCGCGCTCTGCGTCGCCGCCGCCGGGTGCGGCACGTCGCGCTGGGCG
>CAZDFV010000401.1:0-2917 GCA_964504495.1 uncultured Rhodothermales bacterium
GTGCTCGCCCTCCGCGACCTCGCCGAGCGGCACGGGGCCCGGGCGACGTGGTTCGCGAAGGGCGGGGCGTGGGCGCCGGAGGACGTGCCGACCCCGCTCGACGACCGCTATTGCAACTACCTGCGCGACTTGCGCGTGCGCGGCCACGCTGTCGGCTGGCACCCCGGGTACGGGGCGCACGACCACCCCGCCCGGCTCCGCGCCGAGCGCGACCGGCTCGCCGCCTGTCTCGGCCGCGCGCCCCGTCTCGCCCGGACGCACTTTCTCCGCTGGGCCGAGCCCGCGACGCCCCGCCTGCTCCGCCAGTGCGGCGTCCAGATCGACAGCACGCTGGGGTTCGCCGAGCGCGAGGGGTTCCGGCGGGGGACGGCCCACCCGTTCCGGTTCTACGACGTCGCCGCCGACCGCGCGACGGACCTCTGGGAGGTGCCGCTCGCGGTGATGGACACGACGCTCTACGCGCACCGCGGGCTCTCCGACGAGGCCGCGGCTGGCGCGCTGGCGGACGCCGTGGCGGCGGCGCGGCGGTCCGGCGGCGTCGCCGTCGTCCTGTGGCACAACAGCGTCGACGGGGGCCCGGCGTGGTGGCCCCGGCTCGACACGCTCGACCACGCGGTAGGACAGGCCCTCCGCGACGGCGCGGCCGTCGCCCCGCTCCCGGACCTGCTGCGGGCGTGGGAGGCGCCCCGTGACGAAATCTAGGGGGAGATCGGCCGGCACCGTTCGGCCGGCACGGCGTTCTCCCGTCCGCGCACGGCCCGACCCGGCCACCCGTCCCCTCTCCCGGCCGCCTCGACCGCGTGTCCTCCCGTCTCCAGGCCCTCTGGGCCCTCGTCCGCCGCCGCCTCCAGTCCCCCCGGCGGCGGTACGCCCCGGGCCTCCTCGACCGGCTCCCCCTCGGCGTCTCGGTCTACCGGATGGAGGCGCCGGGCGACCCCCGCTCGTTCCGGCTCGTCTACTCGAACGCCGCCAGCGCCGAGCTGACGGGGCTCGACGTCGGAGAGGAGGTCGGCCGGCTCCTCGTCGAGGTCGTCCCCGGCATCGTCGAGACGGACGTGCTCGACCGCTACGCCGAGGTCGTCCGCACCGGCCGGCCCGCCGACCTCGGCCTCGTCACCTACGGCGACGAGCGGGTCGCCGAGCGGACCTACCAGATCCACGCCAGCCCGCTCCCCGACGGGGCCGTCGGGGTCGTGTTCGAGGACGTGACCGACCGGGCCGAGCTGGCGGCCCTCCACGAGGCCCGCGACGCCGTCGAGCGGAACGAGGCCCGGTACCGGTCGCTCGTCGAGGCCACGGCCGCCATCGTCTGGACGACGCCGCCCGGGGGCGTCTTCGCCGAGGACCAGCCCGGCTGGCGGGCCGTGACCGGCCAGACGGCCGCCGAGCTGATGGGGGAGGGGTGGCTCGACGCCGTCCACCCCGACGACCGGGCCCACACGGCCCGGGCGTGGCGCGAGGCGCTCGGGGCCCGGGCGGTCTACGAGACCGAGCACCGCCTCCGGTCCTCGGACGGGTCGTACCGGCGGATGCAGGTCCGGGCCGCCCCCGTCCTCGACGACGCCGGGGACGTCGTCGAGTGGGTCGGCGTCCACACCGACGTCGAGGCCCAGCGGTCGGCGGCGGCCGAGCTCGCCGCGAGTGAGGCCCGGTTCCGGACGCTCTTCGACGCCATCGACGACGTCGTCCTCGTCTACCCTCTCGGGCCGGGCGGCCCCGAGCCGTTCGTGACGTTCAACGCCGCCGCCGTCGCCCGCTACGGGTACGCGGCCGACGAGCTGGGCCGGATGACCGTCGAGGACCTCGTCGACCCCGGCCGGATCAACGTGGCGAACGCGCTCGACGAGCTCCGCCGGAGCCGGCGGGCCACCTACGAGTCCACGCACGTCACGAAGGACGGCCGCCGCGTCCCGGTCGAGACGAGCGCGACGCTGGCCGAGGTCGACGGCCGGCTCTGCGTCGTGGCCCTGTGCCGCGACGACAGCGAGCGCCGCCAGTTCCGCCGCCAGCTCTCGCGCGCCAACCTCGGCCTCGAGCGGTCCGTCGCCGAGCGGACGGCCCAGCTCGAGGCCTTCGCCGAGGACCTCAAGATCCTCCACGCGCTCACGACGGCCGAGCACGCGACGCCCGAGGCCCGGATCGACGCCTACCTCCGGGCCGGGTGCGAGATGTTCGACCTCCCCGTCGGGATCCTCGCCGCGACCCCGCGCGACCCGGCGACCGGCCGGCGGCTCTACCGGCTCGAGGCCGTCGTCTCGCCCGACCCCGACCTCGCGCCGGGCCTGACCGTCCCGCTCTCAGAGGCGTTCTGCGACGCCGTCGTCGAGCGCGGCGAGACCGTCGCCTACGCCGACGCCGAGGCCGAGGCCCCCGACCACCCGGCCTGCGCCCAGCGCGGGCTCCGGGCCTTTCTCGGGACCCCGATCTGGGCCGAGGGCGAGCTGTTCGGGACGCTCAACTTCGTCTCGCCCGAGCCCCGCCCCGACGGGTTCGCCACGAACGAGCGGGAGCTCATCGAGGTCATGGCCGAGGCCGTCGCCCGGCGGCTCCGGCTCGACCGGGCCGAGGACGAGCAGGCCGAGGCCGAGGAGTGGTACCGGTCGATCGTCGAGACCGTCGACGGCGGCGTCATCGTCGTCGACGCCGACTGCGAGATCGTCCTCTCGAACCCGTCGGCCCAGTCGTACCTCGGGCTCGACGACGACCGGGCCGGGGCCGAGACCGACGACCTCCCCGACCGCTGGCCCGTCCTCGACGCCGGGGGCCGCCCGGTCTCGGCCGCCGACCTCCCCGAGCGCGAGGCGCTCCGCACCGGCCGGCCCGTCCGCGGCGTGCTCCACGGGATCGCCCGGCCCGGCGGGCCCGTCCGGTGGTACCGCGTCAACGCGACGCCGGTCGACCGCGACACGCCACGCCT
>CAZDFV010000402.1:0-2916 GCA_964504495.1 uncultured Rhodothermales bacterium
ACGGTCGCCCGGTGCTGGCGCGCAAGGCGCTCGACTTCGGCCTCGGGCCACGCCGCGCTCTGGGGCACGAGCCGGTGCCACAGCGCCCGCCGCTCGTCGAGCCCCGGCGCCGGCAGGTCGACGCGGAGATCCACGACCTCTGCCGCCGGGGGCACGCCGGCCTCGGCGCCCGTCACGACGAACTGGACGGGGAACGGCGGCACGCCCGCTGGCGAACGCCGTCGGAGCGCCGCGTCTCCGTGCCACGCGAGGGCGCTTCGGTCGAGGTACGCCTGGCGCTGCGCGCGGAGCCCCACGTCGTCCCAGTCCGCCACGGCGCCGGTGTCGAGGGCGAGGAGGGGGAGGCCGAGCGTCTCGGCCACGCACGCCGCGAACGTCCGCCGTCCCGATCCGCCAGCGCCCGCGACCTGCACGCGCGCCCGGCCGTCCGCCCCGACGACGGCTTCGATGCGCGCGGCGGTCTCCTCCACGGGCCACCGTTCCAGCGGTGGGTGCGGGCGCACGAGCCGGGCGACGCCGTCGAGCGCCGGGTCGAGCACGGCCTCGCTCCGTAGCCATGCGCCGATCGTGGGGTCGAGCACGAGCGCCGCCGGCTCGCCGGGCCCGATCTCGACCCCCTCGACGATCCGCCAGCGGCGCACCGCCGAGTCGGGCGGACCGGCCCAGGCCCGGCCGTGGCCGAACAGGCGCGCCACGAGGGGCTCGGTCACGAACGGGCGGCCCGCGTGGTCCTGGAGGTAGGCGAACAGGCGGCCGAGCGCGGGGTCAGCGTCGGCGGCGAGGCACGCGACGACGAGGTCCTGCTCGGCTCGGTCGAGGCCGAACACGCGGGCGAGGAGCGCCAGCCGCTCGTCGTCGGCGAGGGCGGCGTCGAGGTGGGCGAGGGCGTCGTCGAAGGACGGGTCGAGCGCGTCGGCGCACCAGGCGGCCTCGGCGTCGGGCGCGTCGGCGTCGTCGAGGAGGTCGGCGGCCTCGGCGTGCGTGACGGCCATCGGCCCGCCGCCCTCACGCTGCGACCAGAGGTGGCCGAGCCATGCCGCCCGGCGCCGCGCCCGGAGGCGGACGGCCGCGAGCGCCAGGTCCGGCAGGCTGGCGGAGGCCGAGGCCACAGCGTCAGGGACGACAGAGGGCGACGAAGCTTCTCCCTCTCCACTCCCCGGAGGGAGAGGGTCGGGGTGAGGGGGGCCCGGGGCGGACGCGGCCATCACGGCGCCTCGGCCCACTGCGGTGGCGCCTCGGCCCCCGCCACGACGATCCGAACGGGGACCTGCTCGCCGCTAGCGGCCGTGCCGGGCAGGCGGATCTCTAGCGTCGCGGCATCGACCACGGCGAACTCGCCCGGGCTGAGGCTCCCGACCGTCCCCACCGCCAGCCGGTCGGGGCCGGCGTAGACCTCGACGGCCTCCGGCCCCAGATCGGCGTGCTGGAAGACGTGACCCGTCGCCGTGAACACGCCCTGCGCGTCCGGCACGGTGAGCGCGTCGATCCGGGGGGTGACCGTGAACGGGCACGTGTTCGAGAGGAAGTCGAACGTGCGGAGGCTCCCGTCCGGCGCCTCCCGCTGCACGCGGACGCGCACGCGGGCGTCGTAGACGCCGGGGAGCACGTCCTGTCCGCCCACCGTCTCCTGGACCTCGGCCGTCACGCGGCGGTCCGTCGCCGTCACGTTCCAGGCGGCGTCGGCCTCGACCGGGTCGGTCCACTGCGGGTGGCGGAGGAGGAGGGCCGTCTCGAACCCCGACAGCGACGACCCGAGGAACGTGACCCGGCTCGGACTGCCGGCGCCGCTGTAGGGCGCCTGGGCCGGCCGGATCTCGATCTCGCGCGGGTCGGCCTCTCCCGGGACCGCGACGAGCAGCACGTTGAACGAGCTGTCCAGGCGCGGCGTGTAGCCCGTGAAGGTATAGACGCCGTAGCTCAGGACGCGGCCCGCCCGCCGCTGCACCGTCTCGGGCTCCAAGAGGACGACCGACACCTGGTAGTAGAGCGCGAGCCGGAGCGGCGACGACCCGGCCGTCCAGTAGTCGACGGCCTGCTCGGGCGGGAGCGGCTGGAGCAACAGCTCGAACACGTTGTCGTCGCCCTGGAGCCCGGCGTGGAGGACGGTCACGCCGTCGACCGTCGTGCCGTCGTCGATGCGGGGGTGGTCGTGGAGCGCCTTCGCCGCGAGCCCCAGCATGAGCTGCTCGCGGTACGGGCCGTCGGCGTCGTCGAGGTCGCTGTGGGCCGTGAGGAGGTAGTGGAGGTTGAGCCCCATCGGCGAGAGCCGGACCGGCGTCGCGTCCTGGCCGCGCGGCGGCATGGTCCGCAGGTGGGGGTCCTCGCTCATGTGGTAGAGGTAGAGCCCGAGCACGTTGTCGCCGGCGAGCTGGTCGGGCGGCTGCGGCGTCACGGTCAGCGTCTGCCCGCCCGGCCAGACCGGTGAGGCCGTCACGTGCTCGTCGAGGAGCGTCACGAGCGACCGGGTCACGAGCGAGACGTCGAGGAGCGGCATCGCCTAGAGCTGACCGAGCCCGTAGCGGAGCATCGGGGCCGGGGGCTCCGGCGGGGTCGCCCGGGGCGCGCGGCGGGCCCGGCGCGGCGCGGCGGGCGACTACGTCCCCCTGCGGGTCTCCGCGTCCGACCTGGCCCCCGCCCTCGACCTGCTGCCGCGCCTAGGCTTCGTCGGCGTGAACGTCACGCTCCCCCACAAGGAGGCCGTGCTGGCCCTCGCCCGGACGGTCACTCCCCGCGCCGCCCGCATCGGGGCGGCCAACACGCTGACCTTCGGGCCCGGCGGCTTCGAGGCCGACAACACCGACGGCGCCGGCTTCATGGCCTCCCTGCGCGCTCAAGCCCCCGCCTGGGATTCCGCCCGGCCCGCAATCGTCCTGGGCGCGGGGGGCGCCGCCCGGGCCGTGGCCGACGCCCTTCTGG
>CAZDFV010000403.1:0-2915 GCA_964504495.1 uncultured Rhodothermales bacterium
GTCGCCGCCGGCCGGCGCGTCGGGCGAGTGGAAAAAGGAGCCCAGCTCGGCGTCCTCGGCGCTCGTCGGCGCGGCCGGCCGGGCCTCGGCCTCGCGCCGGCGCTCTTCGCGCTCCTCGAGCGCGGCGCGTCGGGCGTCGGGCGACCGGAAGAAGACCTCGAGGTCGTCGTCGGAGTAGGTGCTCATGCGGGACGGGCGGGCAGGCCGCTGGGTGTCCGGGAAAGTCAGGGGAGGGCGGGGGCCGGGCGGCGGGCGTCGCCCGCCAGCGGCTCGGCGCGGCCGCCGCGCCAGCGGAGGAGGGACGGTCCGTCGGCGTCGATCCGGCCGAACGTCCGGCCGCCGAACCAGTAGCCGGGGTTGAGGTACGTCCCGTCCGGCGTCGCGTCGAGGGCGGCCCGGTGCGAGTGCCCGAACGCGACGACGTCGGCCGCGCTCTCGGCCAGCTGGCGGCGGGCGGCCTCGGCGAGGGCGTCGGCGTCGACCGGGTCGGGGGTCCCGTCGCTCCCGAACCGCCGGGAGACGTGCCGGGCGAGGGCGAAGCCGGCGTCGCCGGGGAGGCCCATGCGGTAGAGGCGGGCCATGAGGGGGGCGCGGAGGAGGGGCTGGAGGCGGCGGGCGAGCCGGTCCTGCAGGGACCGTGCCGGGGCGTGCCCGTCGCCGTGGGCAATATACAGGGCGCGCCCCCCGCGCCGGGCCCGCCACGCACCGCGCACGAGCACCGCGCCGACCTCCTCCTCGAAAAAGGTGAGGTGCCACGGGTCCCGGTTTCCAACGACATAGACGACCTCGGCGCCCCGGTCCGCCCAGTCCGCGAGGAGGCCGACGAGCCGGGCGCCCCCCTTCGGGACGAGGTGCCGGTACTCGATGAACTGGTCGTACACGTCGCCCACGAGGACGACGGTGCCCCCGGGGGCCACCTCGCCCTCGTGGGCGCGGAGCAGGGCGACGGCGTCGCGCTCCGCGGCCCGGGTCTGCTCGGCGGTGCCGCGGCCGAGGTGGAGGTCGGAGAGGAGGAGGAGCACGGGCGGGGAAACGGCCGCCGGCGCCCCGTGGTCTCCCCTCCGGCGATTCTTCGCCCGCTGGCGGACGGTCCGCGAGGGCGGCCCCCGGGGGCGGGGCGCCGTTTCGGGACCGTCCCCCCGGAGCGCTGACTCCGCTCCGCTGACGGCGACCCCCGCCAGCCGGGCGGGCGCAGCGCGCTGGCCGGTCGGCCACCCCTAACCTCCTCCTGTTTAGGAGGGGCTGTTTAGGAAGGGAGCCTTTCCTGGCCGGCCTCCCCCACTGGCGCACCGCCCTCCGACGCCCTGGAGCGCCGTGCAACTTCGCCCCCCCGGCCCCGTTCTGCCGACCCGCGTCGGCGGGCCCCCGCCGGGCCCGGGCCGCGCGGGACGACCGGACCGCCCGCGACCCGTGCAGAACGCCTACCGCCCGCCCTCCTCCTTCGGCCTGTTCCCGCCGGTGGTCAAGAACCTCTTGATCATCAACGGGCTCGTGTTCCTGGCCCAGACCATCCTGGACGCCCGGTCGGCCGTCCCGTTCGACGCCGTCGACCAGCTGTTCATGCTGTGGCCGCTCGGCGGGCCCGAGCAGATCACGTTCCGCGACGGGACGGTCGCGTTCGGGACGTTCTACCCGTGGCAGCTCGTGACGGGCGCGTTCATGCACGGGGGGTTCGGCCACCTCTTCTTCAACCTGTTCGGGCTGTGGATGTTCGGCGGGGCCATCGAGCGCGAGCTGGGGTCGCGGCGGTTCCTCGGGTTCTACCTCGCGTGCGTGTTGGGGGCGAGCCTCCTCCAACTCGTGGTCATGTCGTGGCCGTTCTGGGCGGGGGGGGGCGGCCTCGCGATCCCGTACCCGACGCTGGGGGCCTCGGGCGGCGTGCTCGGCGTGCTGGCGGCGTTCGGGGTGCTCCACCCCAACCAGCCGATCTACCTTCTATTTTTGCCGGTCCCCATCCCGGCCAAGTGGTTCGTCCTGGGCTACGCGGCGATCGACCTCCTCGGCGGGGTCGGCGCGTACGCCTCGAACGTGGCCCACTTCGCCCACCTGGGCGGGATGATCACCGGGGCCCTCCTGATCCAGTACTGGCGCGGCCGGCTCCCCGTCAAGCCGCGCGCGCGCGTCGCCTGAAGCCCCCCGTGGGCGCACCCAGAGGTCATGTCCGACCCGAACTCCCCGCTCTTCCGGTTCCAGATGTGGCGCATGGGGCTGCCGCCGGCGCTCCGACTGCTGCTCACGGTCAACCTCGCGACGTACCTCGTCGTCGTGTTCCTGGCGCTGCTCGCGCTGTTCGGGGTCCCGGTCCTGGCCGTGGCCGACTGGCTCACGCTCCCGGCCGACCCGCTCCTCGTGCTCCGCCGGCCGTGGACGCCGTTCACGTACGGGTTCGTGAACCTGTACCCGGGCTTTTTCGGGCTGATCTCGTTCGCGTTCGGGTTCCTGTGGCTGAGCTGGATGGGCCGGGACTACGAGGAGAGCTACGGGGCCCACCGGCTGTTCGGGGTGTACATGGTCTCGGCGCTGGGCGGGGCCGCGCTCGCGGTCGCGCTGGGCGGCGTGGCGGCGGCGACCGGCGCCGCGGTGCCGGCCCTGTTCCGCCCGTACTTCGGGCTGTGGACGCCCGTGACCGGCGTGCTCTGCGCCTACGCCACGCTCCACCCGAACCGGGGGATCGGGCTGTTCCTGCTCGGCGTGGTCCCGCTCAAGTGGGTGGCCGTCGGGTTCGTCGTGCTCAGCCTCGTCTTCTCGGCCGACCTCACGGTCCTCGGGGCCGCGCTCGCGGGCTACGCCTTCGGGCGGGCCCAGCAGAACGGGACGGACCTCGCCTCGTGGGCCCGCCCGCTCTTCGACCGCACGCCGCGGGCCCGTGCCGAGCCCGCCCCGCGTCGGTCGTCGGTCGCCCGGGCCGCCCCGCC
>CAZDFV010000404.1:0-2906 GCA_964504495.1 uncultured Rhodothermales bacterium
CGGGCTGGCGGCGCGGGACCGCCCGCGCGGGCTAGGCCGCCCGGGTCTCGGCCACGGCCGGCGGCCGGGTGGGCGCGGCCTCGGCCTGGCGCTCGAGCCAGAACACGAGGACGTCGTCGTCGAACCGGGGCGCCTCGCTCCGGCGGAGGAGCCACGAGAGGAGGTCCTGGACCGGCCGGTCGCTCGACAGGGCCGACTGGGCCGCGCGCGCGACGCCGCCCTCGCCGAACATCGTCCCGGCCCGCGTGACCTGCTCGTTGAGCCCGTCGGTGTAGCAGAGGAGCGCGCTCCCCGGCGGGAGGCTGAACGTCCGGTCCTGGTACTCGGCCGCCGGGTCGAGCCCGAGGATGAGGTCCGAGTGCTCGACGAGGCCCGGCCCGTCGGGCCCGGCCAGGATCGGCCGGCAGTGGCCGGCGTTCGCATAGACCACGCGGTTCCGGGCCGGCTCCCAGCGGAGGAGGAGGAGGGACGCGAACGTCTCCTCGAGGACCTGGTCCTGGATGAGCATCTCGTTCACCCGCTGCATGAGCCGGGCCGGGCTCCCCGTCTCCCGGAGCATGGCGTGGACCGTGGACCGGATGTAGGAGAGGAAGCTGAAGGCGTAGAACTTGGCCTGGAGCCCCTTCCCCATGATGTCGCCGACGGTGAAGAGGTACGACCCGTCCTCGGCCCGGACCCAGTCGAACAGGTCGCCCCCGCCGTCCTCCTTCGGGCGCGAGAAGAACACGGTCCGGTAGCCCGGGACCGCCGGCATCTCACGGGGGAGGAGCCGGTCCGAGAAGTCCCGGCCGATCTTCGCGTTCAGCTTCGACTGGTAGAGCTGGCTCCGCTGGACGATCTGCTCGACCCGCGAGATGAGGTGGTCGACGTCGAACGGCTTCGTGAGGTAGTCGTCGACCCCCTTCCGGAGCCCCTTCTGCCGGCTGAGGTCGTCGGACTTGGCCGTGAGGAAGATGAACGGGACGGCCTCGGTCTCGGGCGCCGCCCGGAGCGCCGCCAGCAGGGCGAACCCGTCCATCACCGGCATCATGATGTCGGAGACGATGAGGTCGGGCGTCCGCTCCTCGACGAGGGCCAGGGCCCGCTCGCCGTGCTCGGCCACGCGGACGTCGAACACCTTGCCGAGCCGGTACTCGAGGAGCCGCCGGAGCGTCTTGTTGTCTTCGACCACGAGGACGTGCGGGCGGGCGTTCATCGGGCGTCCGGCGGCGCGGCCGGGGCAGGGGTGGGGGAGGGCCCCGCGGCCCCGTCGCCCGGGGCGGCCCCGAGCGCCCGGACGAGGGCGTAGTCCCGGGCGAGGTCCTCGCGCCGGAAGAGCGGGCCGAGGTCGCCCCCGGCCGGCTTGCGGAGCGCGAACGCGATCCGCTGGTCGGCGTCGGGCGCGGCCGGCCGGAATTCGAGGTCCTCGGCGCAGGTCACGAGCATCAGGAGCCCGCGCCCGCGCTCCGACGGGGCCGGGGCGTCGAGGACGTCCCGCTGGCGCTCGAGCTGGTGGGCGAAGTCGAACCCGGCCGACGTGTCCTCGACCGCGCACCGGACGGCGTCGCCCTCGACGCGGACCTCGACGCGGACCTCGGTCTCGGCCGGGAAGGCCGCGTGCTGGACGAGGTTCGCCACCCACTCGTGGACCGACAGGCGGAGCACGTCGAGCCCGTCGGCCCCGAGCACGGCCCGGAACGCCCCGCCGTCGGCCCACGCGTCGAAGAGCGCGTGGACCTCGTCGATCACGTGGTCGAGGTCGCGGAAGCGGTAGCAGGCCATGACGGGCCGGGCACGGGGGGCGGCGTGTGCGGCCGGCCGGTCAGGCCGTGCCCGTCGGCCGCTGCGGGACGCGGGCCGGGGCCGCCGGCCCGCCGACGGGCCCGCCGTGGGCCTCGAGCGCGGCCTCGACCGTGGGGAACTGGCGGAACACCTTGTAGGTCCGCGTGAGCTGCACCACGACCTGGACCGGCCGGCTCACCGACGCGAACACGACCTGCCCGCCGGCCGGCGTGAGCTGCCGGTAGAGCGAGAAGATCACGCCGAGCCCCGTCGAGTCGAGGATGCCGGTCCCCGAGAAGTCGAGGGCGAAGTAGCGCGTGCCCTGCTGGGCGTGCTCCTGGCACGCCGCCTTAAAGTCGGCGGCGTTGCGGAAGTCGAGCGCCTTCCCAATGCGGACGACGGCCGCGGTGGGGGAGGCTTGCTGGAACGAAAAGCTCATGCTGGGGCCCGGGGGGCGAGTGGTGGTGAGCCAAAGGGGGGGGACGGGGCCGATGACGTTTCCCCCTCGCGTCGAATATCATACCACCGCGCGTGGTCCGGCGTGTGCACGTTGTGTTCTCGTGAGCAGACGTGCGCGCGAAACCGGAACGACGGGCCGTTCTCGGGCCCCCGGCCCCCTCCGGGGCGCCCGTTCGCCGCGGGCCCCCGCGCCCGACCAGGCACGATCCGTAACGCCCCCCTGGGGAAAATCGAACCCGCCGCCCGTCCATGTCCGCCGCCCGCCGCCCGTCCTGCCCGCTCGGCGTCTGGGGCGCGCTCGCGCTCGTGGCCCTGACGGCCGGGTGCGCTCGCCGGGGGACGGCCGGGCTCCCACCCGGCACGACGGTCGAGGACCTCCCCGACAGCGAGAGCTGGGACGTCCGGCTCCGGTCCAGCGAGGACGGCCGGGCCCGGCTCGACGTCGACGCCCCGTACCTCGCCCGGTACACGCGGGACTCGTCGTACGTCTACCTCGGCCCGCCGCCCGGCGCCGAGCGCGCGTCCGACGTCGTGGTCAGCGTGTTCGCCGAGGACGGCACGCCGCGCGCCCGGCTCGTCGCGCGCGAGGCGTGGGTGTACGACGAGGGCGAGCGGGTCGAGGCCCAGGGCCGGGTCCGCGCGGACGTGGCCGGGGAGGACGGCGCCGAGGTCGAGGCCGACCGGGT
>CAZDFV010000405.1:0-2862 GCA_964504495.1 uncultured Rhodothermales bacterium
CGTGGGTGGGGCTCCGGCTGGGCGAGCCGGACGCGGCCCCCGCCGTCCGTCGGTGCGCCCGGGCCGCCCCGGCGGTGTTCGCGTCCGAGAGCGACGAGGCCGTCCGGGCCCGGCTCTACCAGCTCCTCCTCGACGACCCGGCCGTGTGGGCCGACCGGGTGGTGGCCCATCGGCCGGGAACGGCCCCGCTCCTCGGTGTGGGCGCGGCGTGGCGGCCGGCGCTGGCCCTCGGCCCCCCCGACCACCTCGCGTACGGACCGCCGGCGGCCTTCCCGCTCGCCCCGGGCGGTACGCTCGTCGTCGCCTTCGACGACAACGCCCTCGTCGACAGGCCGGGGCCGGACCTCGCCGTGCTCACCGTTGGGCTCCGGACCGACCGGATGGACGTGGCCGTCTCCGAGGACGGCCGGCGGTGGACGTCGCTCGGGTCCGACTGGGGGCTCGGCGTGTTCGACCTGGCCGGGCGTGCGGAGCCCGGCGCCCGGTTCCGCCGGGTCCGCGTGACGTACGCCCCGCGCGCGCCGGAGCGGCTCCGCCGCGGCCTGGACGTGGACGCCGTCGCGGCGCTTGCCTCGGCCCCGGCGGGGCCCTGACGCCCGGGCCCTGATGCCCGGGCGCCGCCCGCTGGCGGGGCCGCCCGCCAGCGGCCTAGAGGCGGACGAGCTCGACGCGCCGGTTCTGCGCCCGGCCCTCCGCCGTGTCGTTCGACGCCACCGGCTGCGTCTGCCCCAGCCCGGCCGACTCCAGCCGCGAGGCGTCGATCCCGAGCCCGACGAGCATCGCCCGGACGGCCGCCGCCCGCTCCTCGCTCAGCGTCTGGTTCGCGGCCGCATCGCCGGCGTTGTCCGTGTGCCCTTCGATGCGGACGCGGAGGTCGGGGTGCTCCCGGAGCATCGCGGCGATCTCCTGAACCACGGCGAACGACTCCGGCCTGAGCGTGGCGCTGGCGGTGTCGAACAGGACGCCCTCCGTGACCACGCGGCCCTCGGACTCGAGCGCGCCGTAGAGGTCGTTCCCGCCGGCGGCCACGCGGAGGTTGCCGAGGTAGACGAGCCGGTCGTCGCGGGCGCCGACCTGGAACGTGACCGCGTCGTGCCGGCCGATGTCGGCGCGGGGGATGTTCGCGAACCGCTCGCCGTCGGCGTACATCTTGACGTAGCCCTCGTCGACGGTCACCTCGATGTGGTGGAGCTCGTCGTGGTCGAGGCGGACGACGGACTTGGGGCCATCGCCGCCCCACACGCCCGACCCGCGCCAGCTCCCGACGTTGAGGTAGTCGCCCTCGTAATCGTAGAAGGGCCGGGCGTCCTGGTCGTTGGTGCGGGGGGCCGTGTAGATGTTGACCCACCCGTCGTTGGCGCCCTGGTAGTCGAACTCGAGCGTGAACGTGCTCGGGAGGTCCTGGCCGAGCCGGACCTCGAACGCGCCGCCGGAGACGAACCGGACGAACCGCCGCCCCTGGAAGTCGACGACCTCGGCGGTCCCGCCGAGGTAGTAGAGGTCCCGGGGGAAGTCGCCGACGTTGTCGCCCGAGAAGTCCTCGGCGAACAGGACCCGCTCGCCGGGCTCGAAGTCGTAGTTCGCGTCCGCGGAGCCGATGGCCTGGGCCTGGCCGCCGGAGCGGACGACGGCGTCGGTGGCGTTGGCCTCGGTCACGGGGTCCCCGTTCCGGTCGACGGGGGCCCCGTCGCGGTCGGTCAGGACCACGTCGTCGCCGCCGGCCCGGGCGCCCTCGATGCAGGCCGAGTCCGTGAACACGCACCGGACGGCGTTCTCGCTGGCGTCGAACATGGCGTCGATGGCGGCCTCGGTCGCTTGGCGAGACCGGCTCTCGACCTGGCGCTCGACGGCCCGCTCGGCGCCGCGCTCGGCCGCGCGCTTGACGCGGTCGAAGATCTGGGCGTCGGCCGTGGGGACGGCCCCGACGAGGAGGGCGAGGAGGGCGGTGCGCATGGCGGGGGAGGGGGGGCGGAACGGACGCCGCGGCTGGGCGGTGGCACCCTCAGGTACCGGACGGGGGCCGCCGAGAGGCCACGCCCGATGGCGTTATGTTTTCTCCGTCTCTGCGGGGGGCGGCGCGCCAGAACCGACTGGCGAGGTAGGAGGCGCTTCCGTACACTCGCCCTACGCGCTCCCGCCACACCCGCCCCATGACTGACTTCCGGCCGGCCGACGTCCAGGGCGAGGTGACCCGCCTCCTCCACGCGCTCCGGGAGGGCGACGACTCGGCCCCGGAGCCGGTCGAGGACGCCCTGTTCCGGCACGTCTACGACGAGCTCCACCGGATCGCCCGTCGCCACCGGGCCCGGTGGTCCGGGAACGACACGCTCAACACGACGGCCCTCGTCCACGAGGCGTACCTCAAGCTGGTCGGGGGCGACGGCGACTACGCCGGCCGGGCGCACTTCCTCGCCGTCGCGGCCAAGGCCATGCGCCACATCCTCATCACCTACGCCGAGCGCCAGACGGCCCAGAAGCGGGGCGGCGGTCAGCGCGACCTCCCGCTCGACGAGGCCCTGCTCGTGCCCGAGGACCGGGTCGAGGAGGTGGCCGCCCTCGGCGAGGCGCTCGCCCAGCTCGAGGCCGTCGACGAGCGGGCCGCCCGGGTCGTCGAGTGCCGCTTCTTCGCCGGGCTCGACGCCGAGGAGACGGCCGAGGCGCTCGGGGTCAGCCGCCGGACCGTCACGCGCGACTGGGCCGCGGCCCGGGCCTGGCTCTACGACCAGCTCCGGCGCGACCTCCCCCCGAGCCCGCTCTAGGCCCGCCCGCTGGCGGCGCCGCCCGCCCACCGACCGCCGCCATGCCCCCCGCCCACCGTGACCTCCTGCATCAGCTCCTTGGTCCAAGGATCCTGATTGAGCT
>CAZDFV010000406.1:0-2852 GCA_964504495.1 uncultured Rhodothermales bacterium
ACCGTCGCGAGGTCGTCGCGGACCACGTCCGACAGCACGAGGGCGACGAGCCGGGCCGGCGCGGCGGCCGTCGCGAGGCATCCCCCGGCGATCCGCGACAGGTGCTTGCGGACGGCGTTGACGCCGCCGATCTCGACCCCGGAGGCGAGGAGGAGCCGCGTCGTCGCCTGCACGTCGTCCAGGGTGAGGCCGTGGGCGGGGAGGGCCCAGAGCGCCGAGCCGCCGCCGGAGACGAGCGCGACGACGAGGTCGTCCGGCCCCGCCGCCTCGGCACGCGCGAGGGCGCGCTGCGCGGCCCGCACGCTCCCCTCGGTGGGGACGGGGTGGCCGCCCTCCGCGACGGCGACGCGCGCCGGGCGCGGGAGTCCGTCGGGAAACGCTTCGGGATACCCCGTCGGCACGACGACCTCCCCCTCCACCCGGTCCGCCCCCTGCTCCAGCCGGACCTCAAGCGCACCTGCAACCGCCATCGACGCCTTCCCCGTGCCCACGACGACGAGCTGGCGGAACGACCCGAGCGGCCGCCCCGCCAGCCGCTCCAGGTCGAGGTCCGCGAGGAGCGCCGGCGCCTGCACGGCCCGGACGGCGGCCTCGAAGATGCGCCGCGCGTCCCGGACGAGGTCCGCCTCCACAGCTCAGGCGACGGCCCGGGCCGCGGACCGTCCGGCCGCCCGGCCTGAGAAGAGGCAGCCGCCGAGGAAGGTGCCCTCGAGCGAGCGGTACCCGTGCATCCCGCCGCCCCCGAACCCGGCCGCCTCGCCCGCCGCCCAGAGCCCGGGAATCGGGTCGCCGCCGGTGCCGAGCGCCCGGCCCCCCAAGTCCGTCTCGATCCCGCCCAGCGTCTTCCGCGTGAGGACGTGGAGCTTGACGGCGATCAGAGGCCCGGCCGCCGGGTCGAGGAGCCGGTGCGGCGGGGCCACGCGGATGAGCTTGTCGCCGAGGTACTGGCGGGCGCCGCGGAGGGCCGTGACCTGGAGGTCCTTCGTGAACGGGTTGGCGACCTCGCGGTCGCGCGCGACGACCTCCCGCTCGACGTCCTCGGCCCGCAAGAGCGGCGTCTCGGTGAGCACGTTCATCCCGTCCACGAGCGCCGCCAGCGTGTCGGCCACGACGAAGTCGGCCCCGCGCGCCTTGAACCGCTCGACGGGCGGGGGCGCCCCCTTCCCCAGCCGGCCGAGGATGCCGCGGACGCTCCGGCCCGTGAGGTCCGGGTTCTGCTCCGAGCCCGAGAGCGCGAACTCCTTCTCGATGATCCGCTGCGTGAGGACGAACCACGAGTGGTCGTGGCCCGTCCGGCGGAGGTGCGCGAGCGTCCCCAGCGTGTCGAACCCGGGGAAGAGGGGGACCGGCAGCCGCCTCCCGGTCGCGTCGAGCCAGAGCGACGACGGGCCGGGGAGGATGCGGATGCCGTGCCGCGTCCAGACGGGCGCGTAGTTCTCGATGCCCTCGACGTAGTGCCACATCCGGTCGCGGTTGATGAGCCGCGCGCCGGCGTCTCCTGTGACGCCGAGCATCCGCCCGTCCACGTGGTCCGGCACGCCGACGAGCATGTGGTCCGGCGGCGTCCCCAGCCGCTCGGGCCAGTGCCGGCGGACAAGGTCGAGGTTCGCCCCGATCCCCCCGGAGGCGACGACGACGGCCGGGGCACCCACCTCGAAGTCGCCCACGACCTCGCGGTTCGACGGCGCCCCGCGCTCGACGGCCGAGGGCGCCAGCCGCTCGCCCCGCGCGCCCGTCACGGCGCCGTCCGTCCGAACCAGCTCGCTGACCCGGTGGCGGAACCGGAACTCGACGCGGCCCTCGGCCTCCGCGTCCCGGAGCCGGGCCACGAACGGCTCGACGAGGCCCGGGCCCGTCCCCCAGACGATGTGGAAGCGGGGGACCGAGTTGCCCGGCCCCGTCGCGCTGTACCCGCCCCGCTCGGCCCACCCGACGACGGGGAACAGCTTGATGCCGCGCTCCCGCACCCACGCCCGTTTCCCGCCCGCCGCCCAGTCGACGTAGGCCTCGGCCCAGCGGCGCGGCCAGTGGTCCTCGTCGCGGTCGAACGCGGCCGTCCCCAGCCAGTCCTGCCAGGCGAGGTCGCGGCTGTCGCGGATCCGCATCCGCCGCTGCTCCGGCGAGTCGACGAGGAACAGGCCGCCGAACGACCACCACGCCTGCCCGCCGAGGCTCTGTTCCGGCTCCTGGTCGAGGACGACGACGCGCCGGCCGGCGTCGGCGAGCTCGGCGGCGGCGACGAGCCCGGCCAGGCCGGCCCCGACCACAATCGCGTCGGCGTCCATAGGCGTCTGGGGCGTCCGGCAGTCGTGTGCGCGAACATACGGGGCTACGTTCCGCCGTGCCGCTCCTCACTGCGACCGTCGAGACCCCGCTCGGGCCGCTCCGCCTCACGTCGGACGGCGAGGCCGTCGTCGCCGCCGCCTTCGGCGCGGCCCCGGCGCCCGACGACGAGTGCCCCGTTCTCGCCGAGGCCGGCCGCCAGCTCCGGGCCTACTTCGCCGGCGACCTGGAGGCCCTGACCGCTCCGGCCCGGCCCGGAGGCACGCCGTTCCAGCGGCGCGTGTGGGCAGCGCTCGCGGAGGAGCCCCCGGGGCAGACGGTGACCTACGGCGCGCTGGCGGACCGGCTCGGCGACCCAAAGGCCGTGCGGGCCGTCGGCGCCGCGTGCGGGCAGAACCCGGCCCTCGTCGTCGTCCCCTGTCACCGCGCCGTCGGGGCGGTGGGGGGTCTCCGAGAGGTCGATGTGGGGCACGGCCTCGCCCTCGGGCCAGCCGGTGTCGGGGTGGAGCGGCTGGCGGCGGATCACTTGAGTGGGCGTGTCGGCGAAGTAGGCGAGCGCGCGGCCCCGG
>CAZDFV010000407.1:0-1735 GCA_964504495.1 uncultured Rhodothermales bacterium
GGTACAGCTGGCGGTCATTGATCGCTACCTCCGCGAATATCCAGACACAGCCTAGCGGGCGCCGCCAGCGGGCCTACGCCTCGCTCAGCCAGGACACGTCCGTCAGCCGCTCGCACGCGGACCAGAGCCGCGCCCGGTCGCGGGCGACGAGCGCCCGGCGCGGTGGGTTGACCTCGACGGCCCGGCCGCGGAGGTAGCCCCGCGGCCCGTAGAGGGCGCCGCCGCGCGCGAGCGGGTCGGTCCCGGCGCGGAGCTGGGGCGCGGCCCCGGCCGCCGCCGACTGCGCGACGCGGTCCATGAACAGGTCGTACAGCGTGCCCTCGAGCTTGGACCCGGTCTCCTCCACGCTCGTCGTCTGGAGACTGGTGTTCGAGAGGCCCGGGTGGGCCGCGAGCGCGACCGACGTCTCGCCGGCGTCGTGGAGCCGCCGGTTCATCTCGATCCCGAGCATGAGGTCGGCCAGCTTCGACTGGTTGTAGGCCGCCCACCGGCCGTAGGACCGGCGGCCCTGGAGGTCGTCGAAGGCGATCCGGCCGCTCCAGGCGGCCATGCTGCTGAGCCAGACCGTCCGGCTGCCCTCGGTGGCCGCGAGGAGTGGGAGGAGGCGGCCGGCGAGCGCGAAGTGCCCGAGTACGTTGACCCCGAACTGCGTCTCGAACCCGTCGGCCGTCTCGCCGCGGGGGATTGCCATGATGCCAGCGTTGCAGTAGAGGAGGTCGAGCCGGCGGTTCGCACCGGCGAACCGCTCGGCGAAGTCGCGGACGGAGTCGAGGCTCGCCAGGTCGAGAGTCTCGACCTCCAGGGTAGCAATCGGGACGTCCGCCTCGATCTCGGCGCGGGCGGCCTCGGCGCGGTCGCGGCTCCGGCAGGCCATGACCACGCGGGCGCCCTTCCGGGCGAGCTCGCGCGTGGTCTCCTTGCCCAGCCCGCTGTTGGCGCCGGTGACGACGGCCGTGCGGCCGGAGAGGTCGGGGATGTCGGCGGGGCTCCAGCGGGACATGACGCGGGGGGAGGTGCCGGCCTCTCACGCTACGGGCCCGGCACGGTTCGGGCCGGCCGACTGGCGACGTGCACCGCCAGTCGGGTGCGGTGTAACCCGCCGCGCCCGTCGTCCGTCCGGGAGGCCCCTCCGCCCCCGCCCCTCTCGTCCGCCCCCGCCCCTCTCGATGCGTCTTGCTCTCGCGGCCCTCGCCCTCCTCCTCGCCCCCGCCGTCGCCGCGCAGCCGGCCGACTCGCTCGCGGGCCGCGGCGTCCTGATCGGTGCAGGCGGCGTCGGGGTAGGACTCGGCGACGTGCCGCGCGTCGTCGGCGTCCGCCTCAACCTTCGCGACCGGGCACTCCACCGCGTCGTCGGTCTGAACGCGACGGTCCTCGCACCGCGCGCGCCGGCCGACAGCCTCGCGCGCGTGACCGGCCTCGCGCTCGGCCTCCCCCTGACCGGCGCGGCCGAGATGGAGGGGCTCGCCGTCGGCCTGCTCGGCGTGGCCGTTACGGACCGCCTCGACGGGATCGCAATCGGTGGGCTGGGCGCCGGCGTCGGCGGGGACGTCCGGGGGGTCGCTGTCGGCGGCTTGGGCGTCGGCGCGGGCGGCGACGTGTGGGGCGTCGTCGCCGGTGGGCTCGGCGCAGGCGTGGGCGGCGACCTGAACGGGCTTGGGATTGGCCTGGCCGGGCTGGGCACCGGGGGCGACCTGAACGGGATCGCCGTCGGCGGGCTGGGCGCGGGCGCAGGCGG
>CAZDFV010000407.1:1883-2842 GCA_964504495.1 uncultured Rhodothermales bacterium
TCAGCGTCGGCGGGCTCGGCACGGCGTCCGGTGGCGACTTCGTCGGGATCGGCGTGGGCGGCTTGGGCGTCGGTGCGGGGGGCACCGCGCGCGGGGTGTTCGTGGGCGGCCTCGGCGTGGGGGCGCCGGCCCTGCGCGGCGTCGCCCTCGGCGGCCTCGGCGTGGGGACGGCCGACGGGCTGGGCGTGGCCCTGGCCGGGGCGACGGTTCAGGTGCCGCACGACGGCGTGTTCCGGGGCGTCGCCGTCAGCCCGTACACGCGCGTCGGCGAGATGCGGGGGCTGAGCGTCGGGATCGTGAACGTCGCCCAGGAGCTCCACGGCGTCCAGATCGGGCTCCTCAACTGGGCCGGCAACAACCGGGGGTGGGCCCGGCTGCTCCCGTTCGTCAACGTGCATCGGTAGCGGGCGTCGGCTCCGCCAGCGGCACGGCGAGTTCGACGGATCTCCCGCCGCCCGGCTGGCGGACGCCGCCCGCGCGCATGCACCTTCCCACGGCACCTCCCCTCGACCCGTGGACGACGCCCCCCTCTACACCGCCCGCCTCCCCGTCCGCTGGGCCGACCAGGACGAGCTCGGCCACGTCAACAACGCCGTCTACTTCACCTACTTCGAGCAGGCCCGGATCGAGTTCTTGCAGGGCATCGAGGCGGGACGCCCGTGGCCGGGGCCGCAGGACGCCGGGCCGGTCCTCGTCGCCGCTGAGGCCGCGTTCAAGCGGCCGGTCGTGTACCCCGCGACCGTGCTCGTGGACGTGTTCGGCGGCGAGCCGGGGCGGACGTCGGCCCCGCTCGTGTGCCGCCTGACGGTCGAGGGCGACGAGGGCACGCTCTACGCCGAGGCCACGACCACGCTCGTCTGGATCGACCGCACGACGGGCCGGCCGGTCCCGCTCCCGGACGCGCTCCGCGCGCGGCTCGCCGAGAGCGACTAGCCCGGCTGGCGGCGCGCGCCGCCAGC
>CAZDFV010000408.1:0-222 GCA_964504495.1 uncultured Rhodothermales bacterium
GGCCGGTACGCTACGCGTGCGGGGACCGGCGGGAGCGGGCCGGCCGTCTGGAGGACCACCTCGAACGGCGCCCCCGGCGCCTGGTAGACGGCGACTTCGGCCTCCCGTCCCGACGCGGAGTCGGCCACCGTCCATGTGCCCGTCGCGACGTCCGCCAGCCGGACGGGCTCGGCGAAGCGGACGGCGAACCGCCGGTCCGAGAGCGGCCGGACGCGCTGGGCG
>CAZDFV010000408.1:313-2837 GCA_964504495.1 uncultured Rhodothermales bacterium
GCGGCGACGAAGTAGCGGCCCGGGCGGAGGTAGTCGAGCCGGAACGCGCCGTCGGCGCCGGTCTGCGTCCGGTAGTCGGGCGCCGCCGCGGTCGGGTCCGGGAGCGCCGTCGTGTCGGCGACGGCGTAGGCCCAGACGTCGAGCCCGGCCGCGGCCGCGCCCGTTCCCGGGTCGCGGACGGCCCCCTCGATCCGGCCCCGGTCGATGGCGTCGCCCGTCGCGAAGGCGACGGTGATCGGCGCCCGGAGCGCCACGCCCCGCTGGTCCCGCGCGTCGGTCCCGACCGTGACCACGTACGTCGTCGAGTCGCGGAGGGCGGGGAAGGCGATCTCGACCTCCCGCCCGCGCACGCTCACGTCGGGCGGGGCCTCCGCCTCGGGCACGACGGTCACGGCCCGGGCCGAGGCCGGGTCGAGCCGCTCGGAGAACGTGAGGACGAGCCGGGGCTCCGCGACGTTCGTGGCCCCGTCGCCCGGGGCGGTCTCGACGAGGACGGGCGGCGTCGTGTCGGCCGGGCCGCCGGTCGGGGCCACCGGCGTGGCGCAGGCGGCGAGGAGCGCGGCGGCGAGGGCCGCCAGCGGCGCGGTGCGTCGGTAGGTCAGAGGACGGGGGACTGGCTGCCGAGGCGGGTGGGGGCGGGACATACGGCTGGAACGCTCCCGCTCCCCCGTCCCGTGCGCCCCGCCAGCGAGGGCGTGCACACTCGTCCGGCCGGCGGCGTCCGCGAGCGTCGCTGACGCACCGCCCACCGCCTACCGACGCGCTGGAGCCGCACTACGCGTAGATCCCCCGCATCTTGAGCGCCCCGGCCACCTTCTCGATGGCGATCACGTACGCCCCGATCCGGAGGTTCGTGTCGTACCGCTCGGCGGCGTCGAACACCCGGTTGAAGGCGCCCCGCATCATCCGGTCGAGCCGGCGGTTCACGCGGTCGGCGCTCCAGAAGTAGCCCTGCCGGTCCTGGACCCACTCGAAGTACGAGACCGTCACGCCGCCGGCGTTCGCGAGGATGTCGGGGATGACGAGCACGCCGTTCTCGTTGAGGACGGCGTCGGCCTCGGGCGTGGTCGGGCCGTTCGCGCCCTCGGCCACGATCTTGGCCTTAACCGCGTGGGCGTTCTCGTCGGTGATCTGGTTCTCCTTCGCGCACGGGGCGAGCACGTCGACGTCGAGCGTGAGGAGGTCCTCGTTCGAGATCGGGTCGGCCCCGTCGAACCCGGCGAGCGAGCGGCCGTGCGTGGCGGCGTACTCGATGGCCGCGTCGACGTCGATCCCGTCCGGGTTGTGGTACCCGCCCGAGACGTCCGAGACGGCGACGACCTTGCACCCCTGCTGGCGGAGGAGCTGGGCGGCCACCGACCCCACGTTCCCGAACCCCTGGATGGCGACTGAGCACTGGCCCGGCCGCATCCCGAGCCGCTCCATCGCCGCCAGCGTCGTCGTCATGACGCCGCGGCCGGTCGCCTCGCGGCGGCCCTCGGACCCGCCGATGAGGAGCGGCTTGCCCGTCACGACGGCCGTCTCCGTCCGGCGGGCGTGCATCGAGTACGTGTCGAGCAGCCACGCCATGACCTGCTCGTTCGTGTTCATGTCCGGCGCGGGGATGTCGCGGTCGGGCCCGAACACGTCGAGGAGGTTGGCCGTGTAGCGCCGCGTGAGCCGCTCGACCTCGCCGGCCGACATCGCGTTCGGGTCGCACGTCACGCCGCCCTTGGCCCCGCCGAACGGGACGCCGACGACGGCGCACTTCCACGTCATCCACGCCGCGAGCGCCTTGACCTCGTCGACGTGGACGTCCGGGGCGAACCGGATGCCCCCCTTCGACGGCCCGAGCACCTCGGAGTGGATCACGCGGTACCCCTCGAAGACGCGGAGCCGCCCGTCGTCCATGACCACGGGGATGCTCGTGATGTGGATCCGCGAGGGCGAGCGGAGGACGTCGTAGAGCCCGGTGTCGAGCTCGAGGAGCTCGGCGGCCACGTCGAACCGCTCCATCATGTCCTGGAACGGGTTGTCCTTGTCGAGGTGGGGCGCGGGCTCCTGGTAGATCGCGCGGGTCTTGACGTCGCGCTTGAACGGTGTCGGCATGCGGCCCAGGGTGGGCGAGGGGAGGTCGAGGGGGATCGCCATCGAAGGTACGCCGGCGCGGCGCGGGGGCGGGGGTGGTGGACGGCCGGGGGCCGAGGAGTAAAGAAAGACCGGAAGCGCTTCCGGCCGGCTCCGTCGTGGAATGTATCGGCGGGGGCGGTCCGATCTTGCGTTCCACCCCCCTTTCTCACGCCGTCGCGGCGCGCCCCCACGTGCCGCTCGGGCCCACCCCCACCCCGCCCCCCGGATGACGCGCCAGCGGCTCAAGGACATCGCCTCCCTCGCCCGCTCGAAGGGGCGCCGCGCCCACGGGCAGCTTTTGGTCGAGGGCGCCCGGTCGGTCGCCTCGGCGGTCGCGGCCGGCGCCCCGCTCGTCGAAGTCCTCGTCGCTCGCGGCGCCACGGGCGAGGCGGCGGAGGCGGCGGCGCTCGCGGAG
>CAZDFV010000409.1:0-2835 GCA_964504495.1 uncultured Rhodothermales bacterium
AGGCGGGGGGCGGCCGTCGCCGGCGGCCCCTAGCGCGCCGCGCCGGCTCGTCGTATCTTCCCCGCCCCCGCCCGCATCCCGGTCTCCGCGCCGGGATGCGCTTTTTTTCCGGCGTCCGGGCCTCGGCCCGGCCTCCCCCACGCACATGAGCTCCACCGTTTACCTCACCGCCGAGGGGCTCCAGAAGCTCAAGGACGAGCTCCACCACGCCCGGACCGTCGAGCGCCCCCGGATCTCGCAGGAGATCGCCGAGGCCCGCGCCCAGGGCGACCTCTCCGAGAACGCCGAGTACGACGCGGCAAAGGAGGCCCAGGGCCACCTCGAAGCGCGGATCGCCAAGCTCGAGGACACCGTCGCCAACGCCCGCGTCGTGAACGAGGACGAGGTCGACGCCTCGAAGGCCCGGATCCTCTCGAACGTCCGCGTCCTGAACCAGAAGGCCGGCAAGGAGGCGACCTACACGCTCGTCTCGGCCCAGGAGGCCGACCTCAAGCAGAACCGGATCTCGGTCGAGAGCCCGATCGGGAAGGCCCTCCTCGCCCGCGAGGTCGGCGACGTCGTGGACGTGAAGGTGCCGGCCGGGGCCGTCAAGCTGGAGATCCTCGAGATCACCCGGTAGGTGGCCCGCCGTTCGGTCCGGCGCGGCCCGCTCCGGCTCGTCGGGGCGGCCATCCGGCTGGTCGTGGCCGTCGTCGGCGGGTACCTCGTCGCGTGCGCCGTCCTCCTCGTCGCGTACCGCTGGGTCGAGCCGCCCGTGACGACGGTCCAGGTCCAGCGCCGGGTCGAGGCGGCCGTCGCCGGCGAGCCGTACGAGGTGGCCTACCGGCCGGTCCCCGAGGCCGGGCAGGACGCCGACCTCCGCCGCGCGGCCGTCGCCAGCGAGGACGCCCGGTTCTACGCGCACGGCGGGTTCGACTGGGAGGAGGTCCGGGCCGCCCGCGAGGACGCCGAGCGGACGGGCCGGCCCATGCGCGGGGCGTCCACGATCACACAGCAGACGGTCAAGAACCTGTTCCTGACCACGCACCGCTCGCTCGTGCGGAAGGGGCTGGAGGTCCCGCTCACGCTGCTCGCGGAGTGGATCCTCCCGAAGGACCGGATCCTCACGCTCTACCTCAACGCGGCCGAGTGGGGCCCGGGCGTGTTCGGGGCCGAGGCCGCCGCCGCCCACCACTACGGCACGACGGCCGACGCCCTCATGCGCGACCAGGCCGCCCGGCTCGTGGCCGTCCTCCCCGCCCCGCTCGACCGCCGCCCGCAGGACATGGCCCGGACCTCGGCCCGCATCGAGCGCCGGATGCGCCAGATGGGGTGGTAGGGCATTGAGCGATTGGCGAGATCGTTTAATCGACGATGGGGTCGGCTGCGGCGCCCCGCTCGTCTCCGCCGCCAGCGGCTCGGCCGGCCTCCCCAATCGCCAATCTTCAATCGCCCGATCTTCAATGGTCACTGACCTTCGCTCGGACACCGTGACCCGGCCGACGGCCGCCATGCGCCGGGCGATGGCCGAGGCCGAGGTCGGCGACGACGTGTTCGGGGAGGACCCGACCGTCCGCCGGCTGGAGGAGCGCGTCGCGGAGGTCCTCGGCAAGGAGGCCGCCCTGTTCGTCCCGAGCGGGGTGATGGGCAACCAGGTCGCCCTCCGCGTCCACACGCGGCCCGGCGACGAGGTCGTCGTCGCCGAGCGGAGCCACCTGTTCCACTACGAGGGCGGGGCGCCGGCGGCGCTGTGGGGCGTCCAGCTCCGGCCCGTCGGGGGCGCGACCGGCGTGCTGGCGGCGGGCGACGTCGAGCCCGTCGTCCGCGGGGCCTACGACTGGGAGCCGCGGACGTCGCTGGTGTGCCTCGAGAACACGGTCAACAAGGCCGGCGGGGTGCCCGTCCCGCCCGAGGCCGTGGCGCCGGTCGCGGAGGTCGCGCGGGCGCACGGGCTCGCGCTCCACCTGGACGGGGCCCGGTTGTGGAACGCGGCCCGGGCGCTGGGGCACACCGAGGCCGAGCTCGCGGCCCCGTTCGACACCGTCAACGTGTGCTTCTCGAAGGGGCTCGGGGCCCCGGTCGGGTCGGCGCTGGCGGGGTCGGAGGCGCACGTCCGCGAGGGGCGGCGGGCGCGGAAGCTCCTGGGCGGGGGGATGCGCCAGGCCGGCGTCCTCGCTGCGGCCGCGCTCGTCGCGCTGGAGGGCCGCGAGCGGCTCGACGCCGACCACGCCCGAGCAAAGCGGCTGGCCGAGGCCGCGGACGCGCTCCCCGGCCTCCGGCTCGTGCGGCCGCCCGCGACCAACATCGTCCTGTTCGACACGCTCCGCCAGCCGGCGGCCGAGGCCGTCGCCGCGCTCGACGCCGAGGGCGTCCGCGTCGTCCCGTTCGGCCCGCGGACCGTCCGCGCGACGCTCCACGGCGACGTGGGCGACGCCGACGTGGACCGCGCGGCCGACGTGCTGGGGCGGCTGTTCGGGTAGAGCAGGCCCGGACCCTGGGGCGGCTCCCGATAAGTCCGTCGGGGTCGGAGCACGGGCGGCGCCATCGCATACATTCCGGTCCAACGGTAGCGCTTCCGAGATGGCCGAGTGGTTCCAAGTGTTCGACGACGAGCGGGTCCTCGTCCAGGTCCGGGCGCGCGTACGGCGGCGCGTCGTCGCGTTCGCGCTCGTGAGCGGGGCCCTCGTCACGGCGGCGCCGGTCTCGACGCTCCTCGTGCGCCAGCACGCCGGGCTCGTCGCCGCCGGGTGCGGGCTGGCCCTCGTCGTCCACGCCGGGTGGCTCGTCGTCGGGCTCGTCCGGCTCCACCGGCGGCTGTGGCGGCTCGAGCTCTCGGCACGCCGGGCCGTCGGCCAC
>CAZDFV010000410.1:0-2834 GCA_964504495.1 uncultured Rhodothermales bacterium
CGGCCGCGTCGGCGCGCTCCCGGCCGTCGAGGTCCCGCTCGTCCTCGAAGTCGGCGACCAGCTCCTCCTCACGCCCAACCTGGAGCCGGGCCGCCCAGCCGTCCGCGACGCCAGCGGCCGCGTCGCCGAGCCGGCCCGGATCGGGTGCACGCTCACCGAGGTGTTCCGCGACGTCCGCCCCGGCGAGCCGATCTGGTTCGACGACGGGACGCTCGGCGGGGTCGTCGAGCGGGCCGACGCGGACGGCCTCGGGGTGCGCGTCACGCGGGCCCGGGCCGGCGGCCGGAAGCTCCGCGGCGACAAGGGGATCAACCTCCCCGAGACCGCCCTCCGGCTCGCGGCCCTGACCGCGAAGGACCGGGCCGACCTCCCGGTCGTGGCCGCCCACGCCGACCTCGTCGGCCTCTCGTTCGCCAACGGCCCAGCCGACGTCGAGGCCCTCCACGCCGCCCTCGCCGAGCACGCGGCGCCCGACCGGGCCCCGGCCGTCGTCGTCAAGGTCGAGACGCGGCGGGCGTTCGCGGCCCTCCCCGAGATCCTCCTGGCCGCCATGCGGGCGCCGGCCTGCGCCGTCATGATCGCCCGGGGCGACCTGGCCGTCGAGGTCGGGTTCGTGCGGCTGGCGGAGGTCCAGGAGGAGGTGCTCTGGCTGTGCGAGGCCGCCCACGTCCCCGTCGTGTGGGCCACGCAGGTGTTCGAGTCGCTCGCCAAGACCGGCCTCCCGTCCCGGGCCGAGGTCACCGACGCCGCCATGGCCCACCGGGCCGAGGCCGTCATGCTCAACAAGGGCCCGCACGTCGAGGACGCCGTCGGGGCCCTCGACGACGTCCTCCGGCGGATGGGGGCGCACCAGACGAAGAAGTACGCCGAGCTCCGCGCGCTCGACGTCGCCCGGGGCCCGGGCGAGAGCGGCTAGCGCTGGGCCGCTCGGCCGGCCCGGACGCCAGCGGCCGTCCCGAGCGGAGCGCTAGTCCGGGAGCGTCCGGAACCGCTCGAACGCCGCGCGCTCGAGCCCCTCCCGGTGGTCGGGGTGGGCCACGTTGATGAGGGCCCGGGCCCGCTCGCGGAGGCTCCGCCCGTAGAGGTCGGCCACGCCGTGCTCGGTCACGACGTAGCGGACGTGGGCCCGCGTGGTCACGACGCCCGCGCCGGGCCGGAGGAGCGGGACGACCCGGCTCTCGCCCCGCCGCGTCGTCGAGGGGAGCGCGACGATGGGCTTCCCGCCGGGCGAGAGCGCGGCGCCGCGGAGGAAGTCCATCTGCCCCCCGACGCCGGAGTACAGGCGGGTCCCGATCGAGTCGGCCACGACCTGGCCGGTGAGGTCCACCTCGACGGCCCCGTTGATGGCCGTGACGCGGCGGTTCCGACGGATGACGGCCGTGTCGTTGACGTAGTCGGCCACGAGGACGGCCACGCCGGGGTTGTCGTCGACGAAGTCGTAGAGCCGGCGCGAGCCCATGACGAAGCTGGCGACGACCTTGCCCGGGTGCGTCCGCTTGTGCCGGCCGGTGACGACGCCGGCCTCGACGAGGTCGACGACGCCGTCGGAGATCATCTCGGAGTGGACGCCGAGGTCGCGGTGGTCCCGGAGCGCCGCCAGCACGGCGTCGGGGACCGACCCGATCCCGAGCTGGAGCGTGGCCCCGTCCTCGACGAGCCCGGCGCAGTGGGCCCCGATCGCCCGCTCGACGGCCGTCGGCGGGGCGGGGCGGACCTCGGGGACCGGCGCGTCCGTCTCGACGGCCAGGGCGATCCGGCTGACGTGGACCGCCCCGTCCCCGTGCGTCCGCGGCATCCGCGGGTTGACCTCGGCCACGACCGTCCGGGCCGCCCCGACCGCCGCGGCGGTCGCGTCGACGGAGACGCCGAGCGAGCAGAACCCGTGGGCGTCGGGCGGGGAGACCTGGACGAGCGCGACGTCGAGCGGGAGCACGCCGCGCGAGAACAGGGCCGGGACCTCGCTGAGGAACACGGGGGCGTAGTCGGCCTCGCCACGCGCGACGGCCTCGCGGACGTTCGCGCCGACGAAGAACGCCCGGACGCGGAAGCTCTCGCCCATCCCGGGCGCGGCGTACGGGGCCGGCCCCTCGGTGTGGAGGTGGCACACCTCGACGTCGCGGAGCTCGTCCGCCCGGCCCGCCAGCGCGGCGACGAGCCGCTGCGGCGCCGCCGCCGCCGTGTGGACGAACACGCGGTCGCCCGACCGGACGGCCGCGACGGCCCTCTCGACGGGGACGACGTTCATCAGCGCTCGCGGGCCTGGCCGGCCGCCAGCCGGAGGACGTCGGCCGTCGTGACGATCCCGATGAGGCGGCCCTCGTCGAGGACCGGGAGGGCCGAGACGTCCTCGCGGAGCATGGTGTCGGCGGCCTCCTCGACCGACATCGTCGGGTCGGCCGCGACCACGTCGCGCGTCATGACCTCGCGGAGCGTCCGGTCGATGCCCGGGCCGAGGTCCTCGTCGTAGGCCGTGGCCCCGAGCGAGGGGCCGGCCGCGCGGAGCACGTCGCGATCGGAGACGACGCCGAGGAGCCGGTCGCCGTCGACGACGGGGAGGTGGCGGAAGGCGCCGTGGCGGAACCGGTCGCGGGCGTCGAGGACGGTCTCGTCGGGCGAGGCCGACTCGACGTGGCGGGTCATGATGTCGCGGACGGTGGCGGTGCCGGGGAGGGGCATGGGTCTGGGGTGAGGGGGGCGCTCATGGTAGCTGGCGGCCCGGCCCGGCCCCGTCCGGGCCCGCCGCCGCGGCGGGTAGGCCGGGGGGCCCCGGGGGGGTAGGCGATCCCCCCACACGCGCCGACCCGCTCCGAGCGGGCCGGCCCCCGCTCGGGGCG
>CAZDFV010000411.1:0-2815 GCA_964504495.1 uncultured Rhodothermales bacterium
CCGCCCGGCCGCCCGACGACGAGGAGCCGCGCCGCGGCGGCGTCGCAGAGGAGGGACCGGGCCCGACCGACGTGGGCCTCCGCCGGCGCCAGCTCGACCTCGACGGCGTGCAGCCGGAGCGACGGGTGCCGCCTGGCCGCCTCCGCCAGCGCCCGGGCCGATCCGTCCCGGCAGTTGTTGAGGAGCACGACGACCTCGTAGGCGTCCGGCCCCAGCGGCCCGCCCCCGGCCCCCCGCTGGTCGGACAGCACGGCGACGAGGTCGGGGAGCCGCTCGGCCTCGTCGCGGGCGGGGACGACGACGCACGCCCGGAGGTCGGGGTGGGGCGGCGGGAGGGAAGCTCGGAGCACCAAACCCTAACTCCCGCCCGCTCCGTCGGTGCCGGCCCCGACGGAGAGGGCGGCCCGTTCGTGGGATCCCCGACCCGCCCCCCGGCCCATCCCCCACGCGACGGTGTGGCGGGCGGGCGGAGAGGCGGAACGACCCCGGCCGTTCCCATTCTACCCACTCCGCCCCCCCGGCGGGGCCGGCCGGGACGGAGGAGCCCGCTGGCACGGGGGTTGGACCCGGACGGGCGTCTCCTCCCCCGAGCTCTCGGAACTCATGGACGCCAACCCCTTCCTCTCCACCCGGTCCGACGTCGAGGCCGGGGCCTCGGCCCCCCGCCCGTCCGGGGGCGCGCTCTCGTGGGAGCCGCTCCTGGCCTCCACGCCGTCCGGCGACGGCGCCCCCGGCGACGGCCTGACGGTGGAGGACGAGGCGGTCGCCTCCAAGATCCGCGAGATCCTGTTCGGCCAGCACATGGCCGACTACGAGCGCCGGTTCACCCAGCTCGAGGTCCGGCTCACCCGCGAGGTCAAGCAGCTCCGGAAGGACGCGACCGCCCTGCTCGACGGGCTCGCCCGCCAGCTCGAGGCCGAGCGGAAGGAGCGGACCAAGGACGTGTCGGAGATCAGCGAGCACCTCCGGACGACGCGCCAGGAGGTCGAGGTGGCCATCGCCAAGGCCTCCCGCGACGCCGAGGCCTCGGTCGTCCACCTCCGCCACGCGCTCCAGGAGGAGACGGCCCGCCAGCGCCGCGCCCTCGAGGAGCGGACCGAGGAGCTCGAGCGGCACCTCGACTCGGTCGCCAAGGGCCTCCGCCGCGACAAGGTGGACCGGGCCTCGCTCCAGGTCCTCTTCGAGCAGCTCTCCGTCCACTTCGGCGCCGAGCCCTCCACGGCCCCGGTCATCTAGCGGCCCCCGCTGGCGGCCTACCGCTTCCCCGCCGGGGTCAGGCCCGGCACGACGACGCCCCCCGGTCCGGCCGCCGGGGGGCGTCTGTCCGTTGTGGAGGGGCGCGGCCGGCTGGCGGCCGCCAGCGGCCCGACGGGGCGGGTGGGCCGGCGCGCGTCACGCGGCGGCCGCCACGCGGGCGGTCCGCACCTCGACCGGGGCGTCGTCCGGGAGCGAGGGGTCGAGGACCACCTTGACGCAGTCGTCCTCCTTGTCGCGGAACGTCTCGTACAGCTCGGGCGCCTTCGCGAGCGGGGCCTTGTGCGTGATGATGTACGACGGGTCGAGCTCGCCCCGCTCGATGTGCCCCAGCAGGTCCTTGATGTAGCGTTGGACGTGCGTCTGGCCCATCTTGAACGTGAGCCCCTTCCCGAAAGCCGCGCCCATGTTGAAGTGGTTGACCGTCCCGCCGTAGACGCCGGGGACGCTCACGACCCCCCCCTTCCCGCAGCTCTGGACCGCCTCGATGAGCGCCGTGCCCCGGTCGGTCTGGAGCTTCGTCACCTGCTCGGCCTTCTGGACGGCCCCGGTCAGCCCGAGCCCGTGGGCCTCGAGCCCGACGGCGTCGATGCAGGCGTTCGGGCCGCGCCCGTCGTTGACCTCCGCCAGCCGCTCGAACACGTCGTCGTCCTCGAAGTTGAGCGTCGCCGAGCCGGCGAACTGCTCGGCCATCCGCAGCCGCTCGGGGAGCCGGTCGATCCCGATCACGTTGGCGCCCAGCATCTTGGCCGAGATCTGCGCGAACAGGCCGACCGGCCCGCACCCCCAGACGGCGACCGTGTCGCCCTCCTCGATGTCGCAGTTGACGGCCGCCTGGTAGCCGGTCGGGTAGATGTCGGTGAGGAACAGGACCTGCTCATCGGTCAGCGCGTCCGGCACCTTGAGCGGGCCGACGTCGGCGTAGGGCACGCGGACGTACTCGGCCTGGCCGCCGGCGAACCCGCCGAGCATGTGGCTGTACCCGAAGATGCCGGCCGCGGCGTAGCCATAGGCCGTCGCCTGCATCTCGGCGTTGGGGTTCGAGGTGTCGCAGAGCGAGTACTCGTCGCGGTTGCAGTAGTGGCAGTGCCCGCACGCGATCGGGAACGGGACGACCACGCGGTCGCCCTTCTTCACGGTCTGGACCTCGGGGCCGACCTCGACGACCTCGCCCATGAACTCGTGGCCGAGGATGTCGCCGTCCTCCATCGTCGGGATGTACCCGTCGAACAGGTGGAGGTCGGACCCGCAGATCGCCGTCAGCGAGACGTCGACGATGCAGTCGGTGGGGTTGAGGATCTGGGGGTCGTCGACGGTGTCGACGGAGACCTTGCCGGTGCCGTGCCAGCGGAGCGCTTTCATCGGATGGGGGAGGGGGGAGGGGACCCGGCCAACCCGGCCCCCGCCGCGCGGTTGCCGCCCGGGCCCGGGTTCAGGCCGCCCCCCACCGCCCGCTGGCGGATGGCGCCAGCGGGGCCTCAGCCGAGGTCGAAAAAGCGCCGGATGCGCCCGAGCAGCGACGCCCGCGAGGCCGGCCCCTCGGCCGCGGCCTCGGCCCGGG
>CAZDFV010000412.1:0-2804 GCA_964504495.1 uncultured Rhodothermales bacterium
GCCCGGCGCCGCCCCGGCCGTCGAGGCGCTGGCGAACGCCCCGGCCGAGCCCGAGCCGGCCCCGTCGAAGGCGGAGGCGGCCCCGGCCCAGACGCGCGTGAGCCGCCCGACCGTCCCCACCGCCCGGCGGTCGTTCGACAAGAACTGGGGGACGATCATCGGGATCGCCGTCGTCGCCACGCTCCTCATCGCGGCGGCCGTCTACTTCCTCGTGTTCGCCGGCGACGACGAGCCCGAGGCCGACACCGTCGAGGCCCTCGCCGTCGGCGAGACGGCGATCGACACGGCCGGGGTCGGGGCCGGCGCGGCGGCCGGCGGGCCCCGCCTCCAGCTCCCGCTCTCGGTGACTGTCCTCGCCAGCGGCGACGGGCTCCAGGACTTCCGCGTGACCGAGGGGGCCGACGACCGGCGCCCGTACTGGATCGAGCCGGGCGACGAGCAGACGTTCACCGACGACTCCGTCCTCGTCTTCTGGGGCGAGAACGCCGACGGGCTCGGGCCCGAGGCCATGCTCGAGTTCCAGGGCCAGCGGTTCACGCCCTCTAGCGGGTCGGTCCTCCGCATCAGCGCCCAGAACGGGCAGCGCCTGCTCGACTCGCTCGCCGGCGTCACGCCGCCCGTCCCGGCCGAGGCGGAGGGGAGCCTCTAGGATGGACCCGGTCAACGACGCGCTCGCCCTCCTCGCGCGGCTCGACGGGCGCCCGCCCGACGCGCTGGCGGAGGCCGAGGCCGGGGCGCTCGCCGCCGACCTCCGCCCCGCCGTCCGCGCCCTCGCCCGGGCGTACCACACCGAGGGCCGGAGCCTCGTGGGCGACACCCAGTACGACCGGCTGTTCGGCGCGCTCCGCGAGATCGAGGAGCGGTTCCCCGCGCTCCAGACGCCCGACTCGCCCACGCACCGCGTCGGCGGGGCGCCGCTCGACCGGTTCGAGAAGGCCGAGCACCCGGTCCCCCTCCTGTCGCTCGGGAACGCCTTCAGCGAGGACGACCTCCGGGCGTGGTACGACCGCGTGCTGAAGGGGCTCGACGGCGTGCTGGCGGAGGGCGAGGCGCCGGCGCTCGGCGTCGAACTAAAGATCGACGGGCTCGCGCTCGCGCTGACGTACCAGGGCGGCGTGCTCCGGCGGGCGGCCACGCGCGGGAACGGGCGCGTCGGCGAGGACGTGACGGCGAACGTGCGGACGGTCCGGGCCGTCCCGCTCCGGCTCCCGGACGGCGCGCCGGCCTCGGTCGAGGTCCGGGGCGAGCTGTACATGCGGCGGTCGACGTTCGAGCGCCTCAACGAGCGGCTGGCGGAGGCCGGCGAGAAGCCGCTTGCGAACCCCCGGAACGGGGCCGTCGGGAGCCTCCGCCAGCTCGACCCGACCGTGACGGCCGGGCGCGGGCTCGACCTCTGGGCCTACGGCGTCGGCCCGGTCGAGGGCCCCCTACCGCAGACGCAGACGGGCGTGCTCGACTGGCTCGACCGGCTGGGCTTCCCCGTCTCGGACCTCCGCCAGCGGTGCGCGACGATCGACGAGGCCGTCGCGTTCTGCCACCACTGGGCCGGCCGCCGCGACTCGCTCGACTACGAGATCGACGGGGTCGTCGTCAAGGTCGACCGCCTCGACTACCAGGGCGTCCTCGGCCAGGTGGCGACGGCGCCGCGCTGGGCCGTCGCCTTCAAGTTCCCCGCGCGCGAGGCGACGACGCGGCTCCTCGACATCGAGCACAACGTCGGGCGGACGGGCGTGATCAAGCCGCTCGCCCTCTTGGAGCCCGTGGACGTGGGCGGCGTGACGGTCGCCAAGGCCACGCTCCACAACGCCGACTACATCCGCCAGCGCGACATCCGGGTCGGCGACCGCGTCGTCGTCAAGCGCGCCGGCGACGTGATCCCGGCCGTCGTCGGGCCCGTCGTCGAGGGGCGGACGGGCGAGGAGACGGCGTACGAGGAGCCGGCCGTCTGCCCGGCCTGCGGCGAGCCGCTCGTCCGCCCGGAGGGCGAGGCCGACCTCCGCCACGGCACGGGCGGGTGCCCGGCCCAGCTCAAACGCGCCGTCGAGCACTGGGCGGCCCGGAACGCGATGGACGTGGACGGGCTGGGCAAGAAGAGCGCGGCGCTCCTCGTCGACGTCGGCCTGGTGAAAGACCTCCCCGACCTCTACGAGATCGGGCCTGAGGACCTGCTGCCCCTGGAGGGCTTCCAGGAGAAGAAGGCGGAGAAGCTGCTCGCCGGGATCGAGGCGTCGACGTCGCGCCCGCTCGCGCGGCTCCTGTTCGCGCTCGGGATCCGCCACGTGGGCGAGACCGTCGCCCGCGACCTCGTGGCGCACCACGACTCGCTCGGGGCGCTGGCGGCGGCGTCGGGCGAGAGCCTGGAGGCCATCGACGGCGTGGGCCCGGTCGTGGCCGAGAGCGTCGTCGCGTGGTTCGGGGAGGAGGCGAACCAGGAGACGGTGCAGCGGCTCCGCGACCTCGGCGTCAACACCGAGCGCCAGCCGGGCGAGCGCGTGGCCGTCGCGCCGGACGCCGAGGCCCCGCTCGCCGGCCGCACCGTGGTCCTGACGGGCACGCTCCCCACGCTCACGCGGCCCGAGGCCAAGGCGCTCGTCGAGGGCGCAGGGGGGAAGGTGACCGGGAGCGTCTCGAAAAAGACCAGCCTCGTCGTCGCCGGCGAGGCGGCCGGCTCGAAGCTGGCGAAAGCTGAGGAGCTGGGCGTCCCGACCGCGTCCGAGGCCGACCTCCGGGCGCTCCTCGACGGCGCCCTCGACCCCGCCGCGTTCTTCTCCGACGCCGAGGCCGCCTCCAGGAACGGCGAGGCG
>CAZDFV010000413.1:0-2801 GCA_964504495.1 uncultured Rhodothermales bacterium
GTCTGCTCGGCGGCCTCGGCCCGCTGGGCGGCCTCGGCAAAGGCGGGGTCGAGCGCGGCGGCCTGCGCGTAGAGGGCGGCGGCGGCGGGCCAGCGGCCGGCGTCCTCCTCCAGGAGCCCGCGGCTGTAGGCCAGGAACGCCTGGAGGTTGCGGGTCGGGACCCGCTCGATCCGGTCGCGCTCGGCCGGCGTCAGCTCGATCCCGAGCGCGTCGAACAGGCCGAAGGCGATCTCCTTCTGGAGCCGGAACAGGTCGTCGAGGGCGGCCTGCCGGGCGACGAGGTCGGGGGCCGGCTCGTCCAGCCACTCCCACAGTCCGACGTCGGTCTGGAGCGCCCTGTCGCCGGCCCCGTCGCGGACGGTCACGCTCCCGCCGACGATCCGCCCGCTCCTGAGGAGCCGCCCGACGCGGGGCGCCGTGGACACATCGAACGCCTCGCCCTCGGCGAGCGCCAGCTCGCTGAGGAGCGCCTGGAGCCGGACCCGCTCGACCACGCGGACGCGCCCGACCGTCGCCAGGTCCACGCTGAGCATCTCGCTCAGGCCGCGCCCGAGCGGGGCGTACTGCGGATTCCGGCCCCGGTAGGCCAGGGGCAGGACCGACACGGCCGGCGTCACCTCGCCCGCCGTCACCCCGTCGATCTCGGCCACGAGCGCGGCCATCTCCTCGCGGACGAGCTGGCGGAGGAGCCACGCCCGCCGCCCTGCCAGCCGGTCGCGGAACGGGCCGCGCGGCGTCTCGGCCCAGCGGTCGTACAGGTCGAGCGCCGCCTGTCGCTGCCCCAACTCTTCTTTGACGAGCCCGAGGTAGAACAGGGCCTTCGCGTCGGTCGGCGCCAGCTCGACGGCCCGCGTGAGCGCTTCGTTCGCGCGGATCGTGGCGCCGGTCTGCGCGAGCGCCTCGCCCAGGTCGCGGTGGGCGGCGGCGCTGTTCGGGGACCGCCGGGCCTCGGCCTCCAGGGCCGGCAGGCGCTCGGCGTAGTCCTCGGGCGTGAGCGTGGCCGGCCCGCTCGTCGCGCAGCCGGTCAGGAACACGGCGGACACGAGCGCGGCGAGCGCCAGCCGGACGGGCGCCAGCCGGATAGAGACGCCACCAGCAGCCCTCCTCCCTCCAGGGAGGTGCCGGCGCAGCCGGCGGAGGGTGTCCGCCCGAGCGCTGGCGGTGCGCGTCGGCGAGGGCGGCCGGGGCACAGGCGAACACCCCCACCCGCCTGCGGCGGGAGCCCCCTCAAGGGGGCGGGTGGAACGGGACCCAGCGGCCCCGACCCGGAGAACGAGCGGCGCGGGGGGGCGGCGGGGGGCGTGACGCGTCATCGAGCCGCGACGGTCGGGCGGAGGGCCTCCATCTTCGTCTGCGCCCGCGTGTAGTCTGGGTCGTGGTCGAGGGCGGCCCTGAACCGGGCGTGGGCGCCCTCGTGGTCGCCCGCTTCGAGGAGCGCCAGCCCCTCCGAATAGGCCAGCATGGCGTCGTACGAGTCCGTCGCCCGGCGCTCCCCGACCGTCTCGCGGTCGAGCGTGGCGTTGACGGCCTGGGCCACCTCCAGGCTCAGCTCATCGACCAGGTCAAACAACCCGTCCTCCGTCCCGAACACCTGCTCGGCGAGCAGGATCTCGCCCGTCTCCACCTTGACGAGCCGGGCGCTGATCCAGAGCCGCTCTCCCTGGACCGTGTACGCCCCGAACAGGACGGTCGTGGCCCCGAGCAACCGCCCGGCGCGGACGGCCGTGGCCGGGTCGACGGCCCCGCTCCCCTGCTGGAGCTCGAGCTCGTCGAGGAGCCACTGGATCCGCTCGCGCTCGATGACCCGCAAGTCCGTCGCCCCGCTGAGCGTGTGGATCATCATCGACGCCAGCCCCTGGCGGAGCGGGTCGACGGCGTCATAGCGACTGACGGACGTGTTCGTGAAGTCGAGGACGGCGAGCGTCGTCAGCCCGGGGTCGGCGGGGACGGCGTAGTCGCCGCCCTGGAGGTCGCGCCGGGCTTCGTAGTAGACCTTGACGAGCTCCGGGTGCTCGATCTCGGGGTCGACCTCGATCAGGGGCGGCTCCAGGGCGAGGAGCTGGTCGAGCGCCTCGCGCGCGGCCTCCCGCTGGTTCTGGGCGATGTAGGTCCGCCCGAGGTAGCGGAGGGCCTCCTCGCGGACCCCGGTGGAGGCCGTCGGGTCCTCGGCGAGCGAGGCGAACAGGGCCGTGGCCCGCTCCCACTCGCCGGCCCCGTAGGCCGTCACGGCTTCGTCGAGCGTGCCCGTCTGGGCCGGGGCGGGCGCCGCCAGCAGGGCGAGGGCGGCGAGGCAGGGCGCGAGGCGGAGCAGTGTCATGGCGCGTTCGCGGCGAGGCGGAAGCTGACGGTGTGGGACTGGGGCTGGGCCGAGGGCTCGACGGTGACCGTCTGCGGCCCGTCGAGCACGCGGTACCCGTCGCGGCGGAGCTCGACCGTGTGGCGGCCGGGGCCCAGCGTGAGCGTCGTCGGCGTGAAGGCGCCGGTGTTCTGGCCGTCCACCCAGACGGCGGCGAACGGGGCCGGCCCGGACCCCGACGCCAGCCGCGCCCCGACCCGGACCTCGGCCTCGAAGTGGACCGCCAGCGGGAGCGTCTCGCCCGGCCCGACGCGGACCGTCCGGCGGTGCTCGCCCCACCGTGGGTGCCGGAACACGACCGTGTGCGCCCCCGGCTCGACGCGGAGCGACCCGCCGACGGGCTGCCCGTCCACGCTGACGGTCACGCCCGGCCCGGAGCGGCTGACGAGCGTGGCCGGCTGCGGCGCGGCGGTGTCCCGCGTGCTCGAGCTCACGCGCATGGATC
>CAZDFV010000414.1:0-2797 GCA_964504495.1 uncultured Rhodothermales bacterium
ACCCCGCCCGGCGCGGCCGCCAGCCCGGCGGAGACGCGCGGGGGGTCCGTCTCGGACCCCGTCCCGCCTACCGACCCCGGCCACCGCGGGCCGCCCGCGGTCCCGCCCACCGACCGATGACGCTCGCGCTCCTCCAGGCGGCTCCCCAGGCGTCGGCCGCGCTCGCCGCCGACGGCACGGCCATCGTCGTCCTCGTCGGCGTGTTCGTGGTCCTGCTCGGGCTCGGCGTCCGCGTGGCGTTCGCGATCGGGCTGGCGACGCTCGCGACGATGACGCTGTCCATCGGCCCGCTAGCGGCCGTCACGACCGTCGCGCAGCGGATGGCGACGGGGCTCGACAGCTTCACGCTCCTGGCGATCCCCTTCTTCATCCTGGCCGGCCAGCTCATGAACCGGGGCGGGATCGCGACGCGGCTCATCGACCTCGCCAAGTCGCTGCTGGGTCCGCTCCCCGGCGGGCTCGCGTTCGTGAACGTCCTCGCGTCGATGCTCTTCGGGGCCATCTCGGGCTCGGCCGTCGCCGCCGCCAGCGCCATCGGCTCGACGGTCGGCCCGCGGATGGTGGAGGAGGGCTACGACCGGGACTTCTCGGCCGCGGTCAACATCACCGCCGCCACGACCGGCCTCGTCATCCCGCCCTCGAACGTGCTCATCATCTACTCGCTGGCCTCCGGCGGGGCGAGCATCGCCGCGCTGTTCTTGGCGGGGTACGTCCCCGGGCTCTTGGTCGGGGGGATGCTCATGGGCGTGGCCGGCGTCATCGCGTGGCGGCGTGGCTACCCGACCGAGGCGGCGGCCGGACTGGCGGAGGTCGCGCGGCGGTTCTGGCGCGCGCTGCCCAGCCTGTTCCTGCTCGTCGTGGTGATCGGGGGGATCGTGGCCGGCGTCTTCACGGCGACCGAGGCGGCGGCCGTGGCCGTGCTCTACGCCGGCGCCCTCGCGTTCGCCTACCGCGGGATCACGGCGCGCGACCTCCCGCAGATCCTGCTCGACGCCACGAGCACGACGGCCATCGTCCTGCTCCTGATCGCGGTGTCGATCGCGATGTCGTGGATCATGGCCTACGTCAACTTGCCCCAGGCGATTGCCGGGGCGGTGGCGGCGTTCGAGAGCCCGATCGCGGTGTTCCTGGTCATCAACGTGGTCCTGCTGTTCGTGGGCGTCTTTATGGACATGACCCCGGCCATCTTGATCTTCACGCCCATCTTCCTGCCGGTCGCGGTGGAGTTGGGGATGGACCCGGTCCACTTCGGGATCGTGATGGTGCTGAACCTGTGCATCGGGCTGTGCACGCCGCCGGTCGGGAGCGTCCTGTTCGTGGGCGTGGGCGTGGCGGAGACGACGATCGCGAAGGTGGTCCGACCGCTCCTCCCGCTGTTCATCGCCATGCTCGTCGCGCTCGCCCTCGTGACGGCCTTCCCCGGTCTCTCGCTCTGGCTCCCCTCCCTGTTCGGTTACTGAGATGCCCAGCCGCCGCCGCTTCCTCCGCCGGTCTGCCGGGGCCGCCGCGCTCGCTCCGCTGGCGGCGTGCGCCGCGCCCGTCGCCGCCGCCCGTGCCGACGGCGAGGCCGAGCGGCCCGCGTGGAGCCGACGCCTCGACGGCGAGCTCCGCCAGGCGACCGTCCGCGAGGTCAACGCCTACGCCGTCCCGCGCGCCGTCTTCGTCCAGGTCGTCGCCGACGACGGGACCGAGGGGTGGGGCGAGGCCGGACACGACGGCGGACCGTTCACGGCCGCCCTCGTGACGCGCGAGCTCCGGCCGATCGTTGTCGGGCGCGACGTGTTCGACGCCGAGGCGACGTGGGCGGCCATGTACTTCGAGGCCGACGAGCTCGGGCCGAGCGGCCTGATCGCCCAGGCGATTGCCGGCGTCGACTGCGCGCTGTGGGACCTCCGTGGGAAGCTGCTCGGGCGGCCCGTGTGCGACCTGATCGGGGGGCGGTTCCGCGAGACGGTCCCGCTCTACGGCTCGTTCACGCGCGGCCGCTACGAGACGCCCGAGGCCGCCGCCGAGAAGGCCCGAGAGCTCCAGGCCGAGGGGTTCCGGGCCCTCAAGTTCCGGCTCAACATCCGCGAGGAGGGGCAGGACCCGCTCGACGACCCGGCCGTCCCGTTCATGGGCGCCATCCGCCGCGCCGTCGGCGACGGCCTCCCGCTCTACGTCGACCCGAACAACGGGTACTCGCCGTCGCGGGCGGTCCGCGTGGGCCGCCGCCTCGCCGACGAGTTCGGCGTCGAGCTGGTCGAGGAGCCCGTCGCCGCGTTCCAGTACCCGTCGCTGGCCCGGGTCGCCGACGCGCTCGATATCCCCGTCGCCGGCGGCGAGCACGAGTACACAAAGTGGCATTTTCGCGACCTCATCCTCCAGGGCCGCGTCGACGTCATCAACCCGGACGTGAGCAAGCTGGCCGGGCTGACCGAGGCCAAAAAGGTGGCCGCCCTCGCCGAGGTGTTCGACACCCCGATCTCGGTCCACAACGCCCGCCCGACGCTGCTGACGGCGGCGCACCTCCACTTCGTCGCCTCGAGCCGGATGGCCCACCGGCTCCAGGAGCACCCCTCGCGGACGCGGCTCCGGGGCCTGTGGGACTTTTTCGAGGACCGCTTCACCGTCAAGCCCGACGGGACCATCGACGTGCCGACGACGCCCGGCCTCGGCCTCACGCCGGACGCCCGCGCCATCCGCGCCGCCGCCGAGTCGCTATGAGCCACGCCACCCCTGTCGAGACGGCCCCGGACGCACCGCCGCCTACGGCGGGCGCCGCCGGCGCACCCCCGCCTGTCGGGCCCGGGCGCCG
>CAZDFV010000415.1:0-2789 GCA_964504495.1 uncultured Rhodothermales bacterium
CCTCCGCGGCCTGTTCGAGACCCTGGTCGAGCGGCGCGACCGGCTCGACGGCCGGCTGGGCGAGGTCACGCAGCCGACGCTGCTCGTGTGGGGCGCCGAGGACCGCGTGCTCGACCCGTCGGCCGCCGCCGTCTGGGCCGCGGGGCTCCAGGGCGAGACGGCGCGCGTGCTCCCCGGCGTGGGCCACGTGCCCGTCCAGGAGCGGCCGGCGGAGACCGCGGCGGCCTACGCGGCGTTCGTCCGCCGCGCCGTACCCTGACGCCCCGCCCGCCCCGATGGCCGACGCCAAGCCCGCCCTCCTCACCGTCGACGACGACCCGGACGTGCTCCGGGCCGTGGCCCGCGACCTCCGCCGCCACTACGGCGACGACTACCGCGTGCTCCGGGCCGGGTCCGGCGCCGAGGCCCTCGACGCCGTCCGCGAGCTGGCCGACCGGGGCGAGCCCGTGGCCCTCGTCCTCTCCGACCAGCGGATGCCCCAGATGGACGGGGTCGGGCTCCTCACCGAGGCCGCCAGCGTGGCGCCGAGTGCGAAGCGCGTGCTCCTGACGGCCTACGCCGACACCGACGCCGCCATCAAGGCCATCAACGACAGCCGGGTCGACTACTACCTCCTCAAGCCGTGGGACCCGCCCGAGGAGAAGCTCTACCCCGTCCTCGACGACCTCCTCGCCGACTGGCGGGCGGCGTGGCGGCCGGGCTACGGCGGCCTCCGCGTCGTCGGCGACCGGTGGAGCCCGGACGGGCACCGCCTCCGCGACTTCCTCTCGCGGAACCAGATCCCGTACCGGTTCCTCGACGTCGAGCGCGACGCCGAGGCCCACGCCCTCGTGGACGGGGCGGCCCTCCCGCTCGTCGTGCTCGAGGACGGCGGGCGGCTCGAGAACCCGACGAACGTCGAGGTCGCCGAGCGCGTCGGGCTCCGGCAGGCGGCCGAGCGGGAGTTCTACGACCTCGCGATCGTCGGGGGCGGGCCGGCCGGGCTGGCGTCGGCCGTGTACGGGGCGAGCGAGGGGCTCAAGACGGTCCTCATCGAGCGCGAGGCGCCGGGCGGCCAGGCCGGCACGTCGTCGCGGATCGAGAACTACCTCGGCTTCCCCTCCGGGCTCTCCGGCGCCGACCTCGCCCGGCGCGGCGTAGCCCAGGCCCAGCGGTTCGGGGTCGAGATCCTGGCGCCCGTCGAGGTCTCGGCCGTCCGGAGCGAGGGGCCGTACAAGATCCTCGACGTCGGCGGAGGGAACGAGGTGGCCTGCCACGCCCTCATGCTCACGACCGGCGTCGAGTGGCGGCGGCTCCCGGCCGAGGGCGCCGACGCCTTCGAGGGCCAGGGCGTCTACTACGGGGCGGCCATGACCGAGGCCATGTCGTGCGCCGGCGAGCACGTGTTCGTCGTCGGGGCCGGGAACTCGGCCGGCCAGGCGGCCCTCCACTTTGCCGACTACGCCGACCGCGTGACGGTCCTCGTCCGCGGCGAGAGCCTGGACAAGAGCATGAGCCAGTACCTCGTCGACCGGATCGAGGCGCACGAGCGCGTCGAGGTCCGGCTCCAGACGGAGGTCGTCGGGTGCGAGGGGGACGGGCACCTCGAGGCCGTCGCGCTCCGCGACGACGCGACGGGCCGGACCGAGCGGGCCGAGACGCACTACGTGTTCGTCTTCATCGGGGCCACGCCCCACACCGACTGGCTCCCGTCGACCGTCGCCCGCGACGGGCGCGGGTTCGTCCGCACCGGCCCGGACCTGACCGAGGCCGACCTGACCGACTGGCCGCTCGACCGGGCCCCGTTCCTGCTCGAGGCGAGCGTGCCCGGCGTGTTCGTGGCCGGCGACGTCCGCCACCAGTCGGTCAAGCGCGTCGCGAGCGCGGTCGGCGAGGGCTCGGTCGCGGTCGCGTTCGTCCACCAGCACCTGGCCGAGCTGTAGGGCGGTTCGCGGTTCGCGGAGAGGGTCTGCCCCGCTGGCGGCGGGCTCCGCCAGCCGGGCGAGCCCCCGCGGAGGTGGGGGCGGGGGACTCCTCCCGGTCACCCGGTCGAACCCCGGCCCCTACCGCCAGCGGCGCGACATGAAGCTCCCGTCGGCGTCCGGCGTCTCCTCGTCGGGCGGCGTGAGGTTGTAGAAGGCGACGAGCGCGTCGAACAGCTCGGCGTGGTGGCGGCGGAGCCGGGCCGGCCGCTCGAAGAACTGCTCCGTCGCGACCGCGAACAGCTCGGCCGGGGCGCTCGCGGCGTAGCTCCGCAGGACCCCGTCGCCGCGCTCGGCCCGGCGCATCTCCTTCCGCATGAGCTGGGTCCACGCCTCGGCGGAGCGGGGGTCGAGGAAGTGCGGGAGCCCGTCGGCCTCCCAGCCCTCGAAGTCGAACACGTGGGCCAGCTCGTGGAGCACGACGTTGTGGCCGTCCCCGCGCGCCCACCCCCGCTCGACGGCCTCGGCCGAGAGCACGACTGGGCCCTGGCTGTGGACCATCCCGTCGTAGACGCCCGGCTCCTCGTCGCCGTACGCCTCGTCGAACGTGTCGGGGACGAGGAGGACCGTCCGCTCGGTCGGGAGCTCCCAGTCGGGGTGGCCGTGGAGGAGGAGGGCGGCCCCGGCCGCCACCATCAGCCGGAGCCGGTCGGTCGGCTCGACGCCGCCGGCCCCCTCGAAGCGGAGGCCGTCGAGGGCCCACACCACGTCGCGCTCGAACCGCTGGCGGGCGGCCCGGCCGAGGCCGGCGTAGAGCGGGACGTGGGCCTCCAGCCACGCCCGCGACGGCTCGGGCAGCCGCCGGCGGCCCAGCCGGAGCCGCCGGAG
>CAZDFV010000416.1:0-2786 GCA_964504495.1 uncultured Rhodothermales bacterium
CGCCCCCCGCGCCCGCCCCGCTGGCGGGGCCGTCTGCCAGCCCGGCGCGCCCGGCCGCCGGCGACACGCGCGTGGTCGTGACGGCCTACGGCCAGGACCGGCCGGGCATCCTCGCCGCGATCACGGCCGAGCTCTCGGCCGCCAGCGCCAACATCCTCGACGTGTCGCAGAAGGTGCTCCAGGGGTACTTCACCGTCGTCCTCGTGGCGGACCTCGCGGACGGGACGGACCTCGGCGCCGTCCGCGACGGGCTCGCGCGGCGGGGCGAGGCGATGGGCGTCCGCGTGCTCCTCCAGCACGAGGACCTGTTCCAGGCCATGCACCGGCCGTGAGTGGGGGGCAAGGGGCAGGGGGCATCAGGCAAGGGGCGGGCGAGGCGTGGTTCGTCGCCGAACCCTCGTCCGGCGGTCCCATCCGTCGGTTCGAGGACCTCCGGGTCTGGAACGAGGCCATCGCGTTGGTCGAGGCCGTCTACGACCTCACGGCGTCGTTCCCCGAGTCGGAACGATTCGGGCTGACCAACCAACTCCGCAGGGCGTCCGTCTCCGTCCCGTCGAATGTCGCTGAAGGGTGGGGCCGCGGCTCGAAGTCCGACTACGTCCGGTTCTTGCGGATCGCCCGGGGGTCGCTGTACGAGGTCAAAACGCAACTCGTCATCGCCGAGCGTTTGGGATTCGGAGCCCCCGTGGATGTCCGCACGGCCATCGACATGTGCGAGCCCCTCCGCCGCCAGCTCCAAGCCCTCCTGTCGGCCGTCGAGCGTTCGGGCAACTAGCCGCCCCTTGCCCCCTCCCCCATGCCCCTTGCCCTAGACGAAGTCCTCCAGACCGTCCAGATGACGGAGGCCGACGCCTTCGACATCCGGACCGTCACGCTGGGGATCAGCCTCCGGGGGTGCCCCAGCCGCGACGCCGCCTCGACGCGGCGGAACGTGGCCGAGCGCGTGGTCCGGGCGGCCGAGCACCACGTGGCCGCGGCCGGGGAGGTCGAGCGGCTCTACGGCGTCCGGATCGCCAACAAGCGCGTGTCCGTCACGCCGGCCGCGCTCGTCGGCGAGGGGTTCGGGGCCGAGGAGTTCGTCCGGCTGGCGGAGGCGCTCGACGGGGCCGCCGCCGAGGTCGGCGTCGACTACCTCGCCGGGTTCAGCGCGCTCGTCGAGAAGGGGACGACGCCCGGCGACGCGGCCCTCATCGAGTCGCTCCCGGAGGCGCTCGCCACGACGACCCACGTCTGCGGGTCCGTCGCGTGCGCGAGCACCAAGGCCGGGATCAACGCCGACGCCGTGCTCGCCGTGGCCCGGGCCATCAAAGGCATGGCCGCGCGGACCTCGGGCCGCGACTCGGTCGCGTGCGCCAAGTTCGTCGCCTTCTGCAACGCCGTCGGCGACAACCCCTTCGTGGCCGGGGCCTTCCACGGGCCGAGCGAGCCCGGGGCCGCCCTCAACGTCGGGATCTCGGGCCCCGGCGTCGTCCTCCGCGCCGTCGAGCGGCTGGGGCCCGGGGCCGACTTCGGGGCCGTGACCGACGCCATCAAGACGGCCGCGTTCAAGATCACGCGCGCGGGCGAGCTCGTCGGGCGGCGCGTGGCCGAGCGCCTGAGCGCGCGGTCCGGCCAGCCCGTCCCGTTCGGGATCGTCGACATCTCGCTGGCGCCGACGCCGGCCGAGCGCGACTCGGTGGGCGCCGTCCTCCGGGCGATGGGGCTGGGCGAGGTCGGCGCGCCCGGGACGACGGCGGCGCTCGCCATGCTCAACGAGGCCGTCAAGCGGGGCGGGCTGATGGCCGCCCGCCACGTGGGCGGGCTGAGCGGGGCGTTCATGCCCGTCTCGGAGGACCAGGCCATGATCGAGGCGGCCGCCAGCGGGGCGCTCTCGCTCGACAAGCTCGAGGCCATGAGCGCCATCTGCTCCGTCGGCCTCGACATGGTGGCCGTCCCGGGCGACACCTCGGCCGAGACGCTCGCCGGCATCCTGTTCGACGAGTTCGCGATCGGCATGGTCAACGACAAGACGACGGCCGTCCGCATCATCCCGGTCGCGGGGAAGGGCGTCGGGGAGTGGGCGGAGTACGGGGGGCTACTCGGCCGGGCGCCGGTCATGCCGGTGTCGGAGGCGTCGAGCACGGTCTTCGCCCGGCGCGGCGGGCGCGTCCCCGCCCCCGTCCGCAGCCTCACGAACTGATGACCCGCGCGCTCCCCCTCGTCCTCGTCCTGCTCGCCGCCGCCGCCAGCGCCCAGCCCCCCGCGCCGTGACCGAGACCCCGCCCCGCCCGCCCGGGTTCGTCCCCCACGTCCACGACCAGACGTGGCACGTCCCGCACGGTCGGGACGCCGTGTGGGCCTGGCTCAACCGCCCGGCCACGTTCGCCGAGGGGCAGGTCCCGCCGTACCGCGTCGAGTTCGTGACGCCCGGCGGGCGGCGCGGCGGGTTTGAGGACGGCGTGTGGACGGCCCACCACGGGCCCGGCCTGCTGGCGGCCGGCCAGCTCGGCGCGCAGGTGCCGCCGGAGCCGGGGCAGACGGCCTACCGCGACCTCGTCTATGGGTACGGCTCGTACGTCGGCTCGCTCCGGCTCGTCCGGCCGACGCGGCTCGAGTTCTGGGCCGACGAGGCGGCCGGCGGCGGCACGGCCGTCCGCGTCCGGTTCGCGTCCGACGTGGCGCGGCCGTTCGCGCGGTTGTGGGCGGGCGCGCTCCGCGTGTTCTGGGGCGGGTTCGGGACGGCCCTCGACCGACAGGTCGCGCTCCACCTGGACGGCGCCCCGCCGTCGCGCTGGCGACGGCGGCCA
>CAZDFV010000417.1:0-2767 GCA_964504495.1 uncultured Rhodothermales bacterium
TCGCGTCGTCGTCGGGGTGACCTGACCCGCGAGCGCCCCGCCGGCGCACGCGGCCGGCGGGGCGCTCGGGGCGGGCGGCCGCACCTAGCTCGCCACCGTCTCGCTGTGCCGGACGGTCTCCGTCGCCGTCTCCATGATCGGGGCCGTCGAGGTCCGCGTGTTCCCGATCATCCAGCGCTGGGCCGGCTCGTAGCCCGTGGCCGCGCTCGCGACCTGGCCGACGTACGAGAGGAGGACCCCGTAGATCACCTTCGACGAGATGTCGGCGATCGTGTACGTGATCTGGCGGGCCACGACGCCGTCGGCCGCGGGCCACATGGCCGGCATGAGGTAGCCGCCGGGGTAGAGCATCCACGAGATCACGAGGAGCCAGAAGACGGCCTTCATCGGCCCCCGCGACGGCTCGGGCATGTTCTGGACCTGGCCGTAGGTGGCCCGGTACGCGATCCAGATGATCCAGACGAAGAACACGGTCGAGACCGCCCCCCAGACCCAGAACGGGGTCGTCGGCGGGCCGCCGTTCGGGGCCTCGTAGAACTGCCCGGCGTAGCCGGTGTAGATCATGAGGATCCCGGCCACGATGAACTGGACCCACATGCTCCGGAACGCCTTCCCGGACACGCCCGCGATGACGAGGAGCTGCGTGAGGAGGACCGGGACGTCGATCGACCAGTTCGTGTACCGGAACCCGTTCGAGAACGCCGACTCCGTCCCGAGCACGTAGGTCGCCGTCAGCGGGTCGAACACGAACGCCGTGTTCCAGAGCGCCGAGAGCTCGAACAGCTCGAAAAAGGCCGAGGCCATGACCACGGCCCCGAGCACCGACGACAGCTTGTACCGCGGGGCGAGCTGGGGGAGCGTGACCAGGAAGTAGACGAACCCGGCCGCCATGGCGGCGTAGCCGAGCGTCAGGAAGTGGTCGACGATGTCGTACTGGGCCGGGCCGTACGAGAAGAAGTTCTCGAACGTGAGGTGGTTGGACGGGGGCATCGGCGTGGCGGGTGGGAGGCTGGGGCAACCTCGCGCCCGCCCGCCCCACGGCCCGCCCGCAGGTCCCCTACCGTCTCCCAAGGAGATTCCCTACCCCCGCTGGCGACGACGGCCAGCGGGGCACGCGACGCCGGCGCCCCGCCCGCTACTCCGGGATCAGCTCGACGAGCATCTGCTCGTTCGACTCGCTCGCGAGGATCTGCTTGACGAGGGCCTGCATGGCCTCGTCCGGGTAGCGGCTGTTGAGCGCGCGGAGGAGCATGTTCCGCTGGTGGAACAGGTCCTGCGACACGAGCCGCTCCTCGTTCCGCGTGCCGGAGCGCTTGACGTTGATGGCCGGGTAGATCCGCTTCTCCGAGAGGTCCCGGTCGAGGACGATCTCCGAGTTGCCGGTCCCCTTGAACTCCTCGAAGATCACGTCGTCCATCCGGCTGCCCGTCTCGACGAGGGCGGTCGCGACGATCGTCAGCGAGCCGCCGTCCTCGATGTTCCGGGCTGCCCCGAAGATCTTCCGGGGCATGACGAGGGCCCGGGCGTCGAGCCCGCCCGACATCGTCCGGCCGGAGTTCCCGCCCCACAGGTTGAACGTCCGCCCGAGGCGGGTGAGCGAGTCGAGCAGGATGACGACGTCCTTTTTCTGCTCGACGAGCCGGCGGGCGTACTCGAAGGCGAGCGTGGCTACGCGGACGTGGTTGTCCTCGCCGGCGTCGTTCGAGCTCGCGAAGACCGTGGCCTCGGTGTTCCGGCGGAAGTCGGTCACCTCCTCCGGCCGCTCGTCGATGAGGAGGGCGACGAGCTTGGCCTCGGGGTGGTTCTGCGCGACGCCGGCGGCGATCCCCTTGAGGAGCACGGTCTTGCCGGCTCGCGGGGGCGCCACGATCAGGGCCCGTTGACCCTTCCCGAGCGGCGCGACGAGGTCGATGACGCGCATCGAGACGTCGCGCGGCCCGGTCACGAGGTCGAGCTTTTCCTCGGGGTAGATGACGAGGCCCTCGTCGAAGTCCTCGGTCTCGGCCCACTCGTCGGGGCTCACGTCCATGACCTCCTCGACGTCGGTGACCTGCCAGGCCCCCTTCCGCCCGGGCTTGATGGTCCCCTTCAGGCGGACGCCGTCGCGGAGGTTGTACTTCTGGATAAGGGGGGGCGGCATGAACGGGTCGTTGTCCCCCTTCTGGAGCGAGGTCGAGATCTCGCGGATGAACCCGAACTTTTTGTCGCCGATGAGCTCGAGCATCCCCTCGAACGGCTCGCCGGGGTGGCCTCCGCCCTCGCTCTTGCCGCCCTTCTTGTTCCGGCTCCGCTTTTTGCGACGGCGCCCGCCGCCGTCCTGGTCGTCGTCGTCGTCGGTGTCGGCCGCGTCGTCGGGGACGTTGTCGCTCGAGGCGACGGGCTCGGGCTCGCGAGTCCGGCGGCGCCGCTTGGGCTTGGGGGCCTCCTCGCTGGCGCCCTCGTCGGCGGCCTCGCCGTCGCCGCCAGCGGGGCCGTCGGTGGCCTTGGGCTCGGCCTTCTTCCGCGTCCGGCGCTTCGGCTTCTCGGCGGGGGCCTCGGCCGACCCGTTCGTGCTCTCGGCCGTCAGGTCGATGACCTTCGTGCGGGAGCGCGAGCGGCGCGTGGTCTCAGCGGCGTCGGTCTCGGCGCCCTGGTCGGCGTCCGTCGAGGTCTTCTTGTCTGCCATGAATGGGATGGCTTGCGGAACGGGGCGCTGGGGTCAGCGCGGTGGGTCGGCGGGCGCGGCGCGGGCCACGCGGGCCGGGGGAGGGCGGGCGGCCCCGCAGCG
>CAZDFV010000418.1:0-2766 GCA_964504495.1 uncultured Rhodothermales bacterium
GCGCGGGGGCGCCACCTCTACACCGGATTCCGGGGGGCGCTCCGGCCCGGCGTCGGGCCGCTCGACGTGCTCCGCGCGCTCCACCCGACGCCGGCCGTCGGCGGCACGCCCACGCCCGACGCCCTCGACGCCATCAGCCGGCTGGAGCCGTTCGACCGCGGGCTCTACGCCGGGCCCGTCGGGTGGGTCGGCCGCGACGCCGAGGGCCGCGAGGCCGCCGACGTCGCCGTCGGCATCCGGTCGGGGCTGGCCGAGGGCCGGGCGCTCTCGCTCTACAGCGGGGCGGGGATCGTCCCCGGATCGGACCCGTCGGCCGAGTGGGCCGAGATCGAGCACAAGGTCGGCGACTTCGCCCGCGTCCTCGGGCTCGCCGACCGGGCCGAGGCGTAGGCCCCCCGTGCCGGCACGCCTCGCCTCCGCCCCCAACGTCAACCACCTCTGGGCCGGGCTCCTCGTCGAGGAGCTGGTCCGGCAGGGGACGACGTTCTTCGTCGTGTGCCCCGGGAGCCGGAGCACCCCGCTGGCGGTCGCGGTCGCCGAGAACCCCGGGGCTGAGGCGCTCGTGCACTGGGACGAGCGGGCGGCCGCGTTCGTGGCGCTGGGGTGGGGCCGCGCGACCGGCCGCCCCGCCGCCGTCGTGACGACGAGCGGGACGGCCGTGGCGAACCTGCTCCCGGCCGCCGTCGAGGCCGACGCCGACGGCGTCCCGCTCCTCCTCCTCACGGCCGACCGGCCGCCGGAGCTCCGGGAGACGGGCGCCAACCAGACCGTCCGCCAGCCGCCCGTCTTCCAGGACGTCGCGCGGTGGGCCCTCGACTGGCCCGTGCCGACCGCCAGCGTCCCGGCCCGGTGGGTGCTCTCGACGGCGGCCCACGCCGCGCACCGGGCGGCCTCGCCGCCGGGGCCGGTCCACCTCAACCTCCCGTTCCGCGAGCCGCTGGCGGCGACGCCGGACGGGACGGACGCGGCGGCCTACCTCGCGGACGTCGAGCGGTGGGCGGAGGGCGACGAGCCGTTCACGTCGGCCGGCGGCTTCGACCGCTGGCACGAGCACGTCGACGTGGACGAGGTCGAGCCAGAGGTCGTCACGCGCGTAGCGACGGCCTGTGGGCTGGTCGTCGCCGGCGACCTGAGGGGCGACGAGCGGGCGGAGCGGGCGGCCATCCGGCTCGCCGAGGCGCTGGGCTGGCCGCTCCTCGCCGACCTCCGGTCGGGCCTCCGCCTCGCGTCGCACGAAGGGGCCGTCCCCTACGCCGACCTCGCCCTCGCTGGGGGGCTCCCGGCAGCCTTTTCTCCCACGGCCGTCGTCCACCTCGGGGGCCGGCTCGTGTCGAAGCGGCTCTCCCGATTCCTCTCCGCGGTCCGCCCAGCGACCTACGTCCGCGTCGACGGCGCCCCCGGCCGGATCGACCCGGACAGCCTAGCCACCCACCGGCTGCTGACGGCGCTCGCCGACGGGGCCGCCGCGCTGGAGGGGGCCGGTGGGGCGGCGGACCCGGACTGGCGGCGGCGCTGGCGCCGGCTCTCAGACGCCGTCCGAGACGCGCTGGCGGCGGAGCTAGACGGGGGGGGCGGGCCGCCCTCCGAGCCGGCCGTCGCCCGAACCGTTGCGCGGGCGGTCCCGGCGGGCGGCGCCCTCGTCGCGGCCGCGTCGATGCCCGTCCGCGACCTCGACGCCTACGCTGACCGGAGCGGGCGGGCGCTACGGATCGTCGCAAACCGGGGTGCGAGTGGGATCGACGGGACCGTCGCCACGGCGGCCGGTTTTGCCCGCGGCGCCCGCCAGCCCGCCGTGGCCCTCGTCGGTGACCTCGCCCTCCTGCACGACCAGACCAGCCTGGCGCTCTTCCGCGACGGTCCGGCCGTCACGGTCGTCGTCGTCAACAACGACGGGGGCGGGATCTTCCACCGGCTGCCGGTTGCGCAGGGCGAGGGCGCCCTCGCGCCGGACGCGTTCGAGCGCTTTTTCGGGACGCCGCACGGGTTGACCTTCGAGCACGCGGCCCGCCAGGTCGGGCTGGCGTACCACGCGCCCGGGACGATGCCGGAGTTCGAGGCCGCCCTCGACGGGGCCGTCCGCTCCGGCGCCTCGGCGCTCATCGAGGTCCGAACGGACCGCGAGGAGCAGGCCGCCCTCCGCCGCCGCATCGAGGCCGCCGCCGCTGAGGCCGTCGACGCCGCGCTCGCCGGCCCGGACGCCGGGTGAGGCCCGCGCTCCTTGCCCTCCACGGGTTCATGGGGACGGGGGGCGACTGGAGCGCCGTCGCCGCCCGGCTGGCGGGTGCGGCCGACGTCCTCGCGCCCGACCTCCCCGGCCACGGCGCAGCGGTCGGGCTCGTCGACGCGGCCTACACGATGGATGGGGCCGCCGACCGGCTCCTCGACGCGCTCGACGCGCACGATGTAGAGCGGGCCGTCGTCGCCGGGTACTCGATGGGGGGAAGGCTCGCGCTCCACCTCGCCGTGCGGCACCCCGAGCGTGTCCGTGCCCTCGTCCTCGTCTCCGCCTCGCCCGGGCTGGCGACGGACGCCGAGCGGACCGCCCGCCGCGCCCTCGACGCCCAGCGCGCCGCCGAGATCGCCGCCGACTTCCCGGGCTTCCTCGACCGCTGGTACCGCGCCGCGATCTGGGGCGGCCTCGACGACGGCCTCCGCCAGCGCCTCGCCGCCCGGCGGCTGGCGAACGACCCCGCCGAGCTGGCGCGCTCGCTCGCCGGCATGGGGACGGGCGCGCAGCCGTCGCACGGGGACGCGCTGGGCGACCTC
>CAZDFV010000419.1:0-2757 GCA_964504495.1 uncultured Rhodothermales bacterium
GCGGTCGGGCCCGTCGCGAGCGCCAGCCGGCCGGGCGTCTCGAAGGCGACCTCGCCGAGCGCGAACCCGGGCTCGTCCTCGGCCCGCCGGTCCAGGTCCGCCGCGCCCGCCTCCGTGGAGCGGACGCCGCCGTCCGTCGCCGCGACGGCCGTCCAGATCGACCCTTCGGGAACGACCGTCGTGTCGGTCGGGATGTCGTCGATGGCCACGAACGCGAGCACGTCGCCGACGGCCTCGACGCGGTAGGCGCCGGCCGCCGCCCGGTCGCCCCGGACCGGCCGGAAGCCGACGATGCCCATCTCGTCGGCCACCTCGACGACGAGCGCGCCGGGCTGGCGGCCCGCCCCGTCGAGGAGCGTGATGCGCTCGCTCAGCCGGGCCGGCCGCTCGCCCCGGATCTGGCCGACGAGCCGGGAGACGAACCCCGTCGTGTCGCGCTCGAGGTACGACCGGACGGCGAGGTCGGGCCGGGCCACGCCGCGGACGCGGTCGAGCGGGCCGAGCGCGACGGAGTCGGCGTCGGACCACCACCGCCAGCCGGTCAGGACCGTCCGCCCGCCGACCGTCCATCCCATGGCCGCGTCGTCGCCGGGCGCGGCGAGCGCGTCGTACCACGCCGACCCGGCCTTGTCGGTCTGGAAGGCCGCGCGCGGCCGGCTTAGGGTGTCCTCCTCGGCTGGCGCCTCGACCTCGACGGCGAGGGCGGCCAGGACCGCCGGCCCCTCGGCGGCCAGCCGGCTCTCAGGCGGCTCCTCCCCGCACGCGGCGAGGACGAGCGCGAGGAGAAAGGCGGGGACGGAGAACGGGGGTCGGCGCACCGGGGCGGGGGCGGGGGGAGTCGCGAAGATCACCACGGGCGGGGGCGATGCCCACCCGGACGGGTTCATATGGGGTCGGGCCCCAACGCGCTACTCGTCGAGCCCGCGGGGCCGGACGTCGGCGGGCCGGGCCGCGCGGTACACGACGGTCGAGCGGGCGGGGATGCGGAGGCCGTACACGACGTCCGTCTCGCCCACGCCGGCCACGAACGAGGGCACGGCCCGGACATCGCCCGACGAGACGAACACGGGGACGAGCGGGACCGGCGGCGCCCCGTCCGGGAGCGGGAGGAAGCGGTCCGCGTCGCCCCGGTTGAAGGCGACGACGCGGCGCTCGTCGCCCAGCCGGCGCTCGAAGGCGACGGCGTCGGCGTCGGCCGCGAGAGTCGCCAGCCGGCCGCGGCGGAGCACGGCGTCCGACTGGCGGAGCGCGATGGCGGACCGGTAGAACTCAAACAGCCCGTCGTCGAAGGCGACCGGGTCGGGCGTGCGCGCTCGTCCGAGCGGGTCGAGGGCCTCGTCGGCGTAGGTCGAGTCGGGCCAGAGCATCGGCTTCCGACTGTCGGGGTCGTCGCCGCCCCACATCCCGGCCTCGGCGCCGTAGAAAACGTGCGGGGCGCCCGGGAGCGCCATCTGCAGGAGGACGGCGGCCCGCTGGAGCTCGCGCTCCTCGGCCGTCGGCGCGCGGACGGCGTAGGCGCTCGTGTCGCGGACGCCGGCCTGCCGGTCGTACGCGCCCAGCCCGCCGTTGACGATCATGGACGCCAGCCGGTCGGTGTCGTGCGAGGCGAGGACGGTCATGAGCGCGCGCCGCGTGGCCTCGGGGTAGGCGTTGAACCGCTCCGTCACCTCGCGGGCGAACGTGGCCGCGTCGGTCCGCCGGTCGAAGGCGAAGGCGTCGAGCGGGACGGCGAGCGCGTGGTAGGCCATCGTCGCGTGGAACCCGGTCCGGGCGAGGGTTGCGCTCGCGTCGTCCCACACCTCGGCCACCGTGTAGGCTTCTGGGTTGATCTCGCGGACGAGCGCGGTCCAGTCGCGCCAGAACCCATCCGGCACCTCGGCGGCCACGTCCAGCCGCCAGCCGTCGACGCCGTCGGACGGGTCGCCGTCGCCGTCCGGGTCCATCCACCGGCGCGTGACGTCGAACACGTGGGCTTTGACGCCCGGGTGGAGGTCGTCGCCGGCCTCCGTGTCCGCGAGGAGAGCGAGCGGCTTGTAGCCCCACCACCCGTTCCAGTCGAACTCCGACGTGTCGGGCGTGGCCGCGTCGTCCCACGCCGTCACCTCGTACCAGCCGGCGTACGGGCTGGCCTGCTGTTTCTCTGCGATGTCGCGGAAGGCCCAGAAGTCGGTGCCGGTGTGGTTGAACACGCCGTCCAGGACGAGGCGGATGCCCCGCTGGTGGAGCGCGTCGACGAGGTCGAGGAGCAGGCGGTCGGCGCTCGTCCACTGCCACGTGGCCGGGTCTGCCGTCTCGGACGCGATGATCTCGAGGTCGCCCTCCGGGTCCGGCCCGAAGTGCGGGTCGACGTGGTGGTAGCTCGCCGCGTCGTACTTGTGGAGGCTGGGGGCGTAGAAGACCGGGTTGAGGTAGACGGCCGTCACGCCCAGCGAGTCGAGGTAGTCCACGCGGTCGAGGACGCCCTGGAGGTCGCCCCCGTAGCGGCGGTGGAAGACGCCGTCGTAGAAGCCGGGCCCGAGCGCCCGCTCCCACGGCTGGCGCTCGTACCAGTCGCCCGTCCAGTCGGAGACGGTCCATTCGGCCTCCGGCGCCCGGCCGCGCTCGGCGAGCGAGGCCCACGTCGGGTCGTTGGCGCGGTCGCCGTTGGCGAACCGCTCGGGGAAGACCTGGTACCAGACGGCGTCCTGCGCCCAGGCGGGCGGGGCCGGCTGCGCCGCCGCCCCGCTGGCGACGAGCCCCGCCAGCGCGGCGAGGCGG
>CAZDFV010000420.1:0-2749 GCA_964504495.1 uncultured Rhodothermales bacterium
GGCGTGCTGCGCGGCCACGTCGCGCACGAGCTCGCCGAGGGGGACGGGCCCCAGGCGCAGGGCCTGGCCGCTCGGCCGGTCGAGCACGCTGAGCTCGAAGAGGTCGGCCACGAGGGCGCCGGCGGCCTCGGCCTGGCGACGGGCGTCTTCGGTGGCGGCCGCGGCGTCTCCGGCCCGGCCCTCCGACGCGAACCGCTCGGCCTCGTCGAGGAGGGCGCGGAGGGCGGCGAGCGGCGTCCGCAAGTCGTGGCCCACATTCGCGACGAGCTCGCGGCGGAGCCGGTCGGTCTCGCGGAGGTCGTCGAGGCTGGCCTCGACGCGCCCGGCCATCTCGTTGACGGCCTGCGCCAGCCGCCCGAGCTCGTCGCCCGAGCCGACCGGCAGGCGGTCGGAATAGTCGCCCTCGCCCAGCCGCTCGACCCGGCGCGTGACGTCGCGGACGGGCCGGATGAGCCGGGCCGAGAACAGGGCGCCCAGGAGGAGCGCGACGGTCACGGCCAGGACCACGGTGGCGACGGTGGCCTGGCGGAACGCCGTGCGCGTCCCCCGCCGCTCCTCCGCCAGCGTCCGGTCGAGCGGGCGGACGAGGAGGGCCCCGGCCGGGAGCCCGTCGGGCGCCAAGAGCGGCGCGAGCCCCCACGACCCCTCGGGCCCGTCGAGGACGACGGCTACACGTCCGTCGGCGAGCGCCCTGCGCGCCGCCTCGGGAACGCCGCGAACCGCCCCGCCGAACGTGTCCAGGACGGCCCCGGTCTCGTCGAGGACGGCGAGGGGGTCCGGGAACCGCGTGGGGAGGTCGGCGCGGAGGCGGCCCGGCAGGTCGAGGCCGCCGAACGGGTCGATCTCGGCCCGACTTTCGACCTCCTCGGCCACGGCGTCGAGGCGGAGGCGGAGCGTGCCCTCCAGGAGCTCGCGGCTCCGGTCCTCCGCGAACACGGCGCTGAGGGCCACGGCGAGGAGCGCCGTCGCGACCTGGGCGCCGACGAGGACGGCGGCCACCTTCCAGAAGACGGTGCGCTGTTTCAGTGCGTCAGGGGGCGGTGCGTCAGGGACAGTAACCCGCTGGCGGCGCCGACCGCCAGCCGGGCGGTGCTCTAGGGCGTGCTGTGGGCCCAGATCGGCAGTCCTACCCGATCTAGTCCTTTGGCAAGGGGGTACTGCGGGGCCGGGCCGGCGGCGGCGCTCGTCGGGGAGTCCCCCTCCTGGACAGGAGGGGACAGGGGTGGTGGACCGACCAGGCCGCCAGCCCAGCAACAGCGGCCCGTCACAGCACTAGGCCCCTCCCGCCCCGACGTGTCACCTGACCCCGAAGGGACGGCGCAGCCAACGGAGTGAAGGATCTCGACGCCGTCGGCCCGAGTCCTCAACTCCGGTCCGTCAGGGCTGGACGTCCGAGTCGAGATCCTTCGCGGACGCTCAGGATGACAGGCGAGGGGTCGGACGCCGTTACGCCCTCTAGAGCAAGGCCAAGCCCGTCCCCTCTGCCCGGTCGACCACCCCCGGCCCCTCCTGTCCAGGAGGGGGACTCTCCCCAGGCCGCCCCTCCTGCTGTCCACGGGCTACTCGGGGCCGCTGAACTTGTACCCGACGCCCCACACCGTCCGCACGTGCTCCGGGGCCCCAGCGTCGGCCTCGATCTTGGCGCGGAGCCGCTGGACGTGGCTGTCGATCGTCCGGTCGTAGCCCTCGTAGGTGATCCCCCAGATCTGCTCCAGGAGCTGGCTCCGCGTGAACGGCCGGTCCGGGTGGCGGGCCAGGAACAAGAGCAGGTCGAACTCGCGGACCGTGAGGTGGACGGGCTCGCCGCCGACGGTCACCTCGCGGCGGACGGGGTCGACGGTGAGCGGGCCGGACGTGATCGGCGCCTCGTCGTCGGCCTCGCCGGACGCTGCCAGCCGCTCCTCGACGGCCCGGACCCGCCGGAGCGCCGCCCGGACGCGGGCGACGACCTCCTGCAAGCTGAACGGCTTCGTGATGTAGTCGTCGGCCCCGACCTCCAGCCCGACGACCCGGTCGAGCTCGTCGGCCCGCGCGGTGAGCATGAGGATGGGGAGGAGCGGGCGCTCGGCCCGGAGCCGGCGGCACACCTCGATCCCGTCGAGCCCGGGGAGCATCACGTCGAGCAGGACGAGGTCGGGCTGAGCGGCCTCGGCGGCGTCGAGCGCGTCGGGCCCGGTCGCCGCCGTCTCGACGGCGTAGCCGGACTCGCCGAGGCGGCGGGCGAGGACCTGGCGGAGGCTGTCGTCGTCCTCGACGACGAGGAGGCGGTCGGGCGTCATGGCGGGGCGGGCTCCTCAAAGGTAGACCGGGACCAGCGCAAATCGGGCCGTGCGGCCAAAGCGGGACCGTTCCGCCACGGTTCCGTGACACGGGCCCGGCCGGCGCTACGTTCTTCGTCCGTGCTCCCGATGCGCCTCGCCCTCCTCGCCCTCCTCGTCCCGCTGGCGGCCGTCGCCAGCGCGGCGCAGAGCGCGGCGCAGGACCTCCCCGACGCCCAGGCCGTCCTCGACGCCTGGGCCGCCGACTGGCGCCGCGCGGCGGCCGAGGTCGAGTCGGTCGAGATGGACGAGACGCTGGAGCGCGTGCTCGAGGGCCCCCGCCGCCCGTTCGACGTGACGGCCGAGGGGAGCGTCCGCTACCGCCGTGGCGCGGGCCCTGAGCGGACGACGCGGCGCGTGACGGTCAACGGCCGCGAGGTGGACCCCGAACGGGCCGGCCGCCGGCTCGGACGGGCGTTCGGGCCGGCCGG
>CAZDFV010000421.1:0-2748 GCA_964504495.1 uncultured Rhodothermales bacterium
CGACTGGCGGACGGCCAGGCCGACGCTCCCCTCGGCCGAGGCCTGGGCCACGAGCGCGACCGGGACGCCGGCCTCGGCGAGCGGGCCGAAGATCCGCCGCGCGAGGTCCGGCACCTCGAGCGTCGCGGCCCCGTCCACGCGGACGAGCGCGGCGTCGCGGATCGCCGTGACGGCGCGGATCGCGGGCTCGGGGTCCGGCTCGGCCGGGCCGACGAGCGTGCCGGGCGCCTCCGGCCGGAGCGTGTTTTTGATCCGCAGCGGGATGCCGGCCTGCTGGAGCGGGCGCATCGTCCGCGGGTGGAGCACCTTCGCCCCAAAGTGCGCCAGCTCGGCGGCCTCTTGGTAGCTCAAGCGGGGCAGCGAGAACGCCTCGGGGACGACGCGCGGGTCGGCCGAGAGCACGCCGTCCACGTCGGTCCAGATCGTGCACTCGGCGGCGCCCAGCGCGCCGGCCAGGATCGTCGCGGTGTAGTCGCTCCCGGAGCGGCCGAGCGTCGTTGTCACGCCGTCCTCGGTCGAGGCCACGAACCCGGTCACGACGGCGACGGCCTCGGCCGGCGCCTCCGCCAGCGCCCCGCGCACGAGCCGGCCCGTCGTCTCAAAGTCGACGGCGGCCTCGCCGAAGGCGTCGTCGGTGCGGACGAACGTCGTCGCGTCGAGGGCGACGGCGGCGTGCCCGGCCTGGCGGAACGCGGCGGCGACAATCGGGACCGCCGCCCGCTCGCCGGCCGAGACGATCGCGTCGCGGAACCGGGGCGTGCACTCGCGGAGCAGGTAGACGCCGTAGAGGAGCTCGCCGAGCTCGGTGAAGAGCGCGTCGAGGTCGCGGCTCAGCGTCTCTCGCTCGGCCTCGGGCGCGAGCGCGTGGAGCGCGGCCGCGTGCCGCTCTCGGAGCTCACGGAGGATCGGCCGGTGCCTGCCCGTCCGCCCGACGGCGGCCCCGACGGCCTCGAGCAGCCGGTCCGTCACGCCCCCGAACGCCGACGACACGACGACGCGCCGGTGCGCCGGGCTCTCGGCCGTCGCCAGCTCGACGACGCGGCGGACGCGCTCGGGCGTCCCGACGGACGTCCCCCCGAACTTGGCGACGTGGACGGGGCGCTCGGGCACGGGCGGGGGCGAGGGACCGCCGAAGCTAGCCGCGCTGGCGGCGGACGTCGCCAGCGTGGTGGGTGGTCTTCGCCCCGGCTCCATTGACCCGCCCGGAGGGCGCTTCCTATCTTGACCGCCCTCCGGGGCATTAGCTCAGTTGGTAGAGCACTTCGCTGGCAGCGAAGGGGTCAGCGGTTCGAATCCGCTATGCTCCACACGCGCCGACTCGTCATCGACGGGTCGGCGTTTTGGTTGTCGGAGAGGGGTGTGCGGTGCACGCGCGCCGACGTAGTCTCGGGGTCCCCTCCCCCGCGCGCCTCTGATGGACCCCCTGTCGCCGAACGCCAAAGGGGCCATCGCCTGCGCTGCGTTCGACAAGCGAGCGCTGGAGAAAGGCGGGATCGTCAGCATCCCGTGCGTCGAGGCTAGGTACGACCGTGTGCTCGACCTTGACGGGAAGCTCTTCCGGGTCCAGGTCAAGTACAGCGACCGGGAATCCACCCATAGCGCGGGGTCCATCCACGTCGACCTCGCCTCGTACGGCGGCGGGCGCGTCCGGCACGGGAGCTACGACCGGTCGGAGGTCGACGCCGTCGTGGTCTACCTCCCCCGCGCCGACGTTCTGTGCTGGCTCGGCCCGGACGTCTTTGAGGACCGGAGCACGGTCATCCTGAGGACCGCGCCGACGCGCAACGGGCAGACGGCGGGCGTCCGGTTCGCCTCCGACTACGAGTGGTGAGAAGGGGCGGCGGCCCGCTGGCGGCGCGCGCGGAGAGGCGGCCCGGAGCGCCGCCAGCACGGAGTCCGTTTCTTGGGGGACTCCCCCGTGCCTATGACTCCCGTCCCGTTCGACCCCGACGGCGGGCCGCTGCACGCTGAGGTCGTCAGCGGGTACGCGCAGCCCGGGTCGTACACGCTCCTCCTCTGGGAGAGCGGCCAAAACCGTCTCGTCGGGTGGCCGCCCGACGGCGAGACCCGCCCGGCCGGCAACTTCGTCAACGACGACGACGACCGCTACCGGCTCCCTGGCCCGGCGGCCCAGAGCGACGGCCGGCTCGTCGAGTGCATCGCCACGGTCGTCGTGACCCCGCCGCTCAGCCGCTACGACGTCTCCGTTAGCGTGTACCAGGACGGGCGGCGGCTCGGGGGCGGGGCCCGGGCCGGCCGCGGGGCCGACTTCGAGACGGTCCTGGCCGACCTGTTCGTCCTCCTCGTCGCTCGGACCGATGCGGAGTAGCGCGGCCGCCGTGCTGGCGGCGCTGGCGGTGCTCGCCGCCAGCGGCGTCCGGGCCCAGGTCTCGGTCGTCGGCGGGCGGGCGGCGCTCGACACGCTCGAGGCGCAGTTCCGGGCCGACTTCGCCGTCCGCGAGCCGCCCGCGCTCGACCTCGTCGACGGAGACCCGAGCCACATCCTCCGCCCGGCGACGGTCCGCGAGGTGGCCGTAGCGGCGGCCGAGTTCGGGGCGGCCGACGGGTCGCTCCAGGTGCCCGAGGCGTTCGCCGTCGAGGTCGCCCCGTTCCTGCTCGCGCGCGGGCGGCGGCTCTCGCTCGCGGAGTACCGGGCCCGACCGGCGCTCTACCGGCTCCGCGTCTCCGGCGCGACCGGCCGCGACTCGCTCGGGCGCGCGGCCCTTGCCCTCGGCGTCCGCGCGACGC
>CAZDFV010000422.1:0-2743 GCA_964504495.1 uncultured Rhodothermales bacterium
CTCCCCGGCCGCCCCGCGAACCGCCGCGTCCTCCTCCTCCTCCCGGACGACGAGCCGGGCCAGCGGGCGACGTGGGACCTCGTCTCCGCGCTCGACCTCGTCGACCGTCAGGTCGCCCCGGTCGTCCTCGCCGAGCGCATCCTCTACGCGCCCGACCGGTTCGCCGGGGCCGTGGTCGTGATCGACGGGGCGGCCCGGGACTGGCGGCGGCTCCCACGCCGCGACGTGGCGCGGGCGGTGTGGGGGTGGAAGCCCCACGTGGCCCTCAGCCTGGCCGACCCGGACGACCTCGGCGCCGCGTACCTCGCGGGGGCCTCGCCCGCCGCCGTCCGGGTCGGGCGGCACCGGGGGGAGCACGAGCCGTTTTTCGACGTGATGGTCGCCGGTACGGACGACGCCGCCGAGGCGGCCGGGGCCCTCCACCGCCTCCTGGCCCAGTTCGACCCGCCCGTCCTCCCGCTCCGCTAGCCCCGCTGGCGGGGCGCCCCGCCCCCTACCCGACGCCCATGCTCACGACCCTCGACCTCGTCGTCCTCGTGGTGTACGGCGTCGGCGTCGTCGCCTTCGGTCTCCGGGCGGGCGGGCGCCAGACCTCGACCGACGACTACTTCCTCGGCGGGCGCGACCTGCCGTGGTGGGCCGTCTGCTTCTCCGTCGTCGCGACCGAGACGAGCACGCTGACGGTCATCGGGGTGCCGGCCGTGGCCTACGGCGGGTCGCTCGTGTTCTTGCAGCTCGCGCTGGGGTACCTCGTCGGCCGCGTAGTCGTGGCCCGCGTGCTCCTCCCGCGCTACTTCCGGGGCGAGCTCCAGACGGCCTACGCCTTCCTCGGCGCCCGCTTCGGCGACGGGATGCGGGTGTTGGCATCGGTGACCTTCCTCTTCACGCGGCTCCTCGCCGACGGCGTCCGCCTGTTCGCGACGGCGATCCCGATCCAGGTGATCGCGCGCGCGGCCGGGATCGAGGTCGGGTACCCGGCGGTCATCCTCGCCATCGGCGTCGTGACGGCGGCCTACACCTACGTCGGCGGGCTGAAGGCGGTCGTGTGGATGGACGTGGTGCAGATGGGGGTCTACGTCGGGGGCGCCGCGTTCGCGCTGGGGCTCCTGCTCACGCAGCCGGCGGCGGGGACGCTCGCCGAGGCCGCCGCCGCCGGCAAGCTGGCGCTCCTCGACTGGGACTTGGGGGAGGGGATTGGGGGCGTCTTGACCTCGCCGTACAGCTTCCCCGTGGCCGTGATCGGCGGGGCCTTTTTTGCGATGGCCTCGCACGGGACCGACCAGCTCATCGTCCAGCGGATCCTCGCGTGCCGGACGCTCCGCGACGGGCAGCGGGCGATGGTCTGGAGCGGCGTGTTCGTGGCCGTCCAGTTCGCCCTGTTCCTGGCCGTCGGCGTCGGGCTGTGGGTCCACTACGGCGGCGCGCCGCTGGCGGACCTCGGGCTGACGCGCGGCGACGAGGTGTTCCCGCGCTACGTCCTCGACGAGATGCCGGCCGGGCTCCGGGGGCTCCTCTTCGCGGGGATCGTCGCGGCGGCCATGAGCACGCTGTCGTCGTCGCTCAACGCCCTCGCCGGCTCGACGCTCATGGACCTCGTTGAGCGGCTCGGTGGGCGCCGGCCGGAGGGGGCCGCTGCGCTCCGCCTCAGCCGGCTCCTCACGCTCGTCTGGGCCGCCGTCTTTGTCGGGTTCGCCATGCTCTTTACGGGCATGGACAACCCGGTCGTGGAGCTCGGGCTCGGCATCGCCGGGTTCACGTACGGCGGGCTGCTGGGCGCCTTCGCGCTCGGCCTCCTCTCGCAGCGCGCCCGCCAGTCGGACGCCGTCGTCGCGTTCGTCGCGGCCGTCGCCGCGCTCGTGGCCGTCATCTTCGGCGTGTGGTGGAGCGCCGAGACCGGCGGCTGGGTCTGGGACTGGCGGCCGGACGCGGCGGCGCGCGAGGGGACGGGGCTCCGGGCCGTCGCGTGGCCGCTCTACCCCCTCATCGGCGTGGCCGTGACGCTGGCCGTGGGCGGGCTCCTCGGCCTCCGCCACGGGCCGCCGGCGCCTGCGGCGGCCGGGGGAGCCGAACCCGCGGCGTCGTCGTCGTAGGGCCCGCCGCGCGCCCCCGGCCCGAGCTCCCCGTACCTTCCGCCCGCCAGTCGCCCAGCCGGGTCTCCCCCCGATGGCCCTCCTCGAACGCCTCGGCCTCACGCCCAAGCCGGGCCGGTACTCCCGCCGGGCCGGCCTCCGCAAGGACGGCCGGGCCCCGCTCCCCGACGGGCACACGCTCTCGCGGCGGGGGCTCGTCGAGCGGCTCGCCCTGCTGGCGGCGCTCACGGCGCTGGCCGTGAGCGCGTTCTCCAACGTCCCCGTCTACGACGGGTCGGCCGAGGTCGGCGAGGTGTGGCGGAGCGACGACGTCGTGGCCCCGTTCGACTTCGCCATCCGGCTGCCCGAGGACGAGGTCGAGGCCCAGCGCGACTCGGTCCGCCGGTCGCTCCCGCCCATCTTCGCCGAGCGCCCGGAGGCCATCCCCCAGACGCTCGCCCGGCTCGACTCGCTCGACGCCCGGCTCGACTCGACGTTCGCCGCCTACGCCGGCTGGCAGACGGCCCGGACGCGGATCGGCCAGGCCCGCGAGGCCGGCGCCGACGCCCCGGCCGCCCTCGTCCGCGAGGCCCGGGCCGACTCGGCCCGCTACGCCGCGTTCCGCGAGGGGACCGACCTCGGCCTGACCGACGACCAGTGGGCGGCCCTCCTCC
>CAZDFV010000423.1:0-2739 GCA_964504495.1 uncultured Rhodothermales bacterium
ATGTACCCGTCGAACAGGTGGAGGTCGGACCCGCAGATCGCCGTCAGCGAGACGCCGACGATGCAGTCGTGGGGGTTGAGGATCTGGGGGTCGTCGACGGTGTCGACGGAGACCTTGCCGGTCCCGTGCCAGCGGAGCGCTTTCATGAGGGGAGGGGAGAGGGGGACGTGGCCAACCCGCCTCGTTCCCAGCGGTTGCCCCTCGCTCCCGGGTTCAGGCGTGCCCCCACGGCCGCTTCGGCTGGCGGCGCGTGCCGGCCTCAGGGTCCGCGTCAGCCGAGGTCGAAGAACCGCCGGATCCGCTGGAGGAGCGAGGACGGCGAGGCCGCCCCGTCGCCCTCGGCGTCGACGGCCGCCAGCACGTCGGCCCGGGCGTCGATCCGGTGGGCGGCCTCCTCGGCGAGCGCCTCGGCGAGCGCCTCGTTGCCGGCCAGGACCTCCCGCATCTCGGGCCGCCGGACCTCGATAAGCTCGACCTCGTCGAGGGCGTAGGCGTCGGCCGAGCGGGGCTCGCCGGTCAGGAGCGACATCTCGCCGATGACCTCGCCGGGCAGGACCTCCGCCACGCGGACGCGCCGGCCGTCCACGTCCGGCACGCGGACCTCGACGCGGCCGCGGAGGACGACGAAGAGGGAGCCGCCCTCGGCCCCGGCCCGGAGGATCGTCTCGCCGGGGCCGTAGAGGAGGGTCCGCGCCCGCTCGGCCAGCCGCTGGCGCTCCTCGGGGGCGAGCGGGGCGAACAGGGCCACCTCGCCGAGCCACCGGGCCCGCTCGGCGGCCGGGTCCTCGCCGTCGGCCGCCGCCGGCGGCTCGTACGGGACCTGGACCTCGTGCGGGAACGGGATCGAGACGCCGGCCCGGGCGAACGCGTACCACACCCGCTCGCGGATCTGGGCGTCGACGGCCGGCGCCCGGGAGTAGTCCGTGACCCAGTACAGCACCTCGTACCCCACCGAGGAGTCGTCGAACGAGGCAAGCCGGACCTGTGGGGGCGGCCGCTCGGCGAGCCCGGGGAGGCCGGCCACGGCCGCCCGCACGACGGCGGCCACCTGCTGCGGGGGGAGGTCGTACGGGGCGGGAACCGGGAGCCGGCGTCGGTTCGCGCGGGTCCGGGCGAAGACCTCGACGGCGTCGCGGGCGAGGACGGCGTTGGGGATCACCACGCGCGACTCGTCGGCGGTCTGGATCGTCGTGGCCCGCCAGCTGAACGCCTCGACGCGCCCGGACCGCCCGTCCGCCTGCACGACGTCGCCCAGGCGGAACGGCTGCTCGATCTGGAGGGCGATCCCGGCGAAGAGGTTCCCCAGCGTCTCCTGGAGCGCGAGCCCGAGCACGACGGACGCCACGGCGCTCGTGGCGATGGCCCCGGTCAGGCTCTGCCCAAACACGCCGCCGGCGATGAGGAGCCCGAGCGCGAAGTAGAGCGCCAGCGCCACGACGACGTGGACGAGCGCCGGGGCCCGGTGCCCCTGCGTCCGCAGGAACGCGACGTCGAGGACGAGGAACCGAGTGGCCTGGACCGCGACGACCCCGGCCGCCGCCAGCGCGACGGCCAGGAGCCACCGGAGCGCCGGGCCGCCCCCGCCCAGGGCCGACGCCGCGACGTAGGCGACGCCCAGGAGGGCGGCGAGCGCGAGCGGGAGCCGGAGCTTGCGGAGCGGGGCGACGGCCGGGCGGGGCGGAGGGGCCTAAGATGCCCCTCCCGCACGACGTACGCAACGCCCGGCCCGCGCCGACCGCCCTACGCCGAGTCCGAGATGTCGCCGAAGAGGAGGAGCGAGATCCGCACCACGACGACGTCGGCGACGAGGATGAGCAGGCTCGAGACGACGACGGCCTGCATGGCCGCCCGGCCCACCTCGCGCGTCCCGCCGCGGACGTTGTAGCCGAGGTAGCAGCTCACGATCCCGACGATGAACCCGAAGATCGACGTCTTCATCGTGTCCACGATCACGTCCACGAACCGCATCGTGTCGAACGCGGTCGCGAGGAAGATCCGGACGTCCATCCCGTCGGCGAAGAACGCCTCGAGGTAGCCGCCGGTCAGCGCGAGGAGGTCCGTCAGCATCGTCATCACGGGGAACATGATGACGCAGGCGAGCACGCGCGTGACGACGAGGTAGTGGAACGGCTTGAGCGCGGCGACCTCGAGCGCGTCGATCTGCTCGGTCACCTTCATCGACCCGAGTTCGGCCCCCATCCCCGCGCCCAGCCGCCCGGCCAGGACGAGGCTCGTGAGGACGGGCCCGATCTCCTTGATGACCGAGAGGGCGAGCATGGACGGGAGGAAGCTCTCGGCCCCGAACCGGGCCAGCGTCCCCCGGCTCTGCATGGCGAGGACGATCCCGATCGAGAACCCGACGACGCCGGTCAGGACCAGGCTCTTGGCCCCGACTTCGTCCATCTGCTTGAGGAGCTCCTTGAACTCGAACGGGCGCCGCCAGAACCGGGCGAAAAACCGCCCGACGAAGGCGAACAGCCCGCCGGCCTCGGCCAGGAACCCCTCGGCGGCCGAGGCCGACTGGCGCTCGCGCACGACGGCCCGGACGTCCTCCGTCTTCTGCTCGATCTCCTTCTCCTGGAGGATCTTGTCGTGCTGGCGCGCCCGGCGCGAGGACCGGAGCCGCTGCGTGAGCGAGTCGGCCTCGGGCCCGCCCGCGGGGGGCGGGCCGGCCGGCGGGGGGGCGTCGGGGAGGGGGTCCATGCCGGAAGGTAGCGCGGGGGGGCGGGCCGTCGGGCC
>CAZDFV010000424.1:0-2735 GCA_964504495.1 uncultured Rhodothermales bacterium
TCGGCGCCTACCTCGCCGCCGCGCGCCGCCAGCGGTCGCGGGGCCGACGGTGGAGCCCCGGGCGGACGGCCGCGTTCGCCTCCGGCATCGGCCTCCTCGCCCTCGCCGTCGCGCCGCCCGTGGTCGGCTGGGCGCACGGCGACCTCCGGGGGCACATGGCTCAGCACCTCCTCGTCGGGATGCTGGCCCCGCTGGGGCTCGTGCTCGGGGCCCCGGTCACGCTCGTTCTTCGGACGCTCCCGGTCCGGGCGGCCCGGCGGCTGGCGGGCGTCCTGAAGAGCGGGCCGGCGCGCGCGCTCTCGCACCCCGCGACGGCGCTCGTCCTGAACGTCGGCGGGATGGCCGTGCTCTACGCGACGCCGCTCTTCGCCGCGACGCAGACGTCGCCCGCCCTGCACGCGCTCGTACACGTGCACTTTTTGGCGGCGGGGTCCCTCTTCTCGTGGGCCGTCCTCGCCGGCCCCGACCCGGCCCCGCACGCGCCCGGCCTGCGGACCCGCCTCGGCGTCCTGTTCGTCGCCATCGCCGCGCACGCCGTCCTCGCCAAGCTGATGTACGGGTACGGCCTCCCGGACGGCACGGCCCACAGCCTGGCCGAGATCCGGTCGGCGGCCCAGCTCATGTACTACGGCGGCGACCTCGCCGAGGGGCTGCTGGCCGTCGCCCTGTTCGCGCGGTGGTACCGGGCGCGGCGGCCGGTCGGGAGTTGGGCAACCGCGTAGTCGGGGCTGGCGGACGTGCACCGCCAGCGGGTCGGCCGATTCCTAAGCGTCTCCACCGCCGCCCGGCGCGTCGGCCGGCGGTCTGGCGTTACCGTAGCGCCCCCGAGACCGCCGCCCCGCATGGAAGCCGAGCCCCGCCAGGACCGCGAACGGTCCTCCAACTTTATCCGCGACATCGTCGCCGCCGACGTGGCGGCCGGGGTCCACGGCGGGCGCGTGGTCACGCGGTTCCCGCCCGAGCCCAACGGGTACCCCCACATCGGGCACGCCCAGTCGATCTGCCTCAACTTCGGGCTGGCGGCCGAGTTCGGCGGCGTGACCACGCTCCGCTACGACGACACGAACCCCGAGGGCGAGAGCCAGGAGTTCGCCGACGCCCTCGCCGAGGCCGTCCGGTGGCTCGGGTTCGAGCCCGTCGAGGTCCGCTACGCGAGCGACTACTTCGAGCAGTTTTATGCTTGGGCGGTAGAGTTGATCAAGAAGGGGCTCGCCTACGTCGACAGCCAGTCGGAGGAGGCCATCCGCGAAGGCCGGGGGACGGTGACGGAGCCGGGGACGCCCTCGCCCTACCGCGACCGGCCCGCTGAGGAAAGCCTCCGCCTCCTGGAGGAGATGCGGACCGGGAAGCACCCCGACGGGAGTCACGTCCTCCGCGCCCGCGTCGACGGCCCGGAGGGGCCGATGGCGAGCCCGAACATGAAGCTCCGGGACCCGCTCATGTACCGGATCCGCCGGAACGCCGGCCACTACCGCCGCGGCGACGACTGGCACATCTACCCGCTCTACGACTGGGCCCACGGCCAGGGCGACGCCATCGAGGGCGTGACGCACTCGGTCTGCACGCTCGAGTTCGACGTCAACCGCCCGCTCTACGACTGGTACCTCGACGCCATCGGCGTCCCCGAGCCCCGGAACCACCAGTACGAGTTCGCGCGGTTCAACCTCGACTACACGGTCATGTCGAAGCGGCTGCTCCGGCAGCTCGTCGAGGGCGGACACGTCGCGGGCTGGGACGACCCCCGAATGCCGACGATCGCCGGGCTCCGGCGCCGCGGCGTCCGGGCCGAGGCGCTCCGGAGCTTCTTCGGCGGCCTCGGCGTGACGAAGGTGAACGGGAGCGTGGAAATCCAGCAGCTCGAGCACGCCCTCCGCGACGACCTCAACGACACGGCCCCCCGCGTCCTCGCCGTAACCGATCCGGTCCGCCTCGTGATCGACGGCGCCGAGGACACGATGCTCGACGCCCCGTACTGGCCGCACGACGTGACGCCGCCGCCCGGCGCCCCCGCCAGCCGGCCGCTCCCCTTCAGCCCCGAGGTCTGGGTCGAGCGCAATGATTTTTCCGACGACCCGCCGAAGGGATGGAAGCGGCTCGCGCCCGGCGCCCACGTCCGTCTCCGACACGGGCCGGTCGTGGAGGTGCTCGGCGCCGAGGGTGAGGGCGACGGGATGACGATCCACGCCCGGCTGGCGGAGGACGCCAGGCCACGCGGTGTGGTCCACTGGGTGAGCGCGGAGCATGGGGTGTCCGCCACATTCCGCCTTTACGACTTGCTCTTCACCATTCCAGACCCCACTGAGGCAGAGGACTTCGTAAGCACCCTCAACCCCGGCTCGTTCGTCGAGCGCCAGGGCTGGGTCGAGCCCTCCGTCGCCGACGACGCACTCGACACACGGTATCAGTTCGAGCGACGAGGCTACTTCTGGCAGGATCCTGTGGACAGCCAGCCTGACAGGCTCGTGTTCAATCGAATCGTTGCTCTTAAGCGACCTGCCCCCCCTACTGGTCTGTCAGTCAGCGTCGTCTCTCTCGAGTCTGCCCCGAAGCCGAAGCAGCAGCCCGCTGCGCCGGCCGGTCCGCGCGACCCGGCGGCCGGGCTGAGCGACGCCGAGCGCGAGGCGTACGCCGGGCTCGTCGCGCGCGGGGTGGGCGAGGAAGAGGCCGCCGTGCTCGCCGCCAGCCCGCCGCTGGCGGCCCTGTTCGAGGAGGTCCACGAGGCCGGCGCGGCGGCG
>CAZDFV010000425.1:0-2724 GCA_964504495.1 uncultured Rhodothermales bacterium
CGCCGGGCGACCGCTCTGGAGGCCCGCGCCGGGAGCCCCGCGCCGACCGCCCGAGCGTGCCGCCCCCCGACGCCCCCGAGGTCCGGTACCGGGCCGTCCTCGAGCTCGAGCCCGGGCCGGTCACGCTCGAGACCGTCCGCCGGCACTACCTCCGGCTCGTGGCGGCCTACCACCCCGACCGGGTGGCCGGCCTCGGCGTCAAGCTCCGCCGGCTGGCGGAGGAAGAGACGAAGGCGATCAACGAGGCGTACGCCTTCTTCAAACGGCACCTGCACGCGTCGGGCGGTTGACGGCGCGCAGAGAGGTCGAGAGACGTTCCCCCCTGACAGGGGCAGGACTGCTAAGCTCTCAGACGCGAGTAGGATTGTAAACACAAATGCAACCCGTCCTTCCCGCGCAGGCGGGAATCCAGAGCTCGTCCGGCACCGTGCTCGTCCGTCCTGGATCCCCGCCTGCGCGGGGACGACGACGCGTGTTTGTACGGCAAGCACAGAACGTAGCAGCTCTGCCTGACAGGGTGGGGAGGGAGTCGAGCGGGCGAGTACCACGTCTGTTCGACGGGCGGAGGAGGCTGAGCGGAGCCCGTCCGTCTCGCTGGCGGGGCGCACCGCCAGCGGGGCGGGCCGCGCGGCGGAGAACTCCGGGGCAACTCCGCTGGGCCGACTGGCGCCGGCGCCCGCCGTCAGGGATCTTCGATCACCCGATCACCCGATCACCCGATCACCCGATCACCCGATCACCCGATGCCCACCGCCACGGCCCGCCCGGTCCGCGTCCGCCGCCTCGCCGCCGCGCTCCTCGACGGCGCCCTCGCCCTCGTCGTCGCCCTCGCCCCGGCCGCGGCCTCGCCCGTCGACAAGGGGCGGCTGTTCGGGGTCGGGCTCCTGCTCGGGGCCGCCTACCTCCTCCTCCGCGACGGCGTCCCCTACGCCGAGTGGGGGCCGCGGTCGCTGGGCAAGCGGTGGATCGGGCTCCGTCCGTACCGGACCGACGGGGCGGCCGTGACGTGGGCCGTCTCCGCGAGGCGGAACGCGACGGTGGGCGGGGCCGCGCTCCTGTGGGCCGTCGTCTACCTCGTCGGCGGGGTCCTCACCGGGCCGGTCGGGCGCGCCCTGATGCTGGTGGCCGCGGTCGTCGTCGCCGTCGAGGCCGCGCTCGTCCTCCTCGACCCGGCCGCCCGGCGGCTCGGCGACCGGCTGGCGGGCACGCGCGTCGTCGAGGCGCGGGCGTAGGGCGGGGGACGCGGAGCGTAGGGCCCCGTCCGGCGGTCCCGTCCGTCGGGGGGCGTCGCGCCGCCGGCTGGCGGTGTGCACGGCGGGAGTCCCAACGCACGACGGCCCACGCTCCGCGCCGGACTTGTCCACACGGCCCCCGGGCCCGGGGCCGTGACGCTATGTTGACGGCGGCCGGCCGGACCTTCCCGCGGTCCCCCCGGCTCCCCCCGGACCCGACCCGCGATGGCCGACACCGCCCCCGGCGCCCCGGCGCCCCGCTACACCGTCACCGCCCGGAAGTACCGGCCCCAGACGTTCGGCGACCTCGTCGCGCAGGGGCACGTCGCCGAGACGCTCCGCAACGCGATCCGGTCCGACCGGCTGGCCCACGCCTACCTCTTTAGCGGGCCGCGCGGCGTGGGCAAGACGACGGCCGCCCGGATCCTCGCCAAGGCCGTCAACTGCCAGACGCCGCTGGCGGACCGGCCGGACGCCGAGCCGTGCCGGACGTGCGACTCGTGCCGGGCCTTCGAGGAAGGCCGCTCGCTCAACATCATCGAGGTCGACGCGGCCTCGAACAACAAGGTCGAGGACGTCCGCGAGCTGCGCGACACGGTCCGCGTGCCGCCGCAGGGGGCGAAGAAGAAGGTCTACATCCTCGACGAGGTCCACATGCTCTCCGCGAGCGCGTTCAACGCGCTCCTGAAGACGCTCGAGGAGCCGCCGCCCTACGTCCTGTTCATCTTCGCGACGACGGAGCCGCACAAGGTGCTCCCGACGATCCTCTCGAGAACGCAGCGGTTCGACTTCCGGCGGATCGCCGTCCCCGAGATCGTCGGGCGGCTGGGGGCCGTCTGCGCCGAGGAGGGCGTCGAGGCCGACGACGAGAGCCTCGTCCTCCTCGCCCGGAAGGCCGACGGGGCCCTCCGCGACGCGCTCTCGCTCTTCGACCAGGCCCTCGCGCTCTGCGGCGAGCGGCTGGAGATCGGGCCGCTCCGCGAGGCGCTCGGCGTGGTCGACGCCGACCTCTACTTCGAGGCGACCGACGGGGCGCGCGCAGGCGACCGGGCGGGCCTCCTCGACCTCGTGGACCGCGTGGTGCGCGGCGGGCACGACCTCAACGAGTTCGTCCTCGGCCTGGCCGACCACGTCCGCAACCTGCTCGTCGCGCGGTCGACCGGCTCGGGCGAGCTCGTGGAGGGGACCGAGGCCACGCGCGAGCGCTACCTCGACGCCGCCGGCCCCTACGCCGAGGCCGACCTCCTCCACCTCTTGATGCTGGCCGACCGGGCGGCCGCCGACCTCCGCGAGAGCCGCCAGCCGCGCCTGACCGTCGAGCTGGCGCTCCTCAAGATGGCGAGCCTGGAGCCGGCCGCCGACCTCGGCCGCCTGCTCGGCCGCCTCGAAGCGCTCGAGCGGGCCGCGCGCGACGGCTCGCTCCCGGCGTCCGCGCTCCCCCCGCGCACGGACTCGGACGAGGCGGTCGCCTACGACCCCTCGCTCGCCGCGG
>CAZDFV010000426.1:0-2721 GCA_964504495.1 uncultured Rhodothermales bacterium
GCCTTCTGCGCGAGCCGCCTGGGCGACGGGGGCCTCGCCTTCGGGACGCTCCCGGCCGGCGCGGACACCGCCGCCGTCGGCCGGCGCGCGTGGCCGCCGCTGGCGTAACGCGGGGCGGACGAGCCGGCCGCACGGCACGGTGGTTGTCTTGAACGGTCGCCAGCGGGCCGCCGACCGCACACCTTGACCGCCGCCGGCCCGTTCCCCGCCCGCTATCTTGCCCCCGCGTCCCCCCGCCAGCGCCATGACCGAGTCCCCCACCCTCAGCCACGTCGACGACCAGGGCCACGCCCGGATGGTCGACATCAGCCACAAGCAGTCGACGGCGCGGACGGCCGTGGCCTCCGGGCGCGTCGTCGTCGGGCCCGAGGCGCTCCGGCTCATCCGCGAGAACGAGATCCGCAAGGGCGACGTGCTCACGGTCTCGAACGTGGCCGGCGTCCTCGGCGCCAAGCAGACGAGCCGGCTCCTCCCGCTCTGCCACGACGTCGTCCTCCAGAACGTCGAGATCGAGTTCGAGCTGGACGACGAGGCCGGGGCCGTCGAGGTCCGCGCGATCGTCAAGACGGAGGGGCCGACGGGCGTCGAGATGGAGGCGCTGACGGCCGTCTCCGTCGCCTCGCTCACGGTCTACGACATGTGCAAGTCGGTGAACAAGAACATCGAGATCACCGACGTCCGGCTCCTCGCCAAGACCGGCGGGCGGAGCGGGGACTACCGCCGGGGCGACGCGGCCCGGAACAACTAGCTTAGCGTTCGGCTTCGCTCGGCTCCGCCAGCGACCCGGCTGGCGGCTTGGTCGGGGGCCCAGCTCGGGGAGGTTCCTGAGCGCCCCCCGAAACGGCGCCCGTGCCGGCGCCGTAGAGCCCGCCCCCCATCCGCACCCTCATGGAAGAGCTCGTCGGCGTCGGCAGCCTGATCGTCATCCTGGGCGTCGTTCTCGTAGCGGTCGTCCTCCTGTACTTCATCCCGGTCCGTCTGTGGATCACGGCCGTCTTCTCGGGCGTGAAGCTGAGCCTGTTCCGCGACCTCGTCGGGATGCGGCTCCGGAACGTGCCGCCGGCGGCGATCGTCCGGCCCCTTATCACGGCGCACAAAGCGGGCATCCCCGTCTCGCCGCCCCAGCTCGAGGCCCACTACCTCGCTGGCGGGCACGTCCAGCAGGTCGTGAACGCCCTGATCTCGGCCGACAAGGCCAACATCCCCCTCCCGTTCGAGCGGGCGACGGCCATCGACCTGGCGGGACGCGACGTGTTCGAGGCCGTCCAGGTGTCGGTCAACCCGAAGGTCATCGAGACGCCGTCGATCGCGGCGATTGCCAAGGACGGGATCCAGGTCCGGGCGCTCGCGCGCGTGACGGTCCGGGCCAACATCGAGCGGCTGGTCGGCGGCGCCGGTGAGGAGACGATCATCGCGCGCGTCGGCGAGGGGATCGTGTCGACGATCGGCTCGTCGGACACGCACCTCGTCGTGCTCGAGAACCCGGACAACATCTCGAAGACGGTCCTGGCGAAGGGGCTCGACAGCGGGACGGCCTTCGAGATCCTCTCCATCGACATCGCGGATGTGGACGTGGGCGAGAACATCGGGGCCAAGCTCCAGACCGACCAGGCCGAGGCCGACCTCCGCGTGGCCCGGGCCAAGGCCGAGGAGCGGCGCGCCGCGGCCGTCGCGGCCGAGCAGGAGCAGCGGGCGAACCTGATCGCGGCCGAGGCCGAGATCCCGCAGGCCATGGCCGAGGCGTTCCGCCAGGGCAACCTCGGCATCATGGACTACTACAACCTCCGCAACGTCGAGGCCGACACCCGGATGCGCGACTCGATCGGCGGCGGCGAGGGCCAGGCCGGCGACCGGTCGCTCTAGCCCCCCCTCACTCCCCCGCTGGCGGACGCCGCCAGCGGCACGGCATGACCGAGGCCGCCCTCGCCGCCCGCGTCGTCGCGTTCGCCGCGCCGGCCGCCCTCTCGACCACGCAGGACGTGGTCCGGGCCGTGCTCCCGTCGCTCGACGTGCCCGGCCCCGGCGCCCCGGCCGACCCCGCGCTCGTGGCCGAGGAGACGCTCGCGCTCGTCTCGACCGTCACGGCGCGGGCCGCCGAGGTCGGCCTCCGCACGCGGCCCGCCGTGCTGGCGGCCGTCGGCCCGGCGCTCGCGGAGATGCCGTACCTCTACCACGACTTCCTGCTTGGCGCCCAGCTCGTCGGCGGGGGCGCCGAGGGCGACGTCGAGCCCGACCAGTCGGTCTACGAGCGGCTCGACCGGAAGACGGCGTTCTACGCCGCGCACCTGGCGCCCGGGCGGTTCCCCGGTCCTGCCGCGCTCCGCGACAAGCTCCCACTGTGGATGGGCCGCGTTTCGCCGCCCAAGCTCCCGACCACGCCCGCCGCCCGGCTGGCGGACGTCGGCGCCGTCGACCTCGTGGCGGCGCACGCCCGGCTCGTGCTCGCGTTCGCCCAGCGGGCCGCCGAGGACGCGGCCGAGGGGTAGATCGTCTCGCTGGCGACGGCCGCCGGCCGGGCGGAGAACCTTTCGGGGCGGGGGGGATTCTGGAACGCCCGGTCTCACCCCGCCCGATGCCCGCCGCCGTGCTCTCCGACCTGGACGCCTTCCTCGACCGCGCCGCGGCCGAGCGCGAGGCCGGGCCGCGGCGGCCGTCGCTGGAGGGCGCCGAGGCCGTCGTCTGCGCCGCCCTCGGCCTCCTGTTCCCCGCGTTCTGCGGCGG
>CAZDFV010000427.1:0-2704 GCA_964504495.1 uncultured Rhodothermales bacterium
GACCGGCCCGCGACGGGCCCAGCTCGTCGCCGCGCTGGCGGCCGTCGACAGCCTCCGCCGTGCGGTCGAGGGGCAGGCGTGGAACGCCCGCGTGGTCGAGGTCGCTGCCGGCGCCCGGGCCGGCGCCGCGGACGCGGCCGGGAACGACCTCCGCCTGACGGACTACGCCGCCTGGGCCACGTATGGCGACGGGATCGGCACGTGGGGCCAGGTCCTCGTCGGCGCCCGCGGCGCGCTCGGTCGGGACGACCCCGACGACGCGCTCGCCGCCTCCGCGAGCCTGAGCGCGCGGCTCTACGTCGGCTCGAACCGGACGAAGGCGTTCGCAGAGGCTCAGGCGACCGCCGGCGACGGCGCGGCCGGGTTCGTCCAGGCCGGCGCCGAGGCCCGGCTCTTCGACGCCGTCTGGACGACGGTCTCGACGGGCCTCGAGTGGGACGACGCGAGCCCCCGCCTCGTCGGCCGGTTCGCGCTCAAGGTGGCCCTCCCCGACCTCGCCGACTAGCGCCCGAGCGCGGCGAGCACACGGTCCGGGTGGTCCGAGAAGAGCCCGTCGACGCCGGCGGCCACGAGCGCGCGGACCTCGGCCCCGACGTCGCCGTGCGCGGCGGGGCCGCCGCCCCGGCGGAGGGGCGGGGGCAGAAACGCGTTCTCGGCGCGGACCGTCCACACGTGGACGTCGAGACCGGCGGCGTGCGCGGCCTCCACGAGCCCGGTCGGCGCGAGCGTGGCCGGGTCGAGCACGGCCGCCTTGTGGACGCCGATGGCGTCGGCGTAGGCCGCGACCTCTGCCAGCCCGGCGGGCGTGAGCACGTCGTCGTAGCCGAGCCCGTCGGCCGAGACGCCGCCCGGGTACGCGAGCTGGACGAGCGGGAGGTCCGTCGCCTCGGCGAGCTGGCGGAGGTTCTGGGCCTCGAACGACTGGACGAAGACGGGGAGGTCGGGCCCGCCCGCGTCGGCGGCCTCTAGGACCTCCACGAGCCGTTCCTCGAGGGGAAGCCCGATCGCGCGGAAGTACGACGGGTGCTTCGTCTCGGGGTAGACGCCGACCGGCCGGCCGCGCGCGGCGCCCAGCTCGACCGCCAGCGCGACGACCTCCTCTAGCGTCGGGACGAGGAACTGCCCGTCGTAGGCCGCGCTCTCGGGGCGGAGGTCCGGGAGCCGCTCGACGGCCCGGAGCTGGCGGAGCTCGTCCAGGGTGAAGTCCTCCGTGAACCAGCCCGTGACCTCGGCGCCGTCGATCGTCTTGGTCGTCCGGCGGTCGGCGAACGCGGGGCGCGCGGCCACGTCGGTCGTCTCCGAGATCTCGTTCTCGTGCCGGGCCACGAGCACGCCGTCCTTCGTGGCGACGACGTCGGGCTCGACAAAGTCCGCGCCCATCTCGACGGCCAGCCGGTAGGCCGCGAGCGTGTGCTCGGGCCGCTCCCCGCTCGCGCCGCGGTGGGCGATGACGACGACGGAGTCGGGCGGCACGGGGTCGGGGACGGCCTGAAAAGAGGCGGCGAGGAGGACGGTGGCGAGGGCGATCACAGCGCGCGAGGGCGGACGGCTGGAGCCTACGACCACACGGTCGGAAGCGCGTTACGGGTGCGTTTCCCCTCCCGCTGGCGGCGTCCCCCAGCCGGCCGGGGGCTCTGCGAAGACGGGGTGGATGGGCCGTCGAGATTCGGCGATCCCGGCCCCCGGGACCACGTGGACAAACCAACGAGCGCCCCTCGGGCTTTTACGTGCTGTAGCTTCCGAACCTCGGCAAACCTACGTACGTGCCCGCCTCCACCGACCTCCTCAGCGTGAGCGCCGCCGCCGACCTCCTCGGCGTCCACGTCGACACCGTGCGGCGGTGGACGGGCGAGGGGAAGCTCCCGGTCGTGCGGACGGCCGGCGGGCACCGCCGGATCCCGCGGGCGGCCGTCGTCCGGGCCCGGGGCGGGGCGCTCCCGGACGTCGGCGACCTGGCCGACCGGACGTGGGCCGAGCACGCCGTCGTCCACACGCGGCACGAGGTCCGGGCCCGCCCGCGCGGGGCGTGGGCCGAGGCGCTCACCGACACCGACCGCGTCCAGAGCCGCGAGAACGGCCGGCGGCTGATGGGCCTCCTCCTTCAGCACGTGGCCGGGGCCGCGGGCGACGCGCTCTGGGCCGAGGTCCGGCGGCTCGCCCGCGACTACGCCGCCCAGATGCGGGCGCGCGGGCTCCCGCAGAGCGAGGCGCTCCGGGCCACGCTCTTCTTCCGCGACGCCCTGACGGAGTCGACGGCCTACTACCCGCACCTCGACGAGCGGCCGGCGGCCGACCGGGCCGCCCTGCTCCGGAAGGTGAACGAGTTCATGAACGCCGTCCAGCTGACGATCTCGGAGACGTACGAGGACGGCCCCGCCGACGCCCCCGATGCCTGAGCCCGTCGTCGTTCGGATCGGCCTGGACGGGGCGGCGGCGCCCGTCGGCGTCCGCGAGGCGTGGGCGCTGGGCGCCGACGACAAGGCCGCGCTCTACGCCGCCGCGGTCGCCGACGGCCTCGGCGCCTGCCTCGTCTCGACGTGCTTCCGCGTCGAGCTCCTCGTGGCCGGCGAGCACGCGGCCGAGCGGCTGCTCGCGTGGGGCCGCCGCCAGCTCCGGGCCGCCCGCCCGGACGCCCCGCTCGACCACTTCCGCGAGGCCACGGGCGACGACGCGCTCCGCCACCTCATCCGCGTCGCGGCCGGGC
>CAZDFV010000428.1:0-2703 GCA_964504495.1 uncultured Rhodothermales bacterium
GCGCGACGGCCCGGCCGACGGCGGCGCCGGCGAGGAGGGCGGGGGCGGCCTCCGGGTCGGGCCGGGGGAGCCCGCGGAGGCACGGGCCGCAGACGGCGGCGTCGGGCTCGGCCAGCCGGCGCTCGCAGCCGAGGCAGAGGGCGGGGTAGACGAGCCCGAGCAGCCCCCCGCGGACTGTGCGGACGGCGCTGAGAAACGGGGCGAGGGCGGACCGGGACACGCCGGGGAATATCTTCGGCCCGCCCCTCTCCTCACAAGCCGAGCACCGACGATGGCCGAGCGCCGCGGGATGATCATCAAGAACGTGTCCGAGCGCGCCCTCGACCTCGGGCTCGACACGCGCACGGTCCACCTCGAGCCGGGCGACGAGCGGCCGGTGACGGCGGCCGAGGTCCGCGACGGCGTGCTCCGCGAGGCCCTCCAGCTCCGGACGATCGCCATCGTCCGCCCCTCGACCGCCGAGGAGGCCGCCGCGCTCGACGACGAGCTGGCGGGGTGATGCCGCGGGGGCCGGCCCTGCCTCGGCCCCCGCCAGTCGCATGAACGTCCTCGTCCTGGAGCCGTGGTTCGGCGGCTCGCACGGCCGCTTCGTCGAGGGGCTCGTCTCCCACAGCGCCCACGACGTCCGGGCGGTGACGATGGCCGCGCGGTACTGGAAGTGGCGGATGCAGGGCGGGGCCGTCACGCTCGCCGAGAAGGCCCGCGAGGCGTGCGCCGGCGGCTGGCGGCCCGACGTGCTCCTGGCCTCGGACATGGTCCACCTCCCGGCGTTCCTGGCCCTCACGCGCGACCTGTTCGCCCGGACCCCGGCCGTCCTCTACCTCCACGAGAACCAGCTGACGTACCCGCTCCGGCCGCCCGGCGAGGGCGGGCCGGGCGGGGCCCGCGACTACACCTACGCGACGGTCAACTACCTCTCGGCGCTCGCCGCCAGCCGCGTCGTGTTCAACTCGGCGTTCCACCGCGACGACTTTTTCCGGGCGCTCCCCGACCTCCTCCGGCGGTTCCCCGACTACACGCACGTCGGCCAGATTCCGGGGCTCCGGGCCAAGAGCGCGGTCCTGCGGCTCGGGCTCGACCTCGACGGGCTGGACGCGGCCCGGCCGGCGGCCGAGGCCCAGCGCGCCCGCGAGCCCGGCCCACCGGTCGTCCTGTGGAACCACCGCTGGGAGTACGACAAGGACCCCGAGGCCTTTTTCCGCGTCGTCAACCGGCTGGACGACGCCGGCCTCCGGTTCCGGTTGGTTCTGGCCGGCAAGACGTTCGAAGAACAGCCGCCGGCGTTCGAGGCCGGCTTCCGGCGCTACGCCGAGCGCGTGCTCCACTACGGCTACGCCGAGAGCTTCTCGGACTACGCCGCCCTCCTGTGGCGGAGCGACCTCGTCGTCTCGACGTCCATCCACGAGTTTTTTGGCGTGGCGATGCTGGAGGCCATCCACTGTGGGTGCCACCCGCTCCTGCCCGACCGGCTGACGTACCCCGAGCTGATCCCCGAGCGGCTCCACGCCCCTCTTCTCCACGCCCCGGTCCTCTACGAGACGGAGGACGACCTGTTCGAGACGCTCCGCGCGGTCTTGCGCGGCGAGGCCCACCCGCTCCCCGTCGAGGTCCTGCGCGAGATCCCGGCCGACCTCGCGTGGCCGCTCCAGGCCCCCCGGTTCGACGCCCTGCTGGCGGAGGTGGCCGGCGAGGCCAACCCGTAGACGCCGCGGCGTGCCGCCTCTACCACCGGCGTCCGCCGGGCTACCCGTCTCCGCCGAGGACGTTGCCCAGCAGGCCGCCCGCGGCGAGGCCCCCGACCGCGCCGAGCGCGCCGGCCCCGCCCCGGTTCGTCTCGCCCCGGTTGGCGTACATCCGGCTGGCCGCGACGATCCGGTCCGCCAGCCGGGAGAACGGGAGGCTCTGGAGGTAGACGAGGCCCGGCCCCTCCAGCCGTGCGAGGAACAGCCCCTCGCCGCCGAACAGGGCGTTTTTGAACCCGCCCTGGAACTCGATGTCGTAGTCCACGCTCGGCGCGAAGGCGACGAGGCAGCCGGTGTCCACGCGGAGCGTCTCGCCCGGCCCGAGCTCGCGCTCGACGACCGTCCCGCCGGCGTGGCAGAAGGCGAGCCCGTCGCCCTCGAGCCGCTGGAGGATGAACCCCTCGCCGCCGAACAGGCCGGCCCCGATCTTCTTCGTGAAGGCGACCTCGATCTCGATGCCGCTCGCGGCGCACAGGAACGTGTCCTTCTGGCACAGGAACCGCCCGCCCTGCGCGCCGAGGTCGAGCGGAACCACCTTCCCCGGGTACGGCGCGCTAAAGGCGACGCGGGCCGTCCCGCTCCCGCCGTTCACGAACGAGGTGATAAAGAAGCTCTCGCCGGCGATCCGCCGCTTGAGCCCGCGCATGAACCCGCCGCCGGTGCCCGTGTCCATCTGGACGTCGGCGTCCATGTAGAGCATGGCGCCGGCCTCGGCGCGGACGGCCTCGTCGGGGTCGAGCTCTACCTCGACGATCTGGAGGTCATCGCCGATCAGGCGGTAGTCGATCTCGTGCGCGGGCATGGCAGCGGGGAGGGGAGGGTCCCCCTACGCTACGGCAAAACCGCGCACGGTCGGACAGGCCCGCCCGTCTGTGCCGGGCGCCTACGCCGTGCGGCGGGCCCGGGGGCGGGCGGCGCGGCGCGGGGTCCGGGCCCGGTCGGTCCGGGGCGGGTCGTCGGG
>CAZDFV010000429.1:0-2693 GCA_964504495.1 uncultured Rhodothermales bacterium
TGGTCTACGTGGCCTCGATCATGACGCTGCTCCGATGAATGTCACTACCTCCTAGGCCCCGTCGCCCACGGCCACGAGGTCGGGGACGAACGCCCGCAGCGTCTCGTACAGCCGCCGGACCGGGAGCCCGACCACGTTGAAGTAGTCGCCGTCGATGCGGGCCACGAGGAGGGCGCCGGCGTCGTCCTGGATCCCGTAGGCCCCGGCCTTGTCGAGCGGCGCGCCCGTCGCGACGTAGGCGTCGACCTCGGCGTCGGAGAGGGCGGCGAACGTGACGGCCGTCGTCTCGTGGGTCGTCGTCTCGCGGCCGCCGTGGCGGAGGGCGAGGGCCGTCACGACCGTGTGCGTCCGCCCGCTCAGGCGGCCGAGCGTGCGGCGGGCGGCCGCGGCGTCGGCCGGCTTGCCCAGGACCTCGCCGTCGAGCACGACGACGGTGTCGGCGGCCAGGACGAGGGCGTCCGGGGCGTCGAGGGCCCGGGCCTTGCGGAGGGCGACAGCCTCGGCGGCCGGGCCCACGGCGAGCCCGTCCGGCCACGTCTCGTCGGCGTCGGTCGGGCGGACGGTGAACGCGGGCCCCAGCCGCGCCAGCAGGTCGCGGCGCCGCGGGCTGGCGGAGGCGAGGACGAGCGGGGTGCGGAGCCGGAGGACGGGGGCGGGGGACCGGTGAGCCCCACGTACTCCGCCCCGCGGGCGACGTTCGCCGCCGCCCGCGCTACGCGGAGGCCAGCCGGCGCCGGCGGCCCAGCCGGAGCGCCGTCTGGGGGAAGAACCGGCGGAGCGCGACGAGCCCCCCGTGGAGGAGGAGGGCGAAGACCACGGCCCACCGCCCCAGCCAGTCCCCGTGGCGGACGTAGAACGTCTCGGCCCGGTGCGTCGGCACGTCGACCGTCGTCAGGCCCTGCTCCATCCACCCGGCCACCTCGTCGATCTGGCCCGACGGGTGGATCAGGGCCGAGACCCCGCTCATCGTCGAGAGCACGACCGACCGCCGGGTCTCGATGGCCCGGAGCCGCGTGAGCTGGAGGTGCTGGTACAGCCCCGACGACCGGCCCCATAGGTCGTTCCGGGCGAGGACCACGAGGAACCCGGCCCCGTCGAGCGCGAACCGCCGGACGTGGTCGCCGAAGAGCGACTCGAACCCGATCGTCGCCGCGATCCGCGTGCTCCCCGACCCGAACAGGACCCGGCCCGACCCCGCCGGACCGGCCGCGTCGGCGAACGGGACGCGCCGCATCTGGTCGTACCGGACCGGCGAGCGGCCGGGGCGGAGGAGGACGGCCGAGTTGGTGAGGTCGTCGGCGTCGGGCCGGCCGAGCGTCCGGTCGGTCCCCGGCGCGGCCGTCCGGGCCCCGGCCAGGAGCGCCACGTTCCGGTCGGCGCTCCACGCCTCGAGCTGCGCGTAGAGCCGGCGCTCGCCGGCCTCGGTGCCCATGAACGGGAGGGCCGACTCGGGCCAGACGACGAGGGCCGGGGCGGCCTCGCCGGCGCGGGCGGCCCCCGCCGGGTCGGCGGTCGGGGCCCACTGGCGGAGGAGCCCGTCGGAGAGGTCGGCGAGGTAGTCCACGCGGGCGACCGGGTCGCGGTCGTCCCACGCCTCCATCGCCAGGCCCGGCTGGACCAGCCCGACCCGGGTGTAGCCGGCCGGCGCGTCGGTCTGGGCCGTGCGGACGGCCCCGTACACGACCGGGAGCACGACGAGCGCCGCGAACGCGGCGATCGAGAGCCCGCGCTCGCCGTACCACGGGGCCGCCGCCTCGCCCGCCCGGTGCGCCCGGGGCAGGGCGAGGTACGCGGCCACGTTCAAGACGAGGACCCACAGCGTGAGGAGCGGGACGCCCCCGAGGTCGGCCATCTGGACAAACTCGACGGCGCCGACCTGGGTGTGCCCGAGGAGCAGCCACGGCACGGCGACGGGCGCCCGGAGCAGGAGGAACTCGAGGGCGAGCACGGTGAGCACGAGCGACACGAGCCCCACGGCCGTGCCGTGCCGGGCCTTCACCCAGTTCGAGAGCGCGAACGAGGCCACGAGCGGGACCGGGACCACGAACAGGCTGAGCCCGCCGAGCGCCGCCGTCGCCGGGTCGGGGTGGAACAGGAGCCAGAACCCGACGCAGCAGCTCGTCGTGAGCAGGAGGGCGTAGAGCTCCCGGGCGTAGGCGAGCGACGGCCCGCGGAGCGACCACCGCGAGAGGAGCGGGACGAGCCCGACCCACGCGAGCGGGTACACCCCGAGCGGGGGCAAGCTCAGCGCGAGGACGAGGGCGCCGGTGAGCGACCACCCGAACGAACTGAGGGGGGGCGCTGGGGCGGCGGGGCGGGGTCCCATGCGGGGGCGGGCGGTGGGGAAGAGCCTTGGGTATCGTCCCCGTGCCGCCCGGCTTAACCGGACGCGCACACCCCGACGCACATAACCGGCCGTCGGCGCCCGCCGCCAGCAGGCCCCGGCCGCGTGCGACGCGCCCACCGACGCCCCGCCGTGACCGCCGTCCGCCCGCCCGAGTACTTCCCGCGCCTCCCCTGGGCCGCCCTCCTCCTCCACGCCGACCGGTTCGTCCTCGCCGACACGTTCCCGTTCAGCCGCCAGGGCGCCCACAACCGGACGCGCGTCCGCACCGCCAGCGGGGCCCAGTGGCTGAGCGTCCCCCGCCGCCACGCCGGCCGGCCGACGGCGCTCGCCGAGACCGGCGTCGTCG
>CAZDFV010000430.1:0-2685 GCA_964504495.1 uncultured Rhodothermales bacterium
CACGCCCGCCGCCCGCTCGGCCGCCGCGCCGCCGCCCTCGGCCAGCCGCGTCTGGACGGCGACGGCCGCGAGCGCCGTCACGATCGGCGACTCGTTCGGGTCGCCGAGGATCGAGAGGAACCGGCCCGCCCGCGACGGGTCGGTCCCGGCCGGGCGGAGGCGGAGCGCCTTCATGAACCGGGTCCACGCCTGGGTGTAGTCGCGGAAGTAGCGGTCGCGGAGCGCGCCCGCGAGCTGGCCCTGGTTCCGCATCGTCGCCGGGAGGTCGGCGGCCGAGTACCCCATGACCCAGTCGATCCGGTCCGGCGACCGGGCCCACCGGACGACGGCCGGGCGGACGAACTCGCGGTACGCCTGGCGGGTGTAGACCCCGCTCACGGCCGGGTTCGTGGCGAAAAAGTCGCCGCCGCCCCCGCCCAGGATGCCCGCCAGCGAGACCGGCGCGTAGCGGGCGGCCCCGGCCTCGCGGATCCGGTCGTAGAGCCGGTCCGCCGTGGGCGGCTCGTAGACGAGCTGGCGGGCGCGCGCGACGAGCACGTCCTTGCTCTCGAACGGCCGGACGCGCCGCTCGGCGAGCGACTCGACGAACGCGCCGACCTGGCGGCGGACCATGCCTGCGACCGAGTCGGGGTCGGCCCCGCCGCCGGGGACCTCGGCCGTGTCGAGGAGGTGGTCGGCCAGGAACTCGCGCTCGACCGGGCTGTCGAGCCGGGCCGCGTCGGTCGTCATGAGGAGGTAGGCCCGGAGGTCGCTGTAGAGCTCGCCCTCGGCCCCGCCCAGGCTGTCCTCGGCCGCTACGGCCGCCCGCATCTCGGCCTCGACGTCGGGGAGGAGCACGCGTCCGGCGTAGGTCCGGACCTTCTGCTCGTAGAGCCGCTGGGCCGGCTCGATCAGGTCGTCGCCCCGGTACAGGCCCCACCCGAACGCGGGCGGACTCTCCTCGTAGCGCTCGAGCCGGACGATCTGGTCGCGGAGGGCCGTCACGCGCGCGAGGTCGCCGGCCGAGAACCCGCCCTCCCAGGACACCGACCCGGCCACGCGCGCCGCCGCCTCGACGTCCTCGACGACGGCCCGGCTCCGGAGCGCCGCGCTCGTCGTCGCGGCCACGAACCCGGTCAGGAGCACGAGCCCGACGACGGCCGCGGCCACCCACCCGGCCCGGAAGCGGAGGGCCGCCTTCGACGTCCGCTGCACGAGCCCGGCGTCCGGCACGACGACGTCGCGGAACAGGCCCTTCAGGAAGTAGCTCCGGGGCCGGAGCTCGGGGTCGAACCCCTCGGGCGGGGCCGTCGGGAGCTCGAACCGCTCGGCGATCTCGCGGGCGGCCGGGTCGAGCGGGGCGCCCTCCTGCGTCCCGGACGAGAAGTAGAACCCGCGGAACAGGGGGCGCTCCTGGTACGGGTTCGGCAAGAACACGCCGTGGACGAACCGGCCGAGCCGGTCGCGGACGGTCTCGAGCTCGAGGGGGAACCCGTAGGCCCGCCGCCGCTCCTCGGCGTTGTCGGCCGCCGCCAGCCGGGCGGCCCGGGCGCTCCCCAAGGCGCCGACGAGGACGTCGAACTCGCGCTCGAACGCGGCCCGGGCGCCGCCGGCCGCCGCGTCCTCGGCCGCGAACGTGGCCCCCCACGGGCCCTCGCGCTCGTCGAGCGCGAGCGGCTCGAAAAACTCGACGAACCCCTGGAGCAGGTCGGCCTTGGTGAACAGGAGGTAGACGGGGAACCGGACGCCCAGCCGCCGGACGAGCTCGTCGACGCGGCGGCGGACGTTCGCGGCGTGGGCGTCGATCTCCTCCGGGTCCATCGTCGCCAGGTCGGCCACGGAGATCCCGACGACGGCCCCGTTGATCGGCTCGCCCGGCCGGTGCTTGCGGAGCATGTCGAGGAAGGCCAGCCACTCGGCGTCGTCCTCGGGCTCGGTCGTGTACCGGCCGGCCGTGTCGAGCAAGATGGCCTCGTCCGAAAAAAACCAGTCGCAGTCGCGCGTGCCGCCGACGCCGCGCACACGGTCGACGCCGAGCGGGAAGTTGAGCCCGGACTGCATCACGGCGACGGTCTTCCCGGCCGCCGGCGGCCCGATCATGACGTACCACGGGAGGGCGTAGAGGGCGGCCCGCCCGCGCCGCCCGCGCCCCAGCTTCGACTCCTTGATCGTGGCGATCGCGGCGTCGAGCCCCTCCTGGAGCCGCTGGATCTCGGCGCGGCGCGCTGGCCGTGCGTGGGCCGCCTCGTCCTCCGACTGCGCCCGCATCGACTCCTCGATCCGCCGCGCGCCGCGCGCCGCCCGGGCCGCGACGACGGCGAGCGCGACGACGCACACGAGGAGCACGGCGACGACGCCGACGAGCCGGACGGCCCACGTCCACTCCTGCCACGCCCCGACCGAGAGGACGAGGGCGATGAGGAGCACGGCGCTGACGCCGATCCAGAAGGCCGGGTTGCGGAGGGCGCGGGCGACTCTGGACATCGGGCTCAGAGAGGTTCGTCGTCGCTGGCGGGCGCGTCGGGCGCCTCGCCCTCGGGCGGGGCGGGGAGGGCGTCCGACGGGGGGAAGCCCTCGACGGGCTCGGGCTCGTCGGTCTCGACCTCGTCCTCCGGCTCCGCCAGCGGGTCGGCCGGGGGCGCCCCGAACGGGGCCGCCGGCGGGCCGGTCTGGGCAGCCGTCGTGGCCTCGCGCTCAAGGGCGCCG
>CAZDFV010000431.1:0-2681 GCA_964504495.1 uncultured Rhodothermales bacterium
GGCGGGCGCCGCCGCCAGCGGCCCGGGCGGCGGGGCCGGCCCCGCTCTCGCGACCCCTGACCGCCCGGCGTCGATAGCTTCCCGCTCCCCCCCGCCCCCCGCATGGCCCAGACGATCGACGGAACCGCCATCGCCGCCGAGGTCCGCGCCGAGGTGGCCCGCGGCGCCGCCGCCTTCCTCCGCGAGCACGGCCGCCGGCCGGCCCTCCGCGTCGTCCTCGTGGGCGAGAACCCGGCGAGCCAGTCGTACGTCCGCGCAAAGGCCCGGGCGGCCGGCGAGGCCGGGATCGACGCCGAGACGATCCGCCGCCCCGCCAACTTGGCCGAGGCCGACCTGCTGGCGCTCGTCCACGACCTCAACGACGACGACGGCGTGGACGGCGTCCTCGTCCAGCTCCCCCTCCCCGACCACGTGGACGAGAGCGCCGTCATCCGCGCCATCGACCCTCAGAAGGACGTCGACGGGTTCCACCCGGAGAACGTCGGGCGGCTGGTCCTGGGCGAGGACACGCTCGAGCCGTGCACGCCGGCCGGGATCGTCGAGCTCCTCCGGCGGTCGGGCGTCGAGACGACCGGGGCCCACGCCGTCGTCCTCGGGCGGAGCAACATCGTGGGCAAGCCGATGGCGTCCCTCCTCCTCCGCCGCGGGCTCGACGCGACGGTCACCGTCTGCCACAGCCGGACGCGCGACCTCGCGTCCGTCACGCGCCAGGCCGACATCCTCGTCGCGGCCATCGGCCGGGCGGCGTTCGTCACGGCCGACATGGTGAAGCCGGGCGCGGCCGTGATCGACGTCGGGATCAACCGGGTCGAGGACGCGACGCGCGAGCGGGGCTACCGCCTCGAAGGCGACGTGGACTTTGGCGCGGTCTCGGAGGTGGCCGGGGCGATCACGCCGGTCCCGGGCGGGGTCGGGCCGATGACGATCGCCATGCTCCTCCAGAACACGCTCCGGGCGGCCCGCCAGCGGGCCGGGGCCTAGTGCAGCCCGCCGCCCCCGAGGCCCTGGCGGACTCGGCCGCCGTCGCGGACTCCGTCGCGGCCGCCGACAGCCTCGCCGCCGACAGCGCCGTCGTCGACACGTCCGAGGGGCTGGGCCGGCTCGGGCGCGACGTCGAGGTAGCGGTCGAGAACATCCGCGAGGGTCGGTTTGACGAGGCCGGCGAGGTCCTCCTCGGCGCCCTGGGCGACTTTGCCCTCGACAACCTCGTCCCGGCCGTCATCGTCGCGTTCGCGTTCTGGGTCGCGTACCGCGTGCTCCGGGGCGTGCTCGGCCGGGCCCTCCGCCGCTCGCGCCGAGTCGACGCGGGCGTCGAGCAGCTGATCATGCGGGCCGTCCGGCTCGCGGTGCTCTCGTTCGCGGCCGTGACGGTCCTCGGCCAGCTCGGGATCAACGTGACGGCGCTCGTGGCCGGGCTCGGGATCGCCGGCATCGCCCTCGGGTTCGCCGCGCAGGACACGATCCAGAACCTCATCGCCGGCGTGACCATCCTCCTCGACCGGCCGTTCGTCGTGGGCGACAACATCGAGCTGGTCGAGACCTTCGGGACCGTCGAGGAGATCACGCTCCGCTCGACGCGGATCCGCACGCTCGACAACCAGATGGCGATCCTCCCCAACGCGAAGGTGATCGCCGAGAAGGTCATCAACCACTCGATGCTCCGGGCCATCCGGGTCGTCGTCCCGTTCGGGATCGCGTACAAGGAGAGCCCGGAGGCCGCCCGCCAGGTCGTCCTCGCCCTCACCGAAGGCGACGGCCGCCTCCACCCCGACTACGCGCCGAGCGCGGTCGTGACCGACCTCGGCGACTCGTCGGTGAACATGGAGCTCCGGCTCCACCTCCGCGACTCGAAGCTGGAGGTGCCGATCCGGTTCGAGTACCAGGAGAAGGTGTTCGACGCGCTCCAGGCGGCCGGGATCGAGATCCCGTTCCCGCACCTCCAGCTCTTCGTCGACGAGGCCAAGGCGTTCGAGGGGACGGCCCTCCTCGAGCCCGGGCGCCCGGACCCGCCGAGGGCCGAGGCGTAGTGCGCGCGCTCGCCCTCCTCGCCCTGCTGGCGGCGGCCGCCAGCACCTCGGCCCAGGTCAATACGGAGCGGATGCGGCGCGGGCTCGACGGCGACACGCTCCGGCTCGCGCTCGACGCCACGGCCGCCTACGCCTCCGGCAACGCGGACTACCTCCAGGCTGGGCTGGGCGGCCGGCTCGACGGCCGGCGCGGGCCGCACCTCGGGTTCGCCGTGTTCGAGGGCCGGCTCGCGCGCGCCGAGGGCTCGGTGTTCCTGAACCGCCAGTTCGCGCACCTCCGCTACAACCGCCGGCTGGGGCCTGCGCTCGCGGCCGAGGCGTTCACGCAGGCCGAGCGGAACCGCCAGCAGCGGCTGGAGGCGCGGACGCTCGTCGGCGCCGGGCTCCGCGCCGAGCCGGTCGAGACGGACCGGGCCGGGCTCGCCCTCGGCCTGACGCCCATGCTCGAGTACGAGCGGCTGGCGGAGACGACGGGCGAGGCGCCGGCGACGGTCGTCCGCCTGAGCAGCTACGTCTCGGGCCGCCTCACCCTGAGTGAGACGGCCGCGCTCACGGCCGTGGCGTACGCCCAGCCGCGCGCGGACGCCGTCGGCGACGCCCGGGTGCTGGCCCAGGCCGCCCTCGACGTCGGGCTCACGCGGGCCGTCCGCCTCC
>CAZDFV010000432.1:0-2678 GCA_964504495.1 uncultured Rhodothermales bacterium
CCCCGCCGGCCGGCCGGCGACCGCCGCCAGCGGCCGGGGCGGAACGGCGCGCGGCGCCCGGCGTGCAGTCCGAAACCGACTCCGTTCCCCCGATGGCAGACGCCCCCTCGATCTCTACGCTCGGCGACCTCAAGGCCAGCGGGTACCGCCCCCGCTCGGTGAAGGCCGAGGTCCGCCAGAACCTCGTCCACAAGCTCCGGGAGGGGGCGGACGTGTTCCCCGGCATCCTCGGGTTCGACCGGACGGTCATCCCCCAGGTCCAGAACGCCCTGCTGGGGCGGCACGACCTGATCCTGCTCGGGCTCCGGGGCCAGGCCAAGAGCCGGATCGTGCGGATGCTCCCGTCGCTCCTCGACGAGTACGTCCCGGAGGTCGAGGGGTCCGAGATCCACGACGACCCGCTCGCGCCCGTCTCGAAGTTCGCCCGCGACCTCGTCGCGAAGTGCGGCGACGCGACGCCGATCTCGTGGGTCCACCGGAGCGAGCGCTACGGCGAGAAGCTGGCGACGCCGGACACGTCGATCGCCGACCTCATCGGCGACATCGACCCGATCAAGGCGGCCACGCGGAAGCTGACGTACGCCGACGAGGAGGTCATCCACTTCGGGATCATCCCGCGGACGCACCGGGGGATTTTTGCGATCAACGAGCTGCCCGATCTGCAGCCGCGGATCCAGGTGGGCTTGCTCAACATCATGGAGGAGCAGGACATCCAGATCCGCGGGTTCAACGTCCGCATCCCCATCGACGTCTTGATGGTGTTCACGGCGAACCCGGAGGACTACACGAACCGGGGCTCGATCATCACGCCGCTCAAGGACCGGATCGACAGCCAGATCCTGACGCACTACCCGCGCGACCTCGCGACCGGCGTCGAGATCACGCGCCAGGAGGCCTGGGCCGAGCGCGCGGGCGACGACGGCGAGACGCCGGCCGTCCGGGTCCCCCACGTGTTCCGCGAGATCGTCGAGCAGGTGGCGTTCGAGGCCCGCGCCTCGGAGTACGTGGACCAGAAGTCGGGCGTCTCGGCGCGGCTCACGCGCGCGGCGCTCGAGGACCTGGTCTCGGCGGCCGAGCGCCGGGCGCTCCTCAACGGGGAGGCCGAGACGACGGTCCGGGCGGCCGACCTCCACGCCATCGAGCCGGCCGTGACGGGAAAGGTGGAGCTGGTCTACGAGGGCGAGCAGGAGGGGGCGCAGGGCGTGGCCCGGGCGCTCGTCGGCAAGGCCGTCTCGTCCATCGTCAAGCGCTACCTCCCCGACCCCGGTGCCAAGGGGAGCGAGGGCGGGCGCGCGGCCTACGCCGACGTCCTCCGGTGGTTCTCGCGCGGGAACACGGTCGAGATCGACGCCGACCTCGCCTTCGACGGCTACGTCCGCCAGCTCGACCGGGTCGAGGGGCTCGGCGCGCTCGTCGACGCCCACACGCAGCCCGACGGGCCGGCCGAGAAGGCGTCGATGATGGAGCTCGCGCTCGAGGCGCTCCACCAGCACTCGCTCCTCGGCAAAGACCTGGCGGACGACGGGGCCAGCTACGCCGACATGATGGGGTCGGTCCTCTCCGGCCTCGGCTCGCTCGGCGACGACGAGGACGACGACTTCGACGAGGACGACTACCGCCGGTTGGGGTAGGGCCCGCCCCGCTGGCGGGCGCCGCCGCCAGCCGGCGTAGGTTGAGGACCCAGCGCTGTCTCGACATGGACGACATCAAGCACGCCGCCGCCGCCGCTCAGCAGTTCTTGACGAGCCTCGTAGAGGACGCCGACGCCGTCCGCCTCGAGGAGGTCGAGCTGGGGCCTGATGGGGAGGGCTGGTCGATCACGCTCAGCTTTATCGGGCAGACGGGCTCCCCCCTGCAATTCGGCCGCGCCCGCATCTACAAGCGGTTTCTTGTGGAAGACGGCCAGGTCCGGTCGATGAAGATCCGTGAGCTCGCTGGAGCTTGAGCGGCTCGTCAGCGCGTACCGGGCGCGGGGCGTCCTCCTCGACGCAAACCTGCTCGTCCTCTACATCGTCGGGAGCCACGACCCTCGCTTGATCGGGTCGGTGAAGGCGACCCGCTCGTTCACGGTCCGCGACTACGAGTTCGTCGCCGGCCTCGTGTCCCTCTTCGACCGGCTCGTCACGACGCCGCACGTCCTGACGGAGGTGGACGGGCTCTCAAACGTCGGGCTCCCCGGCCGGCACCGCTGGGACTACCTGGACACCTTCCGCCAGCGGATCGAGGAGGCGGTCGAGGTGCAGACGCCCGCCCGAGACGTCGTGGCGGACCCCGCGTTCCTTCGTCTGGGGCTGACGGATGCGGCCGTCCTCACGCTCGGGGAGGGAGGGCCGCTCGTCGTGAGCACGGACCTCGACCTGTGCATCGCCCTGGAGAGCCGGGGGCTCGGCGTCGTCAACTACAACCACATTCGCCTTGCGATCTGACGCCCCGCTGGCGGCGCCCCCCGCCGGCGGGGGCGTAGGTTGAGGGCCCGTTCCCTCCCAGCCCTTCATGTCTCGTCCGCTCGTCCTCCTGCTGGCGCTCGCCGCCAGCGCCGCCGCCGCCCAAGCGCCGGGCGGCGGCCCGCTGACCGTCGCCGTCTACCCCGCGCCGCCGTTCGCCGAGCAGGGCCCGGACAGCACGTGGACCGGCCTCGGGCCGGAGCTGGCCGGCGAGGTCGGGCAGCTCCTCGGGCG
>CAZDFV010000433.1:0-2676 GCA_964504495.1 uncultured Rhodothermales bacterium
GGGACCGGCCGCGGCCTCGCCGGGCTCCGCGACCGGGCGGCCCTCCTCGGCGGCTGGGTCGAGGTCGACTCGGCGCCGGGCCGGGGGAGCCGCGTGGTCGTCGTCCTCCCGGAGGCGTAGCGTAGGGCCGCTGGCGGGGGCCGCCAGCGGGGGCCGGTCAGCCCCCCTCGCTCAGCCCGAACGGGAGCGGGAGCCGGGCGCCCCGGCGGAGCGGGACCTCGGCCTGGTAGACGAGGGCCCCGTCCTCGTCGTGGGCGTGGACCTCCATCGCGTCGCGCGTCATGGAGACGGACATGAACCCGGGGATGCCGAGCGCGAAGAGCGTGTTCGGCGTCTGGACCACCTGGCGGATCAGGGACCCGGCCCCGGAGACGAAGTAGTCCACCGACGCCCCCTCCGGCCGGTGGTGCTGGAGGTTGTGGTCGTGCCCGGCGAAGTACGCCTGGACCCCGTGCCGCTCGAAGACCGGGACGAGCAGCTCGATCAGCCGCTCGTTGTCGCTGTAGCTCGTGCTCCCGACGTAGACCGGGTGGTGCCCGGCCACGATCTTCCACGGCGCGTCGGAAGCGGCGAGCGTCTCCTCCAGCCACAGGAGCTGGTTCTGCGGGTCCCACACCCCGCTGTCGTCGAACCGGCGCTCATACTCGGGCGGGTACGCCAGCGGCGACGTGTCGAGGAAGACGAAGAGGACGCGGGTCGAGTCGGCCCCGAGCGTCACCTCCTCGGCGAAGTACTGGGCCGGCATGTACCACCGGTCGCTGGTCTCGGTGTAGGCGATCTGGGCCGGCACGTTCCCCTGCCAGTCGTGGTTGCCGAGCGTGACGTACCACCGGCTCTGGAGCGCCGGGGCGGTGTAGATGTCCTCGTAGGACCGGTCCCACTTCGGGTCGTCGAGCCCGGTCACGCCCGACGTGTAGAAGTTGTCGCCGGTCGAGATCGTGAACTGGCTGTTGACGGCGGCCCCGATGACCCCCATCCCCTCGGCCACCTCGGCCTGGTTGAAGAACCCGTTCCGCCCCCAGTCCCCGAGGACGAGGAAGTTGAACGCCGACGTGTCGAACGGGGCCGGGAGGCCGGCGACCGGGTCCTCGGGGCCGAAGTCGGGGAGCCGCGAGCCGACGGGCTGGGGCGTCCCGCACGCGGCGAGGAGGGCGAGCGCGAGGAGGGCGAGCGCGACGAGGAGGGCGAGGAGGCGGGGCATGGGTACAGACGCGGGCCAGTCTCGGAACGGCCGGGGCGGACAGATATGCTCGGGCCGTCCGGGAAGTTCGCCCCCGTGGCCCGCAGTCAGGGGCGGCCGGAGGGGCGCCGGTCCGTGGCCCCACCGCGCTCAGGCGCGGCGGGGAACCCGTCGGCGCCGACCGTCCGGTCGAGCTGGCGGCCGTGGTGCTCGAGGTGGAGGCCGGCGAACCGGACGCTCTCGGCCGGCGTAAGCGGCCCGCTGACGGGGTGCCGGATCACGCCCACCCCCGCCATGTCGTCGGGGAGCGCGGCCGCCACGCGCCGCCAGTCGGCGGCCGTCGCCCGCCAGCCCTCCCGGACGGTCTCCCACCCGGCCCCCTGTGGGGCGACGTACTTGGCGGACCGCTCCGGCATCCGTAACCGCCGGCCCGAGCGCATCCGCTCCGCCAGTCGGTCGAGCCCGCCGGGCTGGCGGGGCCCGAGGTCGCGGCGGTCGCCGCCGGCCTGCCGCTCCAGCCCCCGCACGATCCCGGCCTCGGTCCGCCAGACGTGCTCGGCGATCTCCACGGGCGACCACGCGGCGGGGGCCGGGCGGAAGGCCCGCTGCGCGTCGGTCATCGCGCCGACCCGGTCGAGGAACGCGGCGCGCGCCCGGTCGAGGCCGTCGAGGTCAGGAGCGAGGTCGGGCATCGGGCGGGGCGGGCTGGTGGCGGTGTCCGTCGAAGGGTTCCCCTCCCCCGCCTCCGCGGGGCCAGGTTCTGGACAGGCGGGGTGGCCGGCCGACCGAGCTGCCAGCCCGGCAACGGCGGCTCGCCGCCGCGTTAGACGGCGTCCGGCTCGCCCTTCTTGAACACGGCCGCGGCGATGGCCCCGATCACGGCCCCGAGGATCGCCAGCACGACCACGTTGATGACGGCCCCGAGCACGCCGGTGGTCAGCTCGCTGAACTGCATCGCCTGCTCGACCTGGGCCGGGTCCATCCCCTGGTCGAGGAGCTGCTGGCGGGCCCGCTCGACGACCTCGGCGTCGGACGGGAGCACGCCGACGGCCTGGAGCCCCTCGCCGACCACGTAGGCGATGAGGTACCCCCCCGCGCAGGCGAGGGCGCCCAGCCCGGCGCCGGTCCCGGCCGAGATCGTCAGGTTGTGGGTGCTCGTGTAGTGCCAGACGGCGACGCCAGCCCCGGCCACGGCCGAGAGACAGCAGACGAGGCCCGCGAGGTACTGGCCGGTCTGCCCCCCGCCCGTCGCGAGGAACAGGTTCGCAATCGTGAGGACGGCGGCGACGGCCGCTCCGAGGAGGATCGATTGGGTCTTGCTCGGCATCAGGACGGAGAGGCGAGGGTGGGGGAGGGGCGGCGGCGGGGCACGGCGAGCAGGTTGGCCGCGAGTACGACCCCGGCGACGAGGCCGAAGATCGCACCCGTCAGCCCACGCGAGAGCGGGGTGTTGGTCCACAGGCCCACGGCGCCGACGAGCCAGTCGAGCGCCGTCG
>CAZDFV010000434.1:0-2655 GCA_964504495.1 uncultured Rhodothermales bacterium
CGCCGGCGCGGGCCCGCTCGGCGACGAGGTCGCCGAGGCCGCGCTGGCGGAGCGCGTCGGCGCACGCCCCGAACGCCCCGACGCCGGGGAGCACGAGCCGCTCGGCCCGGCCGATCCGCTCGGGGTCGCCGGTCCGCTCGGCGGCCACGCCGGCCGCGGCGAGCGCCTTATTGAGCGACCGGAGGTTGCCGATGCCGTAGTCGATGATCGTCGTCATGGGCCGAAGAAACGCGCGGTCGGGGGGAGGAGATCGGCGGGGGGGGGGCTTCCCCCGATCTTCGCCTGACGCGCGGCCGGGGGGCGGCGACGCCACGTGCTCCTGGAGCCACGCCGTTGCCTTCCGCGACTGGCACGGACCGCCGGCCGGCCCAGACCGCCAGCCGGGAGGGGCCCAGTTAAGAGACATCCCCGTCCCGCCCTAGGCCTCGCCGCAGGGGCTCAGAGGGAGGGCCGGGCCGTTCGTACGGGACCGCACAGGCGGCCGCGCACCCTCCGACGAGGCCCCCAGAGGGCCGGGGCGGGGCGGCCGCGCACGCCAGACCGCCGGAGTCCGTACCGCCGGCCGGACCTAAGAGCTTGTTATGGACTCGGCTTCTCTTCCTTCCGACCCCTCGATATGGCCGCCATCCCCGCGCACGCGGGGATCCAGCGGTCGAGAGCACGTCGGCGGTCCGCTCGCCGGATTCCCGGTCGGGGCCGGGAATGACGGTGTATGTGAGGGAGGAGGACGAAAGCGGCGTCTCCGCTCTGTAGGGGCCATTCAGGTCCATGACAAGCTCTAGCAATGAAAGAGGGGCCAGCCCTTGCGTGGAAGCGGTTCCGACGGTAACTTTCCGGGAACGAAAGGGTAACGCGGTCTCCAGTCTGTCCGGCAGCGCCCTCGGCGAGACGCCCAGGGGTCGGACAGGTGGGGCGGGCGTCTGTGGTGGGACGCCCGCCCCTCGACCGCTTACCCCTCGACCTCGGCCGCCTCGTCGGTCCCGTGGAGGAGGGCGTCGAGCTGGAACTCGTCGGGAACGAGGACCTCGCGGGCCTTCGAGCCCTCGAACGGCCCGACGATCCCGGCGTCCTCGAGCTGGTCGACGAGCCGGGCCGCGCGCGTGTAGCCGACGGAGAGCTTCCGCTGCAAGAGCGAGACCGACCCCTGCTGGCTGCGGACGATGACCTTGGCGGCCTCCTCGAACAGGTCGTCCACGTCGTCGGAGACGGCCCCGGCGGCGCCGGCCGGGGCGTCCTCGCCCGGCTCCATCGGGGGGAGGAGGTACGGCCCGGCCCCCTCCTGGCCCGAGATGAACCCGGAGACGGCGTCGACCTCGCCCACGCTCACGAACGGGCCCTGGAGGCGCGTGAGCCTCGACCCGTTCATGTACAGGAGGTCCCCGTTGCCGACGAGCTGCTGCGCGCCGCCGCCGTCGATGATCGTCCGGCTGTCGATCTTGGACGACGTCTGGTAGGCCATCCGCGACGGGAAGTTGGCCTTGATGAGCCCGGTGATGACGTCGACCGACGGCCGCTGCGTGGCGAGGACGAGGTGAATGCCGACGGCCCGGGCCATCTGCGCCAGCCGGGCGATTGGGGCCTCGACCTCCTTGGCCGAGGTCATCATCAGGTCCGCCAGCTCGTCGACGATGACGACGATGTAGGGGAGGTGCTTGTGGTCGTCGCCGAGGTCGCCCAGCTTCCCGGCCGCGTGCTTTTTGTTGTACTCCTCGATCCCGCGGACGCCCGCTTCCGCCAGCAGGTCGTAGCGGATCTCCATCTCGCGCTCGCAGCTTCGGAGCACGGCGGCGGCCTGGGCGAAGTCGGTGATGATCGGGTCCTCGGCGTCCTCGGGCATGGCCGAGAAGTGGTTGAGGAGCTCGGCGTACCCGTTGAGCTCGATCTTTTTCGGGTCGACCATCACGAACTTGAGGTCGGCCGGGTGCTTGGCGTAGAGGAGCCCGACGATGAGGGCGTTGACGCCGACCGACTTGCCCGAGCCCGTGGCCCCGGCCACGAGCAGGTGGGGCATCTTGGCGAGGTCCTCGATAAACACCTCGCCCTCGATGGTCTTGCCGATGGGGGCCGGGAGGGCCATCTTGCCGGCGCGGGCCGCGTCCCGGAACGTGGCCGTCGACAGAAGCCCCCGGAGGCGGACCATCTCGCGCGTCCGGTTCGGGATCTCGACGCCGATCGACGACTTGCCCGGGATCGGCGCGATGATGCGGATGCCGGGCGCGGCGAGGGCCATCGCGAGGTCGTCCTCGAGCGCCGTGATCCGGCTGATCTTGACGCCCGGGGCCGGCGTGAGCTCGTAGCGCGTGACGGTCGGCCCGACGACGGCCTCGATCTCGTCGATCTGGATGTTGTACGTCTCGAGCTTGTCGAGCAGGACCCGCTTGTTCTCCTCGATCTCGCCGTAGTCGACCTCGGTGTCGCTGTCCGAGGTCTCCAGGAGCTCGATGGAGGGGAACTGGTAGGGGAGGTCGGCGGCGTCGGGCGGGGCGTCGGGCGCGGGCGGCGGGGCCGCGTCGAGGTCGACGGCCGTCTCGGCGACCGGGGCGGTGACGTGGAAGGCCGGCCCCGGCTTGTCCCCGGGCTGCTGGCGCTCGGCCTCGACGAGCCCGTCGAGGAGGGCGTCGTCGGGCTCGGGGGCGGGCGGCGCCTCACGGGCGG
>CAZDFV010000435.1:0-2642 GCA_964504495.1 uncultured Rhodothermales bacterium
GGAGGACCTCGGCCTCGGCCCACGCGCGGAGCCGGCCCGCTACTGGCGCCTCCAGCCGGGCCCACGCGCCGACGGCCAGCTCGGTCTCGTTCTGGAGGTTCCCCCCGAACCCCTCGGCCGCCTCGAACCGGAGGTGGACGGCGCCGACGTGCGGGCCGGCCCGGAGCGCCGCCCCGCCCGGGAGCCTCAGCGCCGGCCCCCAGCCGAGCGTGGGGAACGCGGCGACGAAGCTGGGGAGGCCGTCTCGCTCCGGGGCGTAGGCCGCGATGCGGAGGGCGAGCCGGGCGTGGCCGCCGTACGCCGGAGCCTCAAGGCGGAGGGCCCCGCCGGGCCCGGCCTCCCACAGGGCGAACCCGTCGGACAGCGGGAGGGCGAGGCCGGCCGCCGGCTCCAACGTGCGCCAGTCCTCGGCCGGCTGCGCGCTGGCGGAGGCGGTGAGGAGGAGGGCGGCGAGCCGCAGGGTCGGCGCAGTCGACGGGCGCATCCGGCCGAAGCTAGGTCCTGTGAGAGGCCGGAGTCCCGGTCCCGGGGCCGTTCGCCCAGCGTCGATTTTTTTTGGCGCCCCCCTTAAGGGGCCCCGTCGGCCCTCGATCACCGCCCTAGAGGCGGCCCCCTACCCGGCCGCCACACCCCGCAGTCCTATGGACCTCCGCACCACCCTCCGCCCGTCGTCGCCGGTCGCGCCGTCCCGCGCGGTCCGTCCCGACGCCTCGCGCGCCGAGAGCGCGCCCTCCGACGCCGGCCCGGCCGCCGACGCCCCCTCCGCCGACCGCGTCGAGATCTCCTCGCAGGCCCGCCAGGCCGCGCAGTCGTCGCAGCCCTCGGCCCCCCGGGCCGAGAGCCTCGAGATCGAGCTCGCCCGGACCGCCCTCCGCGCCGGGGACGGGCTCAGCGACAGCCGGCTCCACGAGCTCCGCGAGCGCGTCCGCACGGGGTACTACGACTACCCCGAGAGCGTCGACCGGATCGCCGAGGCGGCCGCCCGCGACCTCGCCGACGCCGACCCGGCCGAGTAAGGGCGTTCCGCTCCCACCCGTTCGGGGGGCACGCCGGCGGCGTGCCCCCCTCAGCGCGTTCTGCCCGCTGGCGGAGGGCGCCAGCGGGAGCGGCGCCCGGCCTATCCTGTGACGTCCGCCGCCACGCCCGTGCCCGCCCCCGATCCCGTCCGCGCCGTCCTCAACCAGCCGCCGCCCCTCGAGGACGTCAACCCGTACGCCCTGGACGCCGCGCTTCGCGAGGGCGTGGCCCGCGAGGGGGCCGCCTGGGCTGATGCCGAGGTCCACGACTACGGCGCCCGGTGCGGGAGCGCCGAGGTGCTCGCGTGGGGCCGGGCCGCGAACGCGCACCCGCCCGTCCTCCACACGCACGACCGCTACGGCGCCCGGCTCGACACGGTCGAGTTCCACCCGGCCTACCACCGTCTCATGCGGTTGGGGGTCGAGGCCGGCCTCCACAGCCGGCCCTGGACGAGCCGCCAGCCGGGCGCCCACGTCGCCCGAGGCGCCCGCCTCATGCTCCGCCACCAGGCCGACGAGGGGACGACCTGCCCCATCACCATGACGTTCGCGGCCGTCCCCACGCTCCGCCGCCAGCCCGAGGTCGCGGACGCCTGGGAACCGCGCGTGCTCTCGGACGACTACGACGAGCGGTTCCTCCCCCCAGACCAAAAAGCCGGCGCCACGATCGGCATGGCGATGACGGAGCGGCAGGGCGGGAGCGACGTCCGCGCGAACCTGACGCGGGCCGAGCCGGAGGGCGCGCGCGGGCCGGGCCGGGCGTACCGCGTGACGGGCCACAAGTGGTTCTGCTCGGCCCCAATGTCGGACGCCTTCCTCGTGCTGGCGCAGGCCGAGGGCGGGCTCTCGTGCCTGCTCCTCCCCCGGTTCACGCCCGACGGCGAGGCGAACGCGCTCCGGTTCCAGCGGCTCAAGGACAAGCTGGGCAACCGGTCGAACGCCTCGGGCGAGGTCGAGATCGAGGGCGCCTGGGCCCGGCTCGTCGGCGAGGAGGGGCGGGGCGTGCCGACGATCATCGAGATGGTCCGCCACACGCGGCTCGACTGCGCGCTGGGGAGCGCCGCCACGCTCCGCCGGGCCACCGCCGAGGCGCTCCACCACGCCGCGCACCGCCGGGCGTTCGGGACGCGCCTCGCCGAGCAGCCCCTGATGCAGAACGTCCTGGCCGACCTCGCGCTCGAGAGCGAGGCCGCGACCGCCTTCGCCCTCCGCCTCGCGCGGGGGTTCGACGAGGCCGAAGACGAGGAGCAGGCGGCGTTCACGCGGCTGGCGACGGCCGTCGCCAAGTACTGGGTGACGAAGCGGGCCGTGGCGGGCGTGGCCGAGGCCGCCGAGTGCCTGGGCGGGAACGGCTACGTCGAGGCGTCGGGGATGCCGCGCCTGTACCGCGACGTGCCCGTCAACGCGATCTGGGAGGGGTCGGGGAACGTCCAGTGCCTCGACGTGCTCCGGGCGCTCGCGCGCGAGCCCGAGACGGGCGAGGCCGTGCTCGCCGAGATCCGCCAGGCCGCCGGCGCCGACCGCCGCCTCGACGCCCACACCGAGCGCCTCGCCGACGCGCTCCGCCAGCCGGACGAGCGCTCGGCCCGGCGGCTCGTCGAGGCGCTCGCCCTCGGGCTCCAGGCC
>CAZDFV010000436.1:0-2634 GCA_964504495.1 uncultured Rhodothermales bacterium
GGCCGCGCCGCGCTGCTGCGCGCTGCGCCGGCGTGTCGAACGCGACCGTCACCGAGGCCGGCTGGCCGTGCGCGGCCGGGGCCGACTGGAGGAGCACGGCGTCCTCGCCGAACAGGCGGCGCGCGTCGGCGAGCGCGGCGCGGATCGAGGGGCCAGTGACGGTCTTCAGGGTCATCAGGTCGGGCGCGGGGCGCTACGGGAGGCTCAGCTGGCCCTCGACGTCGACCGGGGCCTCGGGGACGAGGTCCTGGTAGCTCAGGACGGCCACGTCGCCCAGGGCGGGGTCGAGGAAGCCGAAGAGCGTGGCGCGGAGCACGGGCGAGGTCAGGAGGACGGGCGGGTGGCCGGCGGCGATGAGCGGCTTGAGCAGGCGGTCGGCCTCGGCCTGGAGGCGGACGGCCCGGTCGGCGTCGAGCCCGAGCGTCGTCGGGTTGAGCGCGCCGTCCTCCGCGAGGTCCAGCAAGTGCCGTTCCAGGGCCGGGTCGAGGACGACCGCGTGGACGCGCCCGTCGGGCCCGGCAAAGTGCTGCGTGAGCGTGGGGGCGAGCGCGGCGCGCGCGAACTCGGTCAGCACGTCCGGGTTTTTCGTCGAGGGCGCCCGGTCGGCGAGCGCCTCCAGGATCGTCACGAGGTCGCGGACCGGGACCCGCTCGCGGAGCAGCTGGCGGAGCACGCGCTGGACCTGCCCGACCGTGAGCTGGTCCGGCACCAGCTCGCCGACGAGCGTGGGGGCCGACTCCTGCACCTTGTCGAGGAGCGCCCGCGTGTCCTGGCGCGTGAGGAGGGCGTGGGCGTGCTTGCGGAGCGTTTCCAGGAGGTGCGTGGCGACGACGGCCGGGGCCTCGACCGTCGCCAACCCGAGCCGCTCGGCCTCCGAGAGCGACCGCTCGGCCACCCAGACGGCGTCGAGCCCGAACGTCGGGTCCGTCGTGCGGATGCCGGGCGGCGCCTCGTCGGCGCCGTCGAGGAGGAGGGCGAGGTGGTAGCCCGGGAGCGCCTCGCCCTCGGCGACCGCGTTCCCGCGCAGCTTGACCGTGTAGGCGTTCGCCCCCAGCTCCACGTTGTCGCGGATGCGGACGGGCGGGACCACGATCCCCATCTCGGTCGCCAGCTGGCGGCGGAGCATCGAGATCCGGTCCAGCAAGTCGCCGCCCTGGGCCGGGTCCACGAGCGGGATCAGCCCGTAGCCGACCTCCAGTTCCAGCGGGTCCACGAGCAGGAGGTCGGCCGGCTCGGGCTCGGGCGCCGGGCCCGTCTCGGGCGGCGCGGCGGCGGCCTCGGCCTCGTCGGCGTCGGACGTCGCCCGGCGGACGCCGGCCCAGACGGCCCCGCCGGCGAGCGCCCAGAACGGGACGAGCGGGAGGCCCGGGAGGACGCCCAGGAGGGCCATGAAGGCGCCGGTCACGTAGAGCGCGTTCGGCTTCCCGAAGAGCTGGTCCTTCGTCTCGGCCGAGAGGTTCCCCTCGCCCGACGCGCGCGAGACGATGAGGCCGGCCGCCGTCGAGATGAGGAGGGCCGGGATCTGGCTCACGAGCCCGTCGCCGATCGAGAGGAGCACGAACGTCTCGGCCGCCTCGCCCGGCCCCATCCCGTACTGCGCCACCCCGATGATCAGCCCGCCGACGATGTTGATGGCGGTGATGACGAGCCCGGCCATCGCGTCGCCGCGGACGAACTTGCTGGCCCCGTCCATCGCCCCGTAGAAGTCGGCCTCACGGCTCACCTCGGACCGGCGCTTCCGGGCCTCGTTCTCGTCGATGAGCCCGGCGTTGAGGTCGGCGTCGATCGCCATCTGCTTGCCGGGCAGGGCGTCGAGCGTGAACCGCGCGCCGACCTCGGCGATCCGCCCCGACCCCTTCGTGATGACGACGAAGTTGATGAGGACGAGGACGAGGAAGACGATCGCCCCGACGACGTAGTTGCCGGACACGACGAACTGCCCGAACGCCGTGATGAGGTCGCCGGCCTGGGCCTCGCCCAGGATCAGCCGAGTCGAGGCCACGTTCAGCGACAGCCGGAACAGCGTCGTGACGAGGAGGAGCCCGGGGAAGATGCCGAAGTCGAGCGGTCGCTCGGCGTAGAACGCGGTCAGCAGGATCGCCAGGCTGATGGCGATGTTCGTCGCCAGCAGGAGGTCGAGGAGGAACCCGGGCAGGGGCACCACCATGACGAACAGGACGAACACGAGCCCGGCCGCGGCGGCGACCTCGCCGCTCATCTTGAACAGGGGCGCGCGGGCGTGCGCGGCGGGGGCAGCGGCGGTGGACATCTAGCGCGGGGCGGGGCGGGCGGCGTCCGCCAGCGGGGCGCGGGCAGACGCGGAGCCCCCCCGCGTGTCATCCTGAGCGCCAGCGAAAGATCTCAGCGCCGGCATCACACGCTGACTGTGCCAGCGCCGACGGACTAGCCGGCTCGCGTTGAGATCCTTCGCTCCGCTCAGGATGACACGCTGGAAGAGGCAGATGCCGTGCGCGGCGTGCGTCCGACTGGCGGTGCCGGCCAGGGGGGTAGGGCAGGTCAGCGGAGTATGACGGGTCGCGATGAGTCCTCCCCCTGGACAGGGGGAGCTAGAGGGGGTAGATCTGGCGAGCATCACGCCTTTGTTCCGGCACCGTCTGTCCCGCTGGCGGAGCG
>CAZDFV010000437.1:0-2620 GCA_964504495.1 uncultured Rhodothermales bacterium
GGGCTCGACTTCCGCGAGGCCGAGAACCACTTCGAGGCGCAGGCGGCGAAGGACGCCTACGTGTCGGCGGCCGGGGCCCTCAACACCGTCGCCGTCTCGCTCATGAAGGTCGCCAACGACGTCCGCCACCTGTCGAGCGGCCCGACGAGCGGGCTGGCCGAGATCCAGCTCCCGGCCGTCCAGCCGGGCTCGTCGATCATGCCGGGCAAGGTGAACCCGGTGATGTCGGAGGCTATGATGATGGTGTGCGCCCGCGTCATGGGCAACGCCGTCACGATCACGGTCGGCGGGCAGCACGGGAACTTCGAGCTCAACGTGATGATGCCGGTCATGGCCCACGCCATGCTCGAGAGCATCGAGATCCTGGCCGGAGCGTGCGACGCCTTCCGCGAGCGGTGCGTGGACGGGATCACGGCCAACCGCGACCGCGCCCGCGAGCTGCTGGAGAAGAACCCGTCGATCGCGACGGCCCTCAACGCCGAGATCGGCTACGACCAGGCGTCGAAGGTGGCGAAGAAGGCGGCCGCCGAGGGCCGGTCCGTCCGCGACGTGCTCCTCGAGATGGACCTCATCCCGGCCGAGCACGTCGACCGCGTCCTCGACGTGCGCTCCATGACCGAGCCCGGCATCCCCGGGTAGACCGTGCCCTGCCGGCTACGTCCGCCAGTGGGGCGGGCCGCACAGCGTGATGCGGGTGCTCGCCATCGGAGCCACGGGGTTTCTCGGCCCCCACATCGTCCGTCGCCTCGTGAGGAGCGGGCACGAGGTCGCCGTGCTCCACCGAGGCCGGACCGACGCGGACCTCCCAGCCGGGGTCACTCGGATCGTCGGCGACCGCGGCGCCCTCGCCCGCGCGCTCCCTGAGGTCGGGCGATTCGGGCCAGAGGTGGTCCTCGACGTCGTCCCGTACACGGAGCGGCAGGCGCGGGCGGTGGCCGACGTGTTCGGCGGCCTCGCCTGGCGCCTCGTGGCCCTCTCGAGCGCCGACGTCTACCGGAACTACGACGGGCTCCGGGGGCGGTCCTCGGCCCCGCCCGACCCGACGCCGCTCGCGGAGGGGGCCCCGCTCCGCGAGACGCGGTTCCCGTACCGGGGGGCGGGCCTGGGCGAGACGTGGGCCGAGGACTACGACAAGATCCCCGTCGAACGCGTCGTCCTGGGCACACCGGGGCTGACAGGGACGGTCCTCCGCCTCCCCGCCGTCTGGGGGCCGGGTGACCGGCAGCGCCGGCTCCGGCCGTACCTCCAGCGGATGGACGACGGCCGCCCGGCCGTGCTCCTCTCCCACGCTCAGGCGGGCTGGCGGTGGACGCGGGGCTACGTCGAGAACGTCGCGGCGGCCGTCGCCCTCGCCGTCGCCGACGACCGCGCGGCGGGCCGCGTCTACAACGTGGGTGAGCGGTCAGCCCCGACCGAGCGGGAGTGGGTCGCGGCCATCGGCCGCGCCGTCGGGTGGGCGGGCCGGGTCGTGGCGGTGCCGGCCGAGCGCCTCCCCAGGCCGCTCCGCCAGCCGCTCGACTTCCGCTACGGCCTCGCCACGGACACGGGTCGGATCCGTGAGGAGTTGGGGTTCGAGGAGCCGGTCGCGCTCGGGGAGTCTCTTGCACGGACCGCCAGTTGGGAGCGGTCGCTCCGGGACGGGGCGGGCCGGCCGGACTACACCGCTGAGGACGCGGTGCTGGCTGAACTCGGCCCCTGAGTCGCTGGCGGCCGCCGCTAGCCGGTCAGCGGAGCCCGCCGGCGACCTCGACGCGGAACGTGTTGGAGAGGATCGTCCGGGACGACCGGGGCAGCCCGCCCTCGACGTCCGTCGCCACGACGTCGCGGACGCGGTACGTCCCCGGCACCGTTTCGGGCGCCGGACCGGGGAGCCAGTCCGGCCCGCACCGCTCGCGCGTGCAGGCGTAGACGTGGAGGGCGTACTCCAACGTCTCCCCCGGCTCGACCGCGACGGGCGGACCCAGACACGCGAGGTAGATCGGGCTGAACGCGACCGTCCACTCGCTGCCGACCCACTTTTCGAGGACCGGGTTCTCCGGCACCCGGCAGCCGGTGAAGAAGACGGTCTCCCCCGACGTGTTGGTGTAGACCAGGTCCGCGTCGAACCGGACGGCGTCGGGCGTGACGACGGCGAGGTACAGGTCGCGGTCCGTCTCGATCTCGGCGTCCGTCGCCGGTGGGGCGGCCGCGTCGCACGCGGCGAGGGCGAGGAGGCCGAGAAGAAGGAGAAGGCGCACGGGCGGGAGGGGCGGGGTCTGCCCGGGCGTACGGAGGCCGGGGCGCCCCTGCTGCGGACCGCGGGGGTAGGCAGCGGGGCGAGGCCTTTACGGCTCGCGCCGGCCGGTCGATACGGGACCCTCTCATCGCCCTCGACGCATGCCCCGCCTCCTCGCCCTCGCGCTCTTCCTCGCCCTCCCCCCCGCCGCGGCCCAGGTCGGCGGCCCCGCCCCGACGGCCGGGGCCCGCGCGCCGGGCGCGTTCGTCGGCGTCAGCGTGGGGACGTCGGGGCGGCCCCTGGAGGGGAGCGTCGACGAGGTCGCCGTCGGGCCGGACGGGACCGTCTACGCGCTCGGGTGGTCCGGCCTCGCGCACAGGTCGGACGGGGCGTGGGCCCCGATCG
>CAZDFV010000438.1:0-2613 GCA_964504495.1 uncultured Rhodothermales bacterium
CGTCGCCCGCCAGCGCGTCGGCGAGGGCGCCCACGACGCCCGCGCCGGCGGCCGAGATCGTGGCGCCGAGCCCGGCCGTCGGACCGGCCTCAGGTGTCTCGCCTTCCGCGTCGTCGGCCGCCTTCTCGGGCCCGCCCGCGTCCTCGAGCGCGAGCGGGGCGGCGAGGGCGTCCGCGTCGTCCGTCTCCGGCCCGGCCCCGAACGTCTCCTCGGGGAGGTCGTCGGGGGCCGCCCCGTCGCCGGCCTCGGCCGGGTCGTCGTCGGGGAGGAGGAACGCGCGCGTGGTGTACCGGCGGCCGGGGCGGGCGGGCTCGGGGCGGTCGGGACGGTTCTCGGAGGCCATGCAGATGGGGACGAAATGGGGCGGGGCCGGACGCGTTCGGAAGGCGCCCGGCCCACAGATCGGAAGCGCTGCCAAGATACGCGGGGGCTCCGGCGGGGCTCCTGACCCGAGCCGTCCCGACCGTGGGTTCGGGACGAAATGCGGCGGGACCGGACCGCCGGCGACGAGGTCGGAACCGGGGCCCGCGACGCCGTCGGGCGGCCGCGCGCAGGCGAGCGCAGTCCTGGGCGCCTGGGCCGTGGTGCCCTCTCCGTCCCCGTTCTGCCGGCTGGCGGCCGCCGCGCCCCGTACGCCGCCCCGCCGCGCGGTGCCGGCGGGGCTCGGGGCCTACGCCCCGGCCTCCTCGCCGACCGGGAACTCGATGGAGATCGTGCCGGGGTACGGGATCGGCCCGAGGTCGGTGTTGACGGACGGCCGGGCCTCCAGGCGGATCGTCTGGCGCCCCTCGTCGGTCGCGAGGGCCTGGACGAGCTCGGCGAGGTCGCCCACGTTCCGACCGAAAAAGCGGACGAGGTCGAGCTCGACGGACACCGGCAGGTCCACGCGCCCGCCGGGCGGGATGAGCCGGTCGTCGTTGTAGACGCCCGAGACCGTCTCGGTCCCGTCGAGGAAGAGGGTCCAGTCGAGCGAGACGAGGCGGGCGGCGACGGCGTTCTCGCCCGGGTTCTCGGCGCCGACGTGGAGGACGAACTGGAGCGGCACCTCGCCCTCGGCGGCGGCCCGGCCAAGGCGCGCGAGGTCGAGCGCGCTCACGTCGCGGCCCGCCAGCCGGTCGAGGTCGACGCCGGCGACGAGCCCGTCGCTCAGCCGGTCCAGCGCGAAGTCGACCTCGCGGAGCTGGGCGAGCTGCTGGAGCGTGGTGCAGCCGGGGGCCAGGACGAGGGCGGCGAGGGCGAGCAGGAGGGCGGTCCGGGGCATGGGGGATCGGCGTGATGGGGAGGGGTGTACGCCCGAGGCGCCGATCCGTCCCGCCAGCTCCGTGCCGCCCCACCCGCTCGTCGTCGTCGCCCACGACCTCCGCTCGGCGTACAACGTCGGCTCCGTGTTCCGCACGGCGGACTCGGCCGGGCTGGCGCGCGTCGTCCTCACCGGGTTCAGCCCGACGCCCGACCACCGGGGGGTGGCGAAGACGGCGCTGGGCGCCCAGGACTCGGTGCCCTGGACGCACGAGGCGGACGTAGAGACCGCGCTCGACGGGCTCCGGGCCGAGGGGTACACCGTCGCCGCGCTCGAGCGGACCCCGGCGTCGGTGTACCCGTCCGCCGTCCCCGCGGGGGCGTTCCCGCTAGCGCTCGTCCTCGGCAACGAGGTGGCGGGCGTGCCCGGGGGCGTCCTCGCCGCGGCGGACCTGGTCGTCGGCCTGCCGCAGTACGGGTCGAAAGGGTCGCTCAACGTGTCGGTCGCGTTCGGGGTGGCCGCCTACCGGCTCGTCGAGCGGGTCCGGTCGTTTGGAGCGGCCGGCTAGCGTCCGTCGCCTCGCGGTCCGATCTGGAACGCCAGCGGGACGGGACGGCCACGCGGTCTGGGCTCGCGCGGCGTCGTCCGGCGGGGAGCGCCCCCCCGCCCCGTTGGGCCGCCGCCGCCGTCGCGGCAGCGTTGCACTCCGCGCCGGGTCGCGGGCGCGGGCCGGGGTGGCACGGCGTTCGCCGTTGGGAGGCCATCCCCCCGGTCTCTCATGGACACCTACCCCACGATTCGGCGCTCGACGCAGGACGCGTTCTTGGCCCTCGCCGCAATCCGGGACCGGGACCCCGACGGGCACCTCGCCATCCGCGCCCGCGCCCGGACCGCGACGGCCGACGCGCTCGGCCTGGAGGACGGCGAGGTGCGCGCGGTGCTGCGACAGACGAGCGCGCTACCGTCCACCAAACAGGACGAGGTCCTCTCCCTCCACGCGCTCTATCTCGAAGACGAGGTCAATGCGTACTGCGACCGCTGGATTCGGAACCGCCTGCGCCGCAACGGCCCGCCCCCGCCCGAATAGGTGGCGCTGAGGGAACGGTCCGGTTCCATCCCGGCCCGGTGAGGAACGGCCGGGTTCCGGCGGCGAGTCGGTTGAGTTGAGAGGGGGCCCCCTCCCCCGCCGGCCATGCGCTTCCCGCTCGCCCTCGGCCTTCTGGCCGCCCTCGCCGCCCCCGCCGCCGCTCAGGACGCCCCCGCGGCGTCGCCCCACCCGGAGTCCACGTTCGTCGTCCCGTCGCACCCGGGCGAGGCCGTCCGCGTGACGACGTACGCCGCGCGGCCGACCGGGCCGGGCCGGCTGGCGGCGC
>CAZDFV010000439.1:0-2612 GCA_964504495.1 uncultured Rhodothermales bacterium
CGACCGCGTCGGCGCGGACCTCCCGGCCCGGGAGGACGACGGCCCCGACGCCGAGCCGCCCGCCGCGCCGGACCGTGACCCCGGCGAACGGGCGGGGCCGCCCGGCCGGCCGGCCCATGACGCTGTCGTTGCTCGTGAGCACGCCCGGGGCGAGGAAGACGCGGTCCTCGAGCACGGAGTGGGCCGTGAGGTAGGCGTTCGTTTCGAGCTTGCAGTACCGTCCGATCCGGCACGCGTTCTCGACGGCCGCCCCGCGCCCGATGATCGTGTAGTCCCCGACCACGACGTCCTCGCGGACCGTGGCCCCGTCCGCGACGAGCACGCCCGTGCCGAGCCGGCACCCCGCGTAGACGACGGCGCCCGTCCCGATGAGGCACCGGTCCCCGACCTCGGCCGGGGGCTGGCGGTCGGCGCGGGTCGCCGCGCTGTTGGCCGCCCGCATCGGCTGCTTCCCCACGCTCGCGTGGCCGTCGATCCGCACGCCGTCGCCGACCACGGCCCCCTCGTGGAGGACCACGTGGGGCCCGATCCGACACTCCGCGCCGACGACGACGCCCGCGCCGACGACGGCGAACGGGCCGACGTCCGTGCCCGCGCCGATCCGGGCGGAGGGGTCGATGTGGGGAGCGGAGGACACGGGAGCGGTCGGGGCCCCGGAAGGTAGGTCCGGGGGCCAGCCGCCGTCCCCCTCCGGCGGGTCACCCCCCTCGTACGGCCGCCTCCAGCGCCCGGACGACCGCCCCCACCCCGTCCAACTCCTTCGGCCGTACGAGCCGCCGCACGGACACGGCCCCGACGAACCGGGCGACCGGTTCGACGAGCACCGCGGCGGCCCCGGCGCCCAGGAACCGGGGGGCGTAGGCGTGGCCGAACACGCCGCCGAACGCGGCGGCCCCGGCGATCGGCGTGAGGCCGAGCCGGTCGCCCCAGGCGAGCGTACAGACGAGCCCGACCGGTGCCGGCAAAGCGGCCAGACGCGCCCCGAGCCAGACGCCCTTCGCGAACCCCTCGGCGAACGGCCGGGTCTCGCCCCCCACGCCGACGGCCTCGGCCGCCTCGGGCCACAGCTTCATCTGCGCCGGCCCCGGCGCGATGAGGGGCGCTCCGCCGCCCGGCGGCTCCGCCAGCGCGACGAGGTCGTCGGTGACCAGGGCGTGCCCGCGCGCCAGCAGCGCCGCCGCCGTCGTCGACTTCCCCGCCCCCTTCTCCCCGAGCAGGACGACCGCCCGCCCGTCGACCTCGACGGCGCTCCCGTGGAGGACGAGCCGGCCGCGCCGGTGGAGGAGGACGCCGAGGCCGGGGCCGACGACGCACTGGCGGAGGAACGCCTCGTCGTCGCCGTCGGCGACCACCTCGCCGTCCGCGACGCGGAGGCGGGCGCGGCCGTACCACGCGAGCCGGTCCGCCTGGGCCCCGGGCACGGCCGCGATCCCGGTCGAGGGGTACCCGTCCGGCCCGTCGACCGGGCCCCGTCGGACGGCGACCTCGGCCCCAGTCCCGGCCGACCGGCGGAGCCCGGGGAGCGCGAGCTCCGAGCGGAGCCGGAGCCCGCACGCCTCGTACACCAGCGCCCCGCCCGGAGCGTCGGACGGGGCGCCAGCCGGCGGAGTGGAGGTCGCCACGCTCACGAGGTCCCGTCGTCGAGGAACCCGCCGGACGAGCCGACGAGCTGGTCGAGCGAGCCCGACCGGTCGCCGGCGGTCACGGCCTCGACCGACCCGAGGGGGCGGAGCGTGGGGGGGGCGTAGGGTCGGGGCGCGGTGTCGGTCATGGGAGCGGGGCGGTGGGGGAAGACGGCCGATCAGGCGCCCCTGCGTAAATCCGTGGCCCTCGTGGTCAGGACGTCGCCGGGCGGCGGTTCGGTAGCGTTCAGGATAGGGCACGCCGACGTCTGATCGCACGGTCGCCCGCACGGTGTCCGACTCAAAGCAGGGTGCGTTTTTGGAGCGGAGACGGCCCCCGCCCCCCCCCCCCTCAAGAGCGGCCGCCGCCCAGGGCCGCCCACCGCGCCAGAGCCACGGCCCGCCAGAGCGGGAGGGCGAGCTGATCCTGGGACGCCGGCTCGCGCACGGCCCGCTCGTAGGCCCCCTGGAGGGCCGGCACGTCGACGAGGTCGGCCACGTGGCGGACATCGTCGTAGACGGCCCGCCGAAGGGCCTCCCCGCTCCGCTCGAACAGGGCGCCGGTGAAGTTCCTCCCCAGCCGGGCCTTGTCCGTCCGGTCGCGGACGGGGGGCGGGAGCCGGTCGGCGAGGGCGCGGCGGAGGACCGACCGGGTGAGGCCGTCCTGCAGCCGCTGCTCCGCGGGGAGCGCGAGGCTCAGCGCCACGAGCCGGCGGTCGGCGAAGGGGAACCGGGGCTCGACCCCGTGCGCGGAGGCGGCGGCGTAGGCCGCCTCAAACGCCCGCGGAAGGGTCGGGGACGTGACTTCGGCGTAGAGGGCGGCCCGGTCGGTCCAGACGGCCGGCTCGGGCGGGGGCGGGCCGACGCCGAGGTCGGGGTGGGCAAAGTGGACGTCGGCCGGCGGCCGGAGCCGCTGGCGGACCGGCCGGACGAGGGGCCCGAGCACGTAGTCCTGGACGAGCCCGGCCGCCATCCGCCGGGGCCGCCGCG
>CAZDFV010000440.1:0-2607 GCA_964504495.1 uncultured Rhodothermales bacterium
CCGTGCGGGAGGCGCTGGGCGACGCCGCGGGCGTGGGCCGGGCCCTCGGCGCGGGCGGGCGCGTCGTCGCGGTCGGGCGGGGCGCCCTCCGGGAGGGGGGGAGCCCCGGCGGGCCGGAGGTGGTCGGCTAGCGACCGGGCCAGGGGGTGGGGTTCAGAATCGCGCTTTTTCGCCCGTACGCGGGGGGTGCCGCTTGACAGCCGACGAGGGGGGGGGCTATGTTGACCGCCCCTGCGGTCCCTCAGGGGCCGGTTCCGGTCTCCGACCCCGCTCTCCCAACCCCATCCCCCTCCCCGTCATGGCGAACCAGTTCGACAAGCTCCGCGACCACGTCAACTCCCTCGAGGACGACTTCAACAAGTTCTACGAGAAGGACAACAAGGCCGCCGGCACCCGCGTCCGCAAGGGGATGCAGGAGCTGAAGCAGATGGCCCAGGACATCCGCGTCGACATCCAGGAGAAGAAGAACGCGTCCTAGCACCGCGCTCTCCCCGATTGAGCGGGCCGCGCCACGGTTGTGGTGCGGCCCCTCTCTTTTTCGCCCCGCCATGCGCCCGCTCCTCCTCGCCCTCGCCGTCGTCGTCCTCGCCCCGCGCGTCTGGGCGCAGGACGAGGCCGCGGCGGGCGACACGCTCCGGGCCGCCGACGGCTGGCGGACGTCGCTGACCGCCTCGCTCGCCGGGAACCAGGCGACGCACGTGAACTGGCAGGAGGGCGGCGTCGACGCGCTCGCCGTCACGGCCTCGGCCGAGGGCACGTTCGACCGCGTCGTGCGGGGCGTGCTCGTGGCGCAGTCGGCCCGGCTCGCGTTCGGGGTGCTCCGGCAGGACACGCTCGAGTTCCGGAAGGCGGCCGACGTCGCCCGCTACGACGTCTCGGCCGAGCTGGTCTCGGACAACGCGGTCCGCCCGGCCGCCGCGTTCTCGGCGCGGACGCAGTTCGCGGCCGGGTTCGACTACGACCCGGCGCCGGAGGACTACCCCTCGCTCCCGGTCGTCCCGGGCCAGCAGGTCCAGGTCTCGGGGCCGCTCGCCCCGCTCACGCTCGGCCAGTCGGTCGGCGTGGCGTACCGGCCGGGCGGCGGGTTCCGGGCGCGGACGGGCCTCGCGCTAAAGGAGACCGTCGTCCGCGTCGAGCGGCTCCGGCCGGTGTACGGGAACGCGCTCGACCAGCCCGTCCGCGTCGAGGCCGGGGTCGATGCGGAGGCCGTGTTCGAGGGGCCGCTCGTCGAGAACGTCCGGCTGCGGAGCCGGCTCTCGGCCTTCCAGGGGTTCGGCCAGCTCGGCGAGACGGCGCCGGACGCCCTGTTCGAGAACTCGCTGGTCCTGAAGGTGAACAGCCTGCTCAACGTGACGCTCGACGCGACGGCGCTCTACGACGGCGACGTGAGCGAGGACCTCCAGTTCCGGGAGTCCCTGGCCGTCGGGGTCACGTTCGACCTGCTCTAGGTGCCCGGCCTCGCGCGGCGGCTGTGGGCGCCGGCGGCGGCCTACGCCGCCGTGTGCGCCGCGCTCTGGCCGGTCCCCGTGTTCGGGCTCCTCCACGCCGAGTCGTCGGCGGTCGTGGCGGGCGTCGGGTTCTTCGCGGCCGGGCTCCACGCGCTCCGCGAGCCCGACGTGTCGGCGGCCCGGCTCGCGGCGTGGCACGTCGGGCTCCTCCTCGTCCCGCTCGCGCTCCTGACCGCGTCGCTGTTGTGGCGGCCGAACTGCGGCTACGGCCAGGGGTTCGTTCTGTTCTGGCTTCTCGCGCCGCCCAGCGTGCTCCTCGGGCTCGCGCTGGCGAGCGCGCTGGGCGCGTCCGGTCTGCGCCGGCCGGGCGCGTGGCTGGTGGGGGTCGGCGTCCTGTGGGCGCTCGGGGGCGTGGCCGCGGACCTCCGGCTCCACCCCCAGCTCTTCACCTACAGCCACGTGTTCGGGGGCGTCCTCGGGCCGATCTACGACGAGGAGCTGGCGGTCCGGCCCGGCCTCGTCGCGGCGAAGGGGCAGACGCTGCTCTGGGCCGCCGTGCTCTTTGCCTGGGCCCGGTGGCGGGGCGCGCGGTCTGGCGGAGGCGCGCCGCCAGCGGGGCGGGGGGCGACGGTGGCGGGGGCGTCCTTGGCCGCCCTCCTCGGCCTCAGCTACGTGTGGGCGGTCCCGCTCGGCATCCAGCAGAGCGCGGAGAACCTCCGGGACGCGCTCTCGCTCCGCGTCGACGCCGGGCCCGTCGTCCTCCACCTCGACCCGGAGACGCCCCCAGCGCGGGCCGAGCGGCTCGCCGACGAGGCGCTCTACCGCTACGGCCAGCTCCGCGGGCGCCTCGGCGTGGCGCCGGACGAGCCCGTCGACCTGTACCTCTACCCGGACCCGGACACGAAGGCCGCCCTGATCGGGTCGCGGCGGACGAGCGTGACGCCGGTGTGGCTCCCGTCGCCCCAGGTCCACATGTTGGAGGACGAGGTGCCGGGCACGTTGGCGCACGAGCTGGTCCACGTGTTCGCGCGCGAGTTCGGGGTGCCGGTGCTCGGGGCGTCGCCGGCCGTCGGGCTGGTCGAGGGGCTGGCCGTCGCGCTCGAGCCGCCCAGCGGGCTCCCGGACCCGGCCGCGCTCGTCGCCGCGGGGCGGGCGCTCG